>NZ_JBBHKA010000001.1:2561011-2881137 GCF_037572775.1 Ramlibacter sp. PS4R-6 | reverse complement strand
CGCGAAGGTGAGGCTCGGCAAGGGGCTGATCTGGCGCATCACGGACAGCGGCGTGCCGATCTACTCGCGCAAGCTCACGGCGGCGGAGGTCGAGGCGCGCATCGAGAACTGCTGGCGGCCGTTTCACGAAGCCGTCGGCAAGGCCATCGACGCGGCGCATCGCCGCCACGGCTGGTGCATCCACATCGACTGCCATTCGATGCCCGCGGTGTCGGCGCCGTTCTCCACCGACTATCCCGGCCTGGTCCATGCCGACTTTGTCATCGGCGACCGCGAGGGTACGACCGCCGACCCGCGCCTGTCGAAGAAGATTTGTGCGCACCTGGAGGCACTGGGCTACAGCGCCTCGTACAACCATCCGTACAAGGGCGTGGAACTCGTGCGGCGGCACGCCGACCCCGCGCACCACCGCCACAGCATCCAGGTCGAGATCAATCGCAAGCTGTACATGGACGAAGCCACGCTCGAGCTGACGCCGCGCGCCGCCAGGCTCAAGGCGGACCTTCGCTCGCTGCTGGCGATGCTGCTCGAAACGGACCCGCGGCGCCTCTGATGGATCGCATAGGGGCACTCGTCGTCGGGGCGGGCGTGGTGGGGTTGGCCGTCGCACGCGCCTTGGCGCAGGCCGGCCATGAAACCATCGTCTGCGAAGCCGAAACGGCCATCGGCCAGGGGGTGAGTTCGCGCAACAGTGAGGTGATCCACGCGGGGCTCTACTACACACCCGGCTCGCTCAAGGCGCGCCTGTGCGTGCGCGGCAAGGAGATGCTCTACGCCTTGTGCGCCACGCACGGCGTGCCGCACCGCAACTGCGGCAAGTTCGTCGTGGCGAACAGCCCGGAAGAGGCGAAGGGCCTGGACGCGCTGCTGGCGCGCGCCGCGGCGAACGGCGTGCCCGTGGAGCGTATCGATGCCGCGCAGGCCAGGGCCGCGGAGCCCGCGCTGCAATGCGTGGCTGCGCTGTCGTCGCCGACGACCGGCATCGTCGACAGCCACGCGCTGATGCTGGCGCTGCAGGGCGACCTGGAGCGTGCAGGCGGCTTCGTCGCTTTGGGCTCCGCCGTCGATTCGGCCGTGCTCGGCCACGACGGCGAACCGCACGTGGTCCGCATGGCCGACGGCTCGGAGATCGCCGCGCCCATCCTCGTCAACTCCGCGTCGCTGCATGCGTGCGCGCTGGCGCGCCGCTTCGCCGGCCTGCCGCCTTCGGCGATCCCGCGCGAGCATTTCGCCAAGGGCAATTACTACAGCCTCGCCGGCAAGGCGCCGTTCTCGCGCCTGATCTACCCCGCGCCGGCCGATGCGTGGCTGGGTGTGCACCTCACGCTCGACCTGGGCGGGCAGGCGAAGTTCGGCCCCGACCTGGAATGGCTCGCGGCCCGCACGCCGCAGGAGATCGACTACGCCGTGGACCCGAAGCGGGCCGACGGCTTCTACGCGGAAGTGCGGCGCTACTGGCCGGCGCTGCCCGACGGCGCGCTGCAACCGAGCTATAGCGGCGTGCGGCCCAAAATCTACGGCCCGGGCGAGGCCGCGCCCGACTTCCGCATCGACGGCCCGGCGCTGCACGGTGTGCAAGGGCTGGTAAACCTCTTCGGCATCGAGTCGCCGGGCCTGACCAGCGCTTTGGCGATCGGCGAGCATGTCCTCGACCTCGTTTGAACGCATCGCTTGGGCGCTGGCGCTGCCTGCGAGCGTCGTTGCGCAGGTGCTGCCGCCCGTCACGGTGACCGCCACGCGCACGGCCGCGAATCCCTTCGACGTGCCGGCTTCGGTGTCGGTGATCGATGGCGACGACGCGCGCTCGGCTGCGCGGCCGGAGATCAACCTGTCCGAATCGCTCGCCACCGTGCCCGGCCTCGCGGTGCGCGACCGGCAGAACTACGCGCAGGACCTGCAGCTGTCCATCCGAGGCTTCGGCGCGCGTTCGACCTTCGGCGTGCGCGGCGTGCGGCTGTACGTCGACGGCATTCCGGCGACCATGCCCGACGGCCAGGGGCAGCTGTCGCACATCGACCCGTCCTCGGTGGGGCAGCTCGACGTGCTGCGCGGGCCTTTCTCCGTGCTGTACGGCAATTCTTCCGGCGGGGTCGTGCAGGTGACGACGCAACCGGGGCAAGGCGAGCCGCGTGCGACGGCGACTTACGTCGGCGGCAGCTTCGGCCTTTCGCGCCCGGGCCTGCGCGTAAGCGGCGCCAGCGGAGACATTGGATACGTCTTCAGTGCCAGCCACATGTCGCTCGACGGCTGGCGGGCGCATTCGGCGGTCACGCGCGACGTCGGCAATGCGCGGCTGGACTGGAAGCCGGCCGAAGGCCGCAGCTGGACTTTCGTGGCGAACGCGGTGGACGTGAAGGCGGACGATCCGCTGGGACTCACCCGTGCGCAGTTCGAGGCGGCGCCGCGCGGCGTCGATCCGTCGGCGCTGGCCTTCGACACGCGCAAGACGGTGCGCCAGCAGCAGGCCGGCGGGACGCACGAAGCGAAGCTGGGAGCGGCCGATGCGGTGCGAATCGCCGCATGGATCGGCGAGCGGCACACCGTGCAGTACCAGGCCATCCCCGTCGCCGCGCAAGGCAACGCCTTGCATCCCGGCGGCGTCATTGGCCTCCAGCGCGAATACGCGGGCACCGACCTGCGCTGGACGCACGCGCACGGCACGGCCCTGCAGCTCGTAGCCGGCCTGTCGTACGAAACGCTGCGCGAGCACCGCCAGGGCTGGCAGAACTTCGCCGGCACGGCGCTGGGCGTGCAAGGCGCGCTGCGGCGCGATGAGGACAACCGCGTGACGAGCATCGACCCGTACCTGCAAGGCGTGTGGAAGCCCTCCGACCGCTGGAGCGTGACGGCCGGCGTGCGGCGCAGTTCCGTGCGTTTCGGGTCGCGCGACCACTACGTCGCGGGCACGAACGGCGACGACAGCGGGAGCCTGCGCTACGGTGCGACATTGCCGGCGTTCGCAGCGCTGTTCGCGGTATCGCCGCGCCTGCATGCCTATGCGGCCTTCGGGCGCGGCTTCGAGACGCCGACGGCCAACGAGCTGGCCTACCGGCCCAGCGGCGCAGCGGGCCTGAACTTTGCGCTGAAGCCTTCGCACAGCGACAACCTCGAGGCCGGCCTGAAGGGCCGCAGCGGGGCCGAAGCGCTCTGGAATTTCGAATGGAATGCCGCCGTGTTCGAGACGCGCACGCGCGACGAGATCGTGACGCAGACCAACAGCGGTGGGCGCAGCACGTTCCAGAACGCCGGAGCCACGCGGCGGCGCGGCGTCGAGCTCGGTGCCGCCATCCGCAGCGGCGACTGGAAGCTGCAGATCGCACAGACCTGGCTGGATGCGCGCTACCGGGATGCCTTCGCGACCTGCGTGGCGGCGCCGTGCACGACGCCGACGCTCGTGATCCCCGCGGGCAACCGCATTCCCGGCATCGCCCGGTCGTTCACCGCCGTCGAGGCGGCGTGGCAGCCGGCCTTCGGCTGGCGGGGCGGCGCGGAAGTGCGGCGTTCAAGCCGTGTGTGGGTGAACGACGCCAACAGCGACGCCGCACCCGCATTCACGACAGCCGCGCTGCATGCGGGCTACCGCATGCGTGCGGGGCGGTGGACGCTGGAGGCGGGCGCGCGTGTCGACAACCTCTTCGACCGGCGCTACGCGGGCTCCGTCATCGTGAACGAAGGCAACGGCCGCTTCTACGAGCCGGCGCCGGGGCGTAGCTACACCGCCAAGGCCGGCGCGACCTACGCCTTCTGACGGCCCTTGAGGGCCCGCGCGACCTCGTTCACCAGGTCCGGGCCCCGGTAGATCAGGCCCGTGTAGATCTGCACGACGTCGGCGCCGGCCTCGATCTTCGAGACGGCGTCCTTCGCGCTCATCACACCGCCCACGCCGATGATGGGAAAGCCCTTGCCGAGCGCGGCGCGCAATTGCGCGATGACGCGGTTGCTCGCGTCGCGCACGGGCGCGCCGCTCAGGCCGCCGGCTTCCTCGGCATGGGGCAGGCCCTTGACCGCATCGCGCGCGATGGTGGTGTTGGTGGCGATGACGCCGTCCATGCCGTGGCGCTTGAGCGTCGCCGCGATCACGCCGACCTGGGTTTCGTCGAGGTCCGGGGCGATCTTGACGAAGATCGGCACCCAGCGCCCTTGTGACTTGGCCAGCGCCGCTCGCCGGGCGGCGACCGCGCCGAGCAACGCATCGAGGGCTTCGTCGGACTGCAGCGAGCGCAGGTTGGCGGTATTGGGGCTGGAGATGTTCACCGTGACGTAGTCGGCGTGCGGGTAGACGCCTTCGAGGCAGGTGAGGTAGTCGCTGGTTGCGTCCTCGATGGGCGTCGCGGCGTTCTTGCCGATGTTCAGCCCCAGGATGCGGCCCTTGCTGCGGAAGGACGAGCGCTTGACGTTCGAGACGAACGCGGCAAGCCCGTCGTTGTTGAAGCCCAGGCGGTTGATCAGCGCGTTGGCCTGCGGCAGGCGGAACATGCGCGGCTTCGCGTTGCCGGGCTGCGGCTTGGGCGTGACGGTGCCCACTTCGATGAAGCCGAAGCCGATGCCGCCCAGCCCGTCGATGCAGCGCGCGTTCTTGTCCAGGCCCGCGGCGAGGCCGACGCGATTAGGGAAGGTCAGGCCCGCAAGCGTGATGGGGTCGTCGACGAAGGCATTGCTGTACGCCCACTTGAGCGGCGTGCCTTGCACCATCGCCAGCGAGTGCAGCGTGAGTTCGTGCGCGACCTCCGGGTCGAGGCCGAAGAGGAAGGGGCGGGCGAGCGAATAGGGCAGCAGGGACATGGTGATAATCGATGATATGACACAGGATGAATTGAAGGCCCTCGTCGGGCAGGCCGCGCTGCAGTACGTCGTCCCCGGCGAGATCGTCGGGGTGGGCACCGGCTCCACGGTCAACAAGTTCATCGAGGCGCTGGCGTCCATCAAGGACCGCATCCCCGGCGCCGTTTCCAGTTCCGTCGCGTCCACCGAGAAGCTGCGCGCCATCGGCGTCCGCGTGTTCGATTCGAACGAGGTCGAGTCGCTGTCGGTCTACATCGACGGCGCCGACGAGATCGACCACCGGGGCTTCATGATCAAGGGCGGTGGCGCAGCCCTCACGCGCGAGAAGATCGTCGCGGCGCAGTCCAGGCGCTTCGTCTGCATCGCCGACGAAAGCAAGCTCGTGGACGCGCTCGGCAAGTTCCCGGTCCCGGTGGAGGTCATCCCGATGGCGGCGCAGCGCATCGCGCGACAGTTCGCCGCGATGGGCGGCAGCGCCAAGCTGCGGCTGAAGGACGGTGCGCCGCTGGTCACGGACAACGGCCAGCAGATCCTCGATGTGGGTGGCCTTTCGATCCGCGACCCGCTCGCCTTCGAGAACGACGTGAACCAGTGGCCCGGTGTCGTCACCGTGGGCGTGTTCGCGCACCAGAAGGCGGCCGTCTGCCTGCTCGGCACGGCCTCCGGCGTGAAGACGCTGGTGTTCTAGAAGCGGATGCCCGCCGGGTTTTCAGGCGCCGGCTCGGACGGCTGCTGGGGCGCGGCGTCCGCGCGCGTACCCGCCGGCCTTTGTTGCGCCGCCGCGGGCGTGTTGTCGACCGCGACCAGCGGGGTGGCGGCTGCCGGCACATACGACGGCGGCAGCTGCGACGTCTTCGGGTAGCCGGCCGCGTCGAGGAACGACGTCCACTCCGCGTCGGAGAAGCCCCGCAGGTGCTGCGCGCCGATGGTGAGGACGGGGACGTTGCTGGTGCCGGACAGGCGCGTGAGCGCTTCGGAGTCTTCCTTGCTGGCGATGGTGCGCTCGGCGAACGGAATGCCGCGCGACATGAGCAGCGTGCGGCCGGTGGCGCAGGTCTGGCACCCGGGCGACGAGTAGAGCGTCACGGGGTAGCGGGCGGCGGCCTGGCGCAGCTCGAACGGCAAGCCCGCCAGGTTCGCGCCGCCGTTGAGCGGCACGACCGAGGCCGTGGTCGCCTTCACGCTGGGATCCGCCGGCGGCTTGTCCGAGAAGGTGATGCGCCCGTCCGGCCCCACGATCTTGTAGATCTGTTGCGCGCTTGCATCGAAATGCGCTCCCGCCGCCAGGAAAACGGCGGCGGCTGCGGCAACGAGGGCCAATGTCCGGCGGGCCAGCTGCATCTTTGTCGTCCTCTCGGTCCTCTCGACCAACAACTCTTTCTTCAGGCCATGCCCTGGTGGCGCAAGAGCGCGTCCAGCGTGGGCTCGCGCCCGCGGAAGGCCTTGAACGATTCGATCGCCGGGCGGCTTCCGCCGGCCTCGAGGATCGCCTGCCGGTATTTTCGCCCGGTCTCGACGCTTGGCAAGCCATTTTCGTCGGCCGTCTCCTCGAAGGCGGCATAGGCGTCGGCGCTCAGGACCTCGGCCCACTTGTAGCTGTAGTAACCCGCGGCGTACCCGCCCGCGAAGATGTGACTGAAAGTGTGCGCCGTGCGCGAGAACGCGGGCGGCTGGATGACGGCCACCTCGGCGCGCACCCGGGCCAGCAGCGGCATGAAGTCGCTGCGCGGGTCGTGCTCCTCGTGCAGCAGCATGTCGAACAGGCCGAATTCGATCTGGCGCAGCGTCGCCAGGCCGCTCTGGAAGTTCCTGGCGGCCAGCATCTTGTCGAACAGCTCGCGCGGCAGTGGCGCGCCGGTGTCCACGTGCGAGGTCATGTGGCGCAGCACCGCCCATTCCCAGCAGAAGTTCTCCATGAACTGGCTGGGAAGCTCCACGGCGTCCCATTCCACGCCGCTGATGCCCGACACCTCGTGCTCGTTCACGCGGGTGAGCATGTGGTGCAGGCCGTGCCCGAACTCGTGGAACAGCGTGATCACGTCGTCATGCGTGAGCAGCGGCGGCTTGCCGGCCGCGCCTTCCGCGAAGTTGCACACCAGGTGCGCCACCGGCGTCTGCAGCCGTCCGGTGTCGGGGCGCAGCCAGCGCGCGCGCACGTCGTCCATCCACGCGCCGCCGCGCTTGCCGCTGCGCGCCGACGGGTCCAGGTAGAACTGGCCGACGAGCTCGCCGCCGCGCTCGATGCGGTAGAACTCGACGCCGGGGTTCCACACCGGCGCGCTGTCCTTGCGGATCGTCACCTCGAACAGCGTCTGCACGATCTGGAACAGGCCCGCCAGCACCTTCGGCGCGGTGAAGTACTGCTTGACCTCCTGCTCGCTGAATGCGTAGCGCTCTTCCTTCAGGCGCTCGGCGATGTAGGTCCAGTCCCAGGCCTGCGGTTCGCGCAGGTCCATCTTGCGGGCGGCGAACTCGCGCATGTCGGCGACGTCCTTCTCCGCGTACGGCCGCGCGCGGCCAGCCAGGTCGCGCAGGAACTCGACCACCTGCTTCGGCGAATCGGCCATCTTCGGCACGAGCGAGACCTCGGCGAAGTTGCGGTAGCCGAGCAGCTTCGCCTCCTCCTGGCGCAACGCGAGGATCTCGCGCATGTTCGCCGTGTTGTCGAACTGCACCGGGTCGCCCAGCTCGCTGGCGCGCGTGACGTAGGCACGGTAGATGCGCTCGCGCAGCGCGCGGTCGTGGGCGAACTGCATCACCGGCATGTAGACCGGGAACTTGAGCGTGAGCTTGTAGCCGTCCTTGCCCTCGGCCTGCGCGGCCTCGCGCGCGGCCGCGACCACGTCTTCGGGCACGCCCGCGACTTCCCCGTCGCTCGCGTAGTACGCATAGGCGTCCGTCGCATCCAGCGCGTTCTCGCTGAACTTCTGCGACAGCTCCGCCGAGCGCTCCTGGATCTGGGCGAAGCGCTCCTTCGCAGGGCCTTGCAGCTCGGCGCCGCCGAGGACGAAGTTGCGGATGGCGTTCTTCAGCGCCTGCCGCTGCTCGGCGTTGAGTGCCTGGGGGTCGATCGCCTTGTATTTGGCATACAGGCGCTCGTCGGAGCCCAGGCGCGTCCAGAAGTCGGTGACCTTGGGCAGCGCCTCGTTGTAGGCGGCGCGCAGTTCGGGCGTGTCGGCCACGGCGTTGAGATGGCCCACGACGCCCCAGGCGATGCCGAGCTTCTCGGTGGCGACGTCCAGGACCTTGGCGATCGCGTCCCACTCGGCAGGGAAACCAGGCGTCGTCACCGTGGCCAGCGCCTTGTCGGCGTCGGCCAGCAACTGGCCGATGGCGGGGGCGACGTGTTCGGGGCGGACCTGGTCGAAAGCCGGCAGGTCGGTGATGGCGAGGAGAGGATTGCTCATGGGCGAATTTTCGCCCAAGCACCGATGTCGCGCCGCGCGACGGCTATTGGCTGGCCCGCTCCGCGGCTTCGAGTGTATTGACGAGCAGCATGGCGCGGGTCATCGGGCCCACGCCACCGGGGACGGGCGTGATCCAGCCCGCGACTTCCTTCACGCCGTCGAAGTCCACGTCACCGCAGAGCTTGCCCTCGTCGTTGCGGTTCATGCCGACGTCGATCACGACGGCGCCCGGCTTGACCATGTCCTTCGTCAGCACGTTGCGTTTGCCGACGGCGGCCACGACGACGTCCGCCATGAGCGTGTGCGCCTTCAGGTCCTTCGTGCGGCTGTGGCACATCGTCACCGTGGCGTCTTTTCCCAGGAGCATCAGGGCCATGGGTTTGCCGACATTGTTGCTGCGGCCGATCACCACCGCGTTCTTGCCGCGCAGGTCGATGCCGGTGGTTTCGATCAACTTCATGCAGCCGTAGGGTGTGCAAGACAGGAAGCCCGGCAGGCCGGTCAGCAGGGCGCCGGCGCTTTGCACATGGAAGCCGTCGACGTCCTTCGCGGGCGAGATCGTCTCGATGACCTTGTGCGCGTCCATGTGCTTCGGCAAGGGCAGTTGCACCAGGATGCCGTGGACCTTCGGGTCGGCGTTCAGCGTGCGGATACGCGCGAGGAGCTCGGCTTCGGCCATCGTGTCGGGATAGCGCTCGAGCGTCGCCGACAGGCCCGTCTCGGTGCTGTCGTTGACCTTGTGCTTCGTGTAGACCACGCTGGCCGGGTCTTCTCCCACGAGGATGATCGACAAATGCGGCTGGACGCCGCGCGCCTTCAGCGCCTGCGTCCGCCCCGCGACTTCGGCGCGGATCTGCCTGGCAAGCGCGTTGCCGTCGATGAGTTGCGCAGCCATGGGATCAGGTCAGGTGGGCGCGGCGGCCTTGGGTGCGTTCTGGCCCAGCGCGATCTTCAGCAGGTCGGCGACCGTGTTCGCGTTGAGCTTTTCCATGATGTTGGCGCGGTGCGCCTCCACCGTCTTGATGCTGATGCCGAGGTCGTCGGCGATCTGCTTGTTCAGGCGGCCGGCGACGATGCGCTCGAGCACCTGGGCTTCACGGCTCGTGAGCTTGGACAGCAGCGCGTCGCGGCTGGCGGCGCTCTGGTACTCGGCGAAGGCGCCCTTGGCGTGTTCGAGCATGCGCTCGACCAGGCTCACCAGCTCGTCTTCCTTGAAGGGCTTCTGGATGAAATCCATGGCGCCCTTCTTCATCGTGTTCACGGCCATGGGCACGTCGCCGTGGCCGGTGATGAAGACGACGGGCAGGGGCGACTTGCGCTCCAGCAGGCGGTCCTGCAGCTCCAGGCCGGTCATGCCGCTCATGCGCACGTCGACGATCAGGCAGGCGACCTCGCGCGGGTCGTAGCGGGCCAGGAAGGATTCGGCGGAATCGAAGCAGCGGACGCGGTAGTCCTTGCCCTCGAGCAGCCATTGCAACGAGTCGCGGACGGCCTCGTCGTCGTCCACCACGTAGACCGTTCCCTTTTTCGGGATCAGGCTCATACAGTCACCCCAGAGTCCTTCTTCGCTATCGAATTGCTAGCACCGGAAACAGGGATCCAGAAGGAGAAACGGCATCCGGCGACTTCGCTGCCATTGTAGATGTTCTGCGCCTGCATCCGCCCCTGGTGCGACTCCACGATGGTGCGGCACAGGTTCAAGCCGATGCCCATGCCCTCCACCTTGGTGGAGAAGAAGGCCTCGTACAGGCGGTCCATCACCTCGGGCGCGAGGCCCTGGCCCGAATCGGCCACGGAGAACTCGATGACGTCCTGGCCTTCGACCTGCTTCGGGATCACGCGCAGCTCCACGCTGCGCCGCGAGACCGGGCGCTTGGCGTTGTCGATGGACTCCGCCGCGTTCTTCATCAGGTTCACCAGCACCTGCTCGATCAGGATCGGGTCGACCTCCACCTTCGGCAGGCGCGCGGCGACGTAGTGCGACAGGCGCACGTTGCGCCGGCGCAGTTCGATCTCGGCGAGTTCGACCGCCTCGTTCACCATCTGCGGGATGTCGGACATGGTGCGGTTCGGCTCGCTGCGCTTCACGAAGGAGCGGATGCGCTGGATGATCTGGCCGGCGCGCTGCGCCTGGCGCGCCGTCTTCTCCAGCGCGGCGAGCAGGTCGGTGTCGTTGATCTGCTTGTTGCGGATGCGCGAGACGAGGCCGTGGCAGTAGTTGTTGATGGCCGTGAGCGGCTGGTTCAATTCGTGCGCGACCGACGATGCCATCTCGCCCATCGTGATCAGGCGGCTCGCCGCCTGCGCGCGCTCGGCCTGCGCCGACGACTGTTCCTCGGCGACTCGGCGCGGCGTGATGTCGGTGGCGATCACCATCTGCGCCAGGCGCCCGTCCACCCAGTTCAGGTAACGCGAGCGCACTTCGAGCCACTTGCCGAGCTCGGGCACGAGGATTTCGGCGTTCTCGGATTTCGCGGTGGTGAGCGCGCCGGTGGGCATGCCCACGAAGGAATCCACCGCGTCCTGCGATTCGCCGTTGTGCGGATGCTCGGGCACGCCGGCCTGCGCCACCATCTGCAGGTGGCCCGCCGTCTGCGTGCCGAACCACTGGCGGTACATCTTGTTGGCGAAGAGCAGTTCCTCGCTGCCCAGCGGCGCCACCGACACCGAGGCATCGAGCGCCTCCAGCACGGTGGTGAAGCGCTCGTACGAGGCCGAGAGCTGCTCGCGGATGCGGTTCGGCTCCGTGATGTCGGTCATCGAGGTCATCCAGCCGCTCTGGTGGCCCTTCGCGTCGACCAGCGGCGAGACGTACAGGCGGGCATCGAACAGAGTGCCGTCCTTGCGCTTCACGCGTACCTGGATGCCGCCCGGCGCCGCGCGGCCGTGGATCTCGTCGTCCAGGCGCGCGGCCAGCATGTCGCGGTCTTCCTCGGGCCAGTAGGGGAAGGGCGGCATGCGGCCGACCAGTTCGCCCTCGCTCCAGCCCGTCATCTGGCAGAACGCCGCGTTCACGTAGGTGATGCGCCCCTGCATGTCCAGCGCGCGCATGCCGGTGAGGATGGAGTTCTCCATCGCGCGGCGGAAGTTCGTCTCGGCGATCAGCGCCTGCTGCGCCTGCATGCGGCGGCGCGTGTGGCGCCAGTTGGCGATCAGCATCCACGCCGTCATGCCGGAGAGCACGCCCACCAGCCAGAAGAGGCCGCTGCCCACGACACCCAGCGAGGCGCGGTAGGCCTGCGCGCGGATCACGAGGCCGTTGCCCACGGGAGAGACCGGCACCTCGTATTCGATGTTGTGCTGCGCCCAGGGTAGCCACTGCGTGGCGGGGTTGCGGGGCGGCACCGCGGTACCGGCCATCAGGCGGCCCTTGCCGTCCAGCAGGGCCATCGCGTACTTGGCGGCCACGTCGGCCGGCGCGCCGTAGCGCAGCAAGCCGTCGATGGAGTACTCCGCGAGGATCACGCCCGTGAAGCGCGTCCTGCCGGTCAGCGGGATGTGCAGCTGGAGGAAACCGTTGGCGTCGTTGCCGACCGCGGGCTGCGAGTACACGGGCTGCAGCAGGTCGCGCGCGAGGCTGTACATGCTTTCGGTCTCGCCGGGACGCAGCACCTCGCCGGCGATGCGCAGCTGGGGGGTCACGACGCTCGGCGTCGAATAGCTCGCGATGAACCTGCGCCGGTCGTCGATCCACGACAGCACCTGCAGCTCGGGATACTGGATGACCATCGCCTCGGCGCGGCCCATGAATTCCTCGGGATCGACTTCCTTGTTGGAGATGTCGCGCGCCAGGCGCATCAGCTGCTCCTGCCGCTCGAGCAGGCGCAGGCGCACGCGCTGCTGCGCATATTCGACGTCGCGCTTCACGCCCTCCTGGTCGCGGTCCATCTCTTCCAGGCGCAGGTACCAGAAGGCGACCACGATCGCCGCGAGGAAGAGCAGCACGGCCGCGAGCGGCGCAAGCATCGCGAACCGGTCCTGGCGGATGGGCGTCTGGCGCCGCCACCAGCGGCGCCACCAGTCGGGCGCGGCGGCCGCTTCCAGCGGCTCGGTGACGGTAACGGGGTCTTGCATGAACTTCCGAGTGTAGGCGGTGCGCCCTTGTTCCCTCGCAACGCGCGGATGATGCAGTGGCCGGCAGGCGTCAGTAGAACCCACAATATGAAATCGCTACGCATGATTTGAAATTTCAAGGAAGCTGTGAGACACTTTCAACGCGACGAGGGCCACAGCCCGTACTAAATTGCTCGAACGACCAGGAGACAAGAACCATGTCAGCCCAGCCCGAAGAAGTACGCGGCCCCGCCGCCAATGACGAAGACGCGCAGGAAACGCGAGAGTGGCTCGATGCGCTCGGCGCGGTCATCGAATCGGAGGGCCGTGAACGGGGCCATTTCCTGATCGAGCAGCTGCTGGAAGAAGCGCGCCAGCACGGCATCGACATGCCGTTCTCCGCGACCACGGGCTACGTCAACACCATCGAGCCGCAGGACGAAGAACGCTGCCCCGGCAACCTCGAGATCGAGGAGCGCCTGCGCGCCTACATGCGCTGGAACGCGATGGCGATGGTGGTGAAGGCCAACCGCCTGCATCCCGAGGACGGCGGCGACCTCGGCGGCCACATCAGCTCGTTCGCGTCGGTCGCCACGATGTTCGGCGCGGGCTTCAACCACTTCTGGCACGCCGAGGACGAAAACCACGGCGGCGACTGCCTCTTCATCCAGGGCCACAGCGCCCCCGGCATCTACGCGCGCGCCTTCCTGGAAGGCCGCCTGAACGAGGAGCAGCTCCTGAACTTTCGCCAGGAAGTGGACGGCAAGGGCCTCTCGAGCTACCCGCACCCGAAGCTGATGCCGCAGTTCTGGCAGTTCCCGACGGTGTCCATGGGCCTGGGCCCGCTGATGGCCATCTACCAGGCGCGCTTCCTCAAGTACCTGCACGCGCGCGGCATCGCCAACACCGAGAACCGCAAGGTGTGGGTCTTCTGCGGCGACGGCGAGATGGACGAAGTGGAATCGCTGGGCGCCATCGGCGTGGCCGCGCGCGAGAAGCTGGACAACCTCGTCTTCATCGTGAACTGCAACCTGCAGCGCCTGGACGGCCCTGTGCGCGGCAACGGCAAGATCATCCAGGAGCTCGAAGGCGAGTTCCGCGGCGCCGGCTGGAACGTCATCAAGCTGATCTGGGGCAGCTACTGGGACCCGCTGCTGGCCCGCGACAAGGAAGGCATCTTGCGCAAGGTGATGATGGACGTCGTCGACGGTGACTACCAGGCCATGAAGGCCAACGACGGCGCGTTCGTGCGCAAGCACTTCTTCGGCCGCCACCCCAAGCTGCTGGAGATGGTCGCGAAGATGAGCGACGACGACATCTGGCGCCTGCAGCGCGGCGGCCACGACCCGCAGAAGGTCTACGCCGCGTACCACAAGGCCGTGAACACCAAGGGGCAGCCCACCGTGCTGCTCGTGAAGACCGTCAAGGGCTTCGGCATGGGCAAGGCCGGCGAGGGCAAGAACATCGCCCACCAGGCCAAGAAGCTGTCGGACGAGGACATCAAGGCCTTCCGCGACCGCTTCAACATCCCGATCCCGGACGAGAAGCTGGCCGACGTGCCTTTCTACAAGCCCGAGGAACACACGCCCGAGATGCAGTACCTGCACGAGCGGCGCAAGGCGCTGGGCGGCTACCTGCCCAAGCGCCGCGTGAAGGCCGACGAGCAGCTGAAGGTGCCGGGCCTCGACGCCTTCAAGGCCGTGACCGACCCGACCACGGAAGGCCGCGAGATCTCGACGACGCAGGCCTACGTGCGCTTCCTCACGGCGCTGCTGCGCGACAAGGAACTGGGCCCGCGCACCGTGCCCATCCTCGTGGACGAGGCGCGCACCTTCGGCATGGAGGGCCTGTTCCGCCAGATCGGCATCTACAACCCGGCGGGGCAGCAGTACACGCCGCAGGACCGCGACCAGGTTTCCTACTACAAGGAAGACGTGGGCGGCCAGATCCTGCAGGAAGGCATCAACGAAGCGGGCGGCATGGCGAGCTGGATCGCCGCGGCCACGTCGTACTCGACGTCCAACCGCATCATGATCCCGTTCTACATCTACTACTCGATGTTCGGGCTGCAGCGCGTGGGCGACCTGTGCTGGGCCGCCGGCGACATGCAGGCGCGTGGCTTCCTGCTGGGCGGCACCTCGGGCCGCACGACCCTGAACGGCGAGGGCCTGCAGCACGAGGACGGCCACAGCCACATCCTCGCGGGCACCATCCCCAATTGCGTGAGCTACGACCCGACCTTCGCGCACGAGGTCGCCGTGATCATGCAGCACGGCCTCAAGCGCATGGTGGAGAAGCAGGAGAACGTCTTCTACTACATCACGCTGCTGAACGAGAACTATCCGATGCCGGGCCTGAAGGCCGGCACCGAGGAGCAGATCATCAAGGGCATGTACCTCCTGCAGGAGGGCGCCAAGAAGACGCCTCGCGTGCAATTGCTCGGCAGCGGCACGATCCTGCGCGAGTCGATGGCGGCGCAGCAATTGCTCGAGAAGGAGTGGGGCGTGTCGGCCGACGTGTGGAGCTGCCCGAGCTTCAACGAACTCGCGCGCGACGGCCTCGACGCGGAGCGCTGGAACCTGCTCCACCCGGCGGAGAAGCCGCGCGTTCCCTTCGTCACGAGCCAGCTCGAGAAGAACGCAGGCCCGGTGATCGCGTCGACCGACTACATCAAGTCGTACGTGGACCAGATCCGCGCCTTCATCCCGAAGGGCCGCGCGTACAAGGTGCTCGGCACCGACGGCTTCGGCCGCAGCGACTTCCGCAGCAAGCTGCGCGAGCACTTCGAGGTCAATCGCCACTACATCGTGGTGGCCGCGCTCAAGGCGCTGAGCGAAGAGGGCACCGTGCCCGCCGCGAAGGTGGCCGAAGCCATCAAGAAGTACGGCATCAAGGCCGACAAGATCAATCCGCTGTACGCTTGACGCCTCAAAGGCCGGAGAACAAGAACATGGCACTGGTTGAGGTGAAAGTCCCCGACATCGGGGACTTCAAGGACGTTGCGGTCATCGAACTGCTCGTCAAGCCCGGAGACACGATCAAGCCCGAGCAGTCGCTCGTCACCGTGGAGAGCGACAAGGCCTCGATGGAGATACCGGCCAGCGCCGGCGGCGTTGTCAAGGACATCAAGGTCAAGCTGGGGGACAAGATCTCGGAAGGCTCCGTCCTGCTGACCGTGGAGAGCACGGGTGCGGCTGCGCCGGCTCCGGCGGCGGCCGCGAAGGCGCCGCCACCCGCACCGCAGGCCTCGGCGCCCGCACCGGCTCCCGCCGCGAAGGCGGCACCTGCCGGCGCCGTCGAAGTGCGAGTGCCCGACATCGGCGACTTCAAAGACGTCGCCGTCATCGAGGTGCTGGTGAAGCCCGGCGACACGGTGAAGAACGAACAGTCGCTCGTCACGGTCGAGAGCGACAAGGCCTCGATGGAGATTCCTTCTTCTGCAGCAGGCGTGCTCAAGGAATTGAAGGTCAAGGTCGGCGACAAGATCAACCAGGGCGACCTGATCGCGATCGTCGAAGGCGCGGGCGGCTCGCCCGTCAAGCAGGACAACGCGGCGGCGATGCCGTCGCCCGCGATGGCCGCCGCGCAAGCGGAAGCGCCCCCCGCGCCGGCGCAGGAGCGCACGCTGCCCACGGCCGCGCTGCCGCCGCACGACCCGGGCGGGCCGAAGGGCACGCTGCCGCATGCATCGCCTTCCGTGCGCAAGTTCGCACGCGAACTCGGCGTACCGCTGGACGAAGTGAAGGGCAGCGGCCCCAAGGGCCGCATCACGCAGGAAGACGTCCAGGCCTTCACCAAGGCCGTGATGAGCGGCGCGGCGCAGACCAAGGCTGCGGCGGGCAAGGCGCCCGCCGGCGGCGGCGGAGAAGCGCTGGGCCTGCTGCCGTGGCCCAAGGTCGACTTCGAGAAGTTCGGCCCGGTCGAGCGCAAGGACCGTCCGCGCATCAAGAAGATCTCGGCCGCGAACCTGCACCGCAACTGGGTGATGATCCCGCACGTCACGAACCACGACGACGCGGACATCACCGAGCTCGAGGCCTTCCGGGTCCTGTTGAACAAGGAGAACGAGAAGTCCGGCGTGAAGGTCACGATGCTCGGCTTCCTGATCAAGGCCTGCGTCGCGGCGCTCAAGAAATTCCCCGAGTTCAATTCCTCGCTGGACGGTGAGCAGCTGGTCTACAAGAACTACTGGCACATCGGCTTCGCGGCCGACACGCCCAACGGGCTCGTGGTCCCCGTGATCAAGGATGCCGACAAGAAGGGCGTGCTCGCCATCAGCCAGGAGATGGCTGAGCTGGCGAAGAAGGCGCGCGACGGCAAACTGGGCCCGGCCGACATGCAGGGCGCGACGTTCACCATCTCATCCTTGGGCGGCATCGGCGGCACGTACTTCACGCCGATCATCAATGCGCCTGAGGTGGCGATCCTCGGCGTGTGCAAGAGCCAGACGCAACCGGTGTGGGACGGCAAGCAGTTCGCACCGCGACTCATCCTGCCCTTGTCGCTGTCGTGGGACCACCGCGTGATCGATGGCGCCGCAGCGGCGAGGTTCAACAGTTATCTCGGCGCTATATTGTCGGACTTCCGCCGCACGATGCTGTGATGAGAACGCGCCGTGTTCCCAGCGCGGCGATTTCGGAGACACAACAAGAATGACAACAGTCGTGGTGGTGAGAAAAGCCGGACAGGTCGCGATCGCGGCCGACACCCTGGTGACGTTCGGCGACACGCGCCTGGCCAATCGCTTCGAGGACAATACCAAGATCTTCAAGGTGGAGACCGACGTCGGCCCCACCTACCTGGGCATGGCCGGCACGGTGGCGCACTTCCCCGTGCTGCGCAAGGCGATCGGCTCGATGCCGCGCGAGATCCTGAAACTGGGCAACAAGGACGACGTGTTCGACACGTTCACCAAATTGCACCCGTACCTGAAGGACAACTTCTTCCTGCAGACCAAGGAGGAGGACAGCGACCCGTACGAGTCGAGCCAGTTCAGCGTGGTGATCGCCAACACGACCGGCATCTACGGGCTTTACAGCTACCGCGAAGTGTTCGAGTTCAAGGAGTTCTGGGGCATAGGCTCGGGGCGCAGTTTCGCGCTGGGCGCCATGCATTCGATCTACGCCAAGGCCAAGACGGCGCGCGAAGTCGCCGAGGCCGGCATCGCCGCGGGCTGCGAGTTCGACCGCAACTCGGCCGCCCCGGCGGACATCTTCACGCTCAAGATGCGTGAAGCCAAATAAAGAGGAAGAGGGCCCATGGCCACTGTCGAAGTGAAAGTCCCGGACATCGGCGACTTCAAGGACGTCGCCGTCATCGAACTGCTCGTCAAGCCGGGCGACACGATCAAAGTGGACCAGTCCCTGGTCACCGTCGAGAGCGACAAGGCGTCGATGGAAATTCCGTCGACGCAGGCCGGGGTCCTGAAGGAGCTCAAAGTCAAGATCGGCGACAAGGTGTCCGAGGGTTCGCTGCTCGCGATCCTCGAAGGCAGCGGCGCAGCGGCGGCGTCGCCGGCGTCAACGCCCGCAGCGGCGGCCCAGGCGCCCGCGCCTGCACCTGCGAGGGCTGCTGCAGCCCCCGCTCCAATCGCGGCGCCAACGGGCGAATTCGATTGCGAGATGCTGGTGCTCGGCGCGGGCCCCGGCGGCTACTCCGCGGCCTTCCGCGCAGCCGACCTCGGCATGCAGACGATCATCGTCGAGCGCTACGCCACCCTCGGCGGCGTCTGCCTGAACGTCGGCTGCATCCCGTCGAAGGCGCTCCTGCACGTGGCGGCCGTGATGGACGAGGTGAGCCACTTCGATTCGCTGGGCATCAGCTACGGCAAGCCGAAGGTCGACCTGGAGAAGCTGCGCGCGCACAAGTCCAAGGTGGTGGGCAAGCTCACCGGCGGCCTGGCCGCCATGGCGAAGATGCGCAAGGTGACCGTGGTGCGCGGCGTCGGCAAGTTCATCGACCCGCACCGCATCGAGGTCGAGGAGACGACCGGCACGGGCAGCGAGACCAGTGGCAAGAAGCAGACGATCAGCTTCCGCCACTGCATCATCGCGGCCGGCTCGCAGGCCGTGGCCCTGCCTTTCATGCCGAAGGACGAACGCATCGTCGACTCGACGGGTGCCCTTGAGCTGCGCAAGGTGCCCAAGCGCATGCTGATCCTGGGCGGCGGCATCATCGGCCTGGAGATGGGCACGGTCTACTCGACGCTCGGCGCGCGCCTGGACGTCGTCGAGATGCTCGACGGCCTGATGCAGGGCGCCGACCGCGACCTGGTGCGCGTGTGGCAGAAGATGAACACGCCGCGTTTCGACAACATCATGCTCAAGACGAAGACCGTCGGGGCAGAGGTGACGAAGGAAGGCATCCTAGTGAAGTTCGAAGGCGAGCAGGCGCCGAAGGAACCTCAGGTCTACGACCTGGTGCTGCAGGCCGTGGGGCGCAGTCCCAACGGCAAGAAGATCGGCGCCGAGAAGGCGGGCGTGACGGTGAACGAGCGCGGCTTCATCCCGGTGGACATCCAGATGCGCACGAACGTGCCGCACATCTTCGCGATCGGCGACATCGTGGGCAACCCGATGCTCGCGCACAAGGCGGTGCACGAGGCGCACGTCGCGGCCGAGGCGGCTTTCGGCGAGAAGTCCACCTTCGATGCGCGCGTGATCCCGAGCGTGGCCTACACGGACCCCGAGGTGGCGTGGGTGGGCCTGACCGAAGACCAGGCCAAGGCGCAGAACATCGCGATCAAGAAGGGCCACTTCCCGTGGACGGCGTCGGGGCGCGCCATCGCGAACACGCGCGACGAAGGCTTCACTAAGCTGCTGTTCGACGCCACCACGCACCGCATCCTGGGCGGCGGCATCGTCGGCACGCACGCGGGCGACATGATCGGCGAGATCGCGCTGGCCATCGAGATGGGCGCCGACGAGGTGGACATCGGCAAGACGATCCATCCGCACCCGACGCTCGGCGAGAGCATCGGCATGGCCGCGGAGATCGCGCACGGCACGTGCACGGACGTGCCGCCGCCCAGGAAGTGACCTTCAGGCGGCGGCCGCCTGCGGCGCGTCCAGCGGGAGCTCGGGCTGGTCGAACCCCTCGACCAGGCCCAGGGCCATCAGCGACTTCAGCGACTCCTCGAGCGAACGGGGCGGCATGAATTGCTGCAGGTGCTGGAACCAGATGCCGGTGCCGCACATCGCCAGCACGTCGTGCAGGTAGCGCGAAAGGGATCCGAGCGTTTCGCGCTCGGCCTCGACCAGGGCCACACAGGCACGGCCCCGGGCCGTGAGCCGGAAGCACTGGGAACTGAGCGCTTGTTGCGGGGGCTGCTTGGCGGTGCGCATGGCGGTCTCCTCGACGACGTCCAACTGATGTGATTTAAAAATAATCACATCAATCAAATCCATCAATCAAGGTAAACCCTAGTTCGCGCCCGCCTCCTGCGCCTGGGAGGCCAGTACGCGCCTCGCCCCGTCGAAGCGATGCGCCCAATAGGATTGCTGCATGTCCTCCACGCGCACCTGCGCGCCCGGCTTGGGCGAATGGATGAACTTGCCTTCGCCCACGTAGATGCCCACGTGGCTGAAAGCGCGCTTCATGGTGTTGAAGAACACCAGGTCGCCCGGCTGCAATTCGCGCTTGTCGATCGGCTGCGTGGCGGCGGCCTGGTCCCTGGCGAGGCGGGGCAGCACCAGCCCGACCGTGCGCTCGTACATGGAACGAACGAAGCCGCTGCAGTCAAACCCTGTATCGGCGTCGTTGCCGCCGCGGCGATAAGGCACGCCGAGGAAGCCCATGGCGGTCACGACGAGTTCGGAGGTGCGGTCGGCAACCGTCGCGCGCACCTGCTCGATCTGCCCGAGCAGGCCCTTGTCGGCGATGAATCGGCCCATATCGTCCTCGGCGGTTGCCGGGGCGGCTTGCGCCGAGGCAGCCGCCAGGGCGAAGAGGGCGAAGCACAGCCGTTTGCGCATGCGGGCAGAATAGCCGTGCCTCATCTGAGACGTCAAGTGAAGTGTCGTTCGTAAGCCAATGATTCATCAAGAAAAGACTCCATCGAATCCCGGCCTGAAAGGGCTATGTCAGGCCTTCGCCATGGGCTTCGCGGTCGTTGCCATGGGCTTGGCGAACGCCTCGGCGCAGTCGTTGAAGGCCGAAACGGTGGCCACCGGGCTCGACCATCCATGGGCGGTGGCCTTCCTCCCGGACGGCCGGTTCCTGGTGACCGAGAGGCCCGGGGCCATTCGGGTCGTCGAAGCCGCCGGGCGCATCGGCCCGCCGCTCGCCGGCGTCCCCGAGGTCGCGGCAGCCGGGCAGGGCGGGCTGCTGGACGTGGTGCTCGACTCGGGCTTCGCCTCGAACCGGCAAATCTTCCTTTGCTATTCGGAGCCGGGGGCCGGCGGCAACAGCACCGCACTCGCACGGGCGCGGCTGTCGGCGGATGCGAGCCGCCTCGAAGACCTGCGCGTCATCTTCAGCCAGAAGCCGAAGGTCGACAGCCGGCAGCATTTCGGCTGTCGCATCGTCGAGGCGCGCGACGGCACGCTGTTCCTCACGCTCGGCGAGCGCAACAGCCGCCGCGCCGATGCGCAGACGCTGGACAACCACCACGGCAAGCTGGTGCGGATCGGCAAGGACGGCAGCGTCCCGAAGGACAACCCCTTCGTGGGCCGAAGCGGCGCGTTGCCGGAAATCTGGAGCTACGGCCACCGCAACATGCAGGGCGCGGCGCTTGCGCCTGACGGCACCCTGTGGACGCACGAGCATGGGCCCCAGGGCGGCGACGAGATCAACCTGCCGCAGCCCGGGCACAACTACGGCTGGCCCGTGATCACCTATGGCGAGAACTACGGTGGCGGCAAGATCGGCGACGGCATCACGGCGAAGGAAGGCATGGAGCAGCCGCTGCACTACTGGGTGCCATCCATCGCGCCGTCGGGGATGGCCTTCCTCACCAGCGACCGCTATGGGCCCGCGATGAAGGGCAACCTGTTCATCGGGTCGCTGAAGTTCGACTACCTCGCGCGGCTGGAGGTCGCGAACGGCAAGGTCGTGCGCGAGACGAAGGCGCTGGAGGTGGGCGACCGCGTGCGCGACGTGCGCCAGGGCCCCGACGGGCTGCTCTACCTGGTGACCGACGAGGCGCGCGGCAAATTGATCAGGGTCGTGCCTACGCCTTGACCAGGCCCTTGCGCACCGCGTAGCGCGTGAGGCTGGCGATGTCGTTCAGCTGCAGGCGCTCCATGATGCGGGCGCGGTGCACGTCCACCGTCTTGGGCGACAGGCCCAGCTCGTAGGCGATCTCCTTCGACGCACGCCCCTGCGCGATCAGCTTGAGGATCTCCACCTGGCGGTGGGTGAGCTCGTCGTCTACCGTCGGCTCCGACGGCTGCAGCAGGCGCTGCGCGATCGCGGGGCTGAAGTAGCTGCCCGTGGCCATCACGCTGCGCACGGCCTGTTCCAGCTCGAACGGCGGCGCGTCCTTCATCAGGTAGCCGCAGGCACCGTTGGCCACCGCGCGCTTGACGAAGTCGACCGTGTCGTACATCGACAGCACCAGCATGCGCACCTGCGGGTGCTTCTCGTGGATCTCGGCGATCGCCGTGATGCCGTCCATGCCCGGCATGGAGATGTCGGTCATCACCACGTCGGGGTTCAGGCTGTCGACCAGCGTGACCAGTTCGCGGCCGTCGCGCGCCTCGGCGATCACCTCCACGCCTTCGACCATCGACAGCAGCGCCTTGATGCCCGAGCGGACCAGGTCGTGGTCGTCCGCGAGCACGACGCGCACCACCTTGTCCTGCGCCTTGGGTTTCATTGTCTTTCCTTCCCTCAGAGTACCGCCCGGACCGCGACGCCCCGCCCGGGCGCCGTGCGGATGGACAGTCGCCCACCCGCGAGTTCTGTGCGTTCGATCATGCCGTAAAGGCCGACGTTCTTCTCGCTCGGCTGGCCGTCCAGCAGCGCATCCTTGTCAAATCCCACACCGTCGTCCACAACCAGCACGCCGATCCGGCCTTGTGGCAGGAACCGCAGGCGCACCGACACCAGCGAGGCCTGCGCGTGGCGCACCACGTTCGTGATCGCTTCCTGGATGATCCGCAGTGCCACCGACGCCGTCTCCCCCAGCTCTGCGGGTTCCTGGCCGCGCGCGGTCACCGCATAGGCGAGCCCCGCCGGTTCGGCGATGCGCTGCACGGCGGACTGGGCAGCGGCCACGAGGCCCAGCAGGTCCAGCTGCGCCGGCCGCAATGAGAACGAAAGTGTCTTCAGCTGCCCAACCGCGCCCTGGGCCATGTCCATCGCCGTCTCGGTGTGCCGGCGGGCCGTCTCCGGGTCCGCCGCGCGTTGCGCCGCGTGCAGGTGGATCACCATGCCCGTGAGCGTCTGGCCCAGGTGGTCGTGCAGCTCGCGCGAGATGAGGTTGCGCTCGCGCTCCTGCGCGACGACCAGCCTTGCCGACAGCTTCTTCAGCCGCCGGTAAGCGGCCTCCAGCTCGCGTCCCAGGCGCTCCTTCTCGAGCACGCGCTCCCGGTCGGCCATGACCCGCTCGACGATCTGCGGCAGCGTGCCGAGCTTGTCCTTCGTGACGTAGTCCTTGGCGCCGCAGCGCAGCACGTGCACCGCCGCCTCTTCGCCGATGGCGCGGGTCACGACGACCAGCGGCGTGGTGAGCTTGCGGGCCACCAGGATCTGCAGCGCCGCATACGGCGAGAAGCGCGGCATGTTGAAGTCGCACAGGATGGCGTCCCATTCCTCGGCGAGCGCCTCGACGAATGCGGTCGCATCGTCGACGCGGTGCAGGCGGTAGCGGCGCGACGGGTCCGCGCGCTCCAGCGCCAGCCCCATGAGTTCCACGTCGTCGGGGTTGTCCTCGACGCACAGCAGCCGGATGTCGGCCTGCCGCTCCTCGGCCCGCGGTTCCTTGCTGGCCGGGTCATCGCGCATCGCAGGGCTGTCCAGGACGGTCGGGATCATGGCAGCGGCACATCATGGGGCAGGGTAGTCTGGCAGGCTTAAGGATTTTTCCTAGTTCCCCGCTCCAACAGCCCTAATTCGGGCGCGCGGCGCGATGGTCTCATTGCCGCATGATCCCCGCTTTCGAAGCCACTGCCGCTTTCGCACCTTCCCTGATGCCGGCGGAGCGCGAGCAGGCGCTGCCGCTGGCGTCCCGGTGGTTGCGCAGGCTGTTGCGCCCGCAGTCCGCGGCCGCGCCCGATGCAATGGACCGCAGCACCGGGCTGTTCAACCGCGCCGGGCTGTTCGCCGCCGCCAAGGACGAGCAGCGCCGCCGCGGCGCCGGTGTTCCCGTCAGCGCGATCGTCCTGGAGTTCTCCGACCTGCCCGAGGTGCGCGACATCTACGGCGCCGCCATTGCCCGCAAGGTCGTCGACCGGCTCGTGCGACGGCTGCGCAGCGTGGCGGGCGCCCAGGGCCTCGTGGGCCGCACGGGCCCGATGCAGTTCACCGTGGTGTTCGTCGGCGCCGGCGAAGGCAAGGCCCTGAAGCAGTTGCAGCGCGGGCTGGGCCAGCCCGCGCGCGTGGAGTTCGACGCCGGCGACAGCGAGATCGTGCTGGTCCCGGAATTCGTCGTGGACGAAATGGAACCCGGCGCCCCCTCGCTCCGTGGCCTGTACGGGGACATGGCGCGCGAACTCGCGCGCATGCAAATGGACGAACGGCGCCGGCTGAACTACCTCACGTCCGAGCGCGAGCGGCATTCGCGGCCGATGGCGATCCGGCACTGAAGCGGCGCTTGCATGCCGCACAATTGCGGCATGTTGCTCGATGCGGACGAATGCCAGCTGGTGCTGGTGGACTACCAGGAACGCCTCCTGCCCGCCATCCATGACGGCCCGGCGGTGCTGCGCAACGCGGTGCGGCTGGGCAAGCTGGCGCCGCTGTTCGGGGTGCCGGTGTGGGGCACCGAAGAGAACCCGCAGGGCCTGGGGCCCAACGTCGCGGAAGTGCGCGCGCTGTGCGCGAAGACGCTGGCCAAGACGCATTTCAGCGGCTGCGCCGACGGGCTGGTCGAGATGCTGCGCCCACCCGCGCGCCAGGGCGGCAATGCGCGCAGCCTGCCCAAGCACCTGCAGAAGAACGCCCCCGAGACGGCCTTGCAACGCCCGGCCGTCGTGATCGCCGGCTGCGAGGCGCACGTGTGCCTGATGCAGACGGCGCTGGACCTGCTCGACGAGGAGTTCGAGGTGTACGTGGTGACCGACGCCTGCGGCTCGCGCACCGAGCGCAACCGGGACGCCGCCTTCGACCGGCTGGCGGGCGCCGGGTGCGAGCTCGTGACCACCGAGATGGTCGCGTTCGAGTGGCTGCGTTCGTCGGAACACCCGGCTTTCCGCAAGGTTCTGGAGCTCATCAAGTAGCCAGGAGGGGATATGACACGCTATGCCGATTTCCACCGCCGCTCGCTCGACGACCGCGATGCTTTCTGGGCCGAACAGGCCCGGCTGATCGACTGGAAGACGCCGCCGCGCACGATCTGCGACGACAGCCGGCCGCCGTTCACACGCTGGTTCGCCGGCGGCACCACCAACCTGTGCCACAACGCGGTCGACCGGCACCTGAAAGACCGCGGCGACCAGCCGGCGCTGGTCTACGTGTCGACCGAGACGGACACCGAGCGCACGTACACCTACGAGCAGTTGTTCGACGAGGTGAACCGCGCCGCCGCCGCGCTGAAGGCGCTGGGCGTGGGCAAGGGCGATCGCGTCCTCATCTACATGCCGATGGTGCCCCAGGGCGTGATCGCGATGCTCGCATGCGCGCGCATCGGCGCCATCCACTCCGTCGTCTTCGGCGGCTTCGCATCCGTGGCGCTCGCCTCGCGCATCGACGACGCAACGCCGAAGGCGATCGTCAGCGCCGACGCCGGTTCACGCGCCGGCAAGGTGCTTGCGTACAAGCCCTTGCTCGACGAAGCGATCCGCCTTTCGAAGCACAAGCCCCAGTCCGTCCTGCTGGTGGACCGCGGCCTCGCGCCGATGGAACGCATGCCCGGGCGCGACCACGACTGGGACGCCGCGCTGGGCGCGCAGGAAGGCGCGCGCGTCCCGTGCGAGTGGCTGGACGCGACGGATGTCAGCTACATCCTGTACACCAGCGGCACCACCGGGCGGCCGAAGGGCGTGCAGCGCGACGTCGGCGGCCACGCGGTTGCGCTCGCGGCCAGCATGAAGCACATCTACTGCTGCAAGGCGGGCGAGACCTACTTCGCGGGCAGCGACATCGGCTGGGCAGTTGGCCACAGCTACCTGGTCTATGGGCCGCTGATCACGGGCATGACGACCCTGATGTACGAAGGGATCCCGATCCGCCCCGACGGGGGCATCTGGTGGCGGCTGGTCGAGAAGTACAAGGTGAACTGCATGTTCACCGCGCCGACGGCGATCCGCGTGCTCAAGAAACAGGACCCGGCCTACCTGAAGCAATACGACCTGTCCTCGCTGAGGACGCTGTTCCTTGCCGGCGAGCCGCTCGACGAACCGACGGCGCGGTGGATCAGCGAAGGGCTGGGCGTGCCCGTCGTCGACAACTATTGGCAGACCGAGACGGGTTGGCCGATCCTCACGATCGCCAACGGCGTGGAAAGGCAAAGGAGCAAGTTTGGCAGCCCCGGCGTGCCCATGTACGGTTACGACGTGAAGATCGTGCACGAGCAGACGGGCGAGGAGCTCAAGGGCCACGACGAGAAAGGGGTCGTCGTGATCCACGGGCCGACGCCGCCCGGCTTCATGCAGACCGTGTGGGGCGACGACGACCGGTTCGTCAACACGTACTGGAAGACGGTGCCCGGCAAGATGGTGTACAGCACCTTCGACTGGGGCATCCGCGACGAGGACGGCTACTACTACATCCTCGGGCGCACCGACGACGTGATCAACGTGGCGGGGCACCGCCTCGGCACGCGCGAAATCGAGGAGAGCATCTCCAGCCACCCGAACATCGCGGAAGTCGCGGTGGTCGGCGTGGCCGATCAGCTCAAGGGCCAGGTCGCGATGGCCTTCGCCGTGCCACGCGACGCGAGCGCGATCGCCGACAGCGCCGGTCGCATGAAACTCGAGGGCGAGATCATGAAGGTGGTCGATGACCAATTGGGTGCTGTCGCGCGTCCTGCGCGTGTGCACTTCGTGAACCTGCTGCCCAAGACGCGCAGCGGCAAGCTGCTGCGCCGCGCGATCCAGGCCGTCGCGGAAGGCCGCGACCCGGGCGACTTGACCACCATCGAAGACCCCGCCGCGCTGCAGCAGGTCCGCGACCTGCTGCGCTGACGGCGGTGCCTAGCGCGGCGCCTGCCGCATCCCGTTCGGCACCGGCATCACCGTCGGTGCCGTCTTCGGTGCCGGAGCGGGCGGCATTGCTGCCGGGTTGACCGGCGCCGACTTCGGCAGCTGGCCGGGCGGCGTCGTCGGCGGTCCGTTGCCGTTGCCTCCGCCGTTGCCGGGACCCGGTGCCGGCGTCGGCGCGGGTGTCGGCGCAGGCGTCGGTGCGGGTGTCGGTCCCGGGGTCGGGGCGGGCGTTGGCGCCGGGGTGGGTGCCGGAGTCGGGGCGGGCGGCGGCGGCGACTGGCCGGGCGGGTTGCCCGCGTTGCCGTTGCCATTGCCGTTTCCGTTGCCTGGGCCGGGCGCCGGTGTCGGCGCAGGTGTCGGTGCGGGCGATGGCCCCGGAGTCGGGGCCGGGGTGGGTGCCGGAGTCGGGGCGGGTGGCGGCGGCGACTGGCCGGGCGGGTTGCCTGCATTGCCATTGCCGTTTCCGTTGCCTGGGCCGGGCGCCGGCGTCGGCGCAGGTGTCGGTGCAGGCGATGGCCCAGGGGTCGGCGCCGGCGTGGGTGCCGGAGTCGGGGCGGGCGGGGGCGGCGACTGGCCGGGCGGGTTGCCTGCATTGCCATTGCCGTTTCCGTTGCCCGGGCCGGGGGCCGGCGTGGGCGCGGGTGTCGGTGCGGGCGATGGCCCCGGGGTCGGCGCGGGCGTGGGGGCAGGCGTGGGCGCGGGGGCCTGGCCGGGGGCCGTGCCGCCACCGGCATTTCCGCTGTTGCCGTTGTTGCCCTGGTTGCCTTGGCCGGAATTGCCAACGCCGTTGCCGTTGTTGCCCGGCGCGGCTGTTGGTGCAGGTGTCGGCGCGGGTGTCGGCGCGGGCGTCGGTGCGGGCGTCGGTGCGGGCGTCGGTGCGGGCGTCGGTGCGGGCGTCGGTGCGGGCGTCGGTGCGGGCGTCGGTGCGGGCGTCGGTGCGGGCGTCGGTGCGGGCGTCGGAGCGGGCGTCGGAGCAGGTGTCGGCGCGGGCGTCGGTCCCGGCGTCGGAGCAGGTGTCGGCGCGGGCGTCGGTCCCGGCGTGGGAGCAGGTGTCGGCGCGGGCGTCGGTCCCGGTGTGGGAGCAGGTGTCGGCGCGGGCGTCGGTCCCGGTGTCGGTGCGGGCGTGGGGGCCGGCGTGGGTGCCGGGCTCGGCGCCGGCGTGGGCGAGGGCGGTGCGGAGGTCGGTGGCGGCGGTGCGGGCGTCGGCGACGGCGCGGGCGGGATCACCTCGTTCGTGCCGTCATGTCTCACCTGGTTGGCCACCACGCCGGGCTGCTGGCGGGGCTCGGGAATCTTCAGCGACACGCGCTGGTTCGTGCGGAACGGCGGTTCGGCGTTGCTGACGACGCGGGCCGTCTCGCCCTGCTTCAGGCCGATGCAGGCGATGGTGCAAACCTCGATCTCGTCCTTCTCGCCGGAAACGAGCAGCGTGCCGTCGGGGCCGTATTCGACGTTGAAGGCCGAGCCGCGGATGCCGATCGTGGCGGTGCTGGTCGTGACCTTGTAGTTCTCGCGGCCGCGCTTGCCGATCAGGCCGGTGATGGTGCGCATGCCGCCACGGATGAAGTCGACGAGGTAACGGTCCGACTTCGGGTCGCCGGTGTCGGCGTATTCGGTGATCTTGAAGAGCGAGTTCGCTCGCAGCGCAACGACGCTGCCGTCGGTGAAGCGGACCTGGGCCTGGCCGTCGGCGCCGGTGGAGATGGTGTCGCCGCTCTCGACGGTACGGCCGCGCGACAGCGCGCTCGAGTCCGCGCCGCGCCGCAGCTGGGCGTCGCCGGTCGTGAATTGCGCGACCCCTGCCGGCGCAGCTGCCTGAAGCGTCGGATACGCCAGGGCCAGCGACAGGATCAGGATCGCATTTCTTCGCTTGAAGGGGATACGCATGACGTAGCCCTCCTTTCAGAACTCTCGGCGGATCGCAACGGACCCGGCGAACTTGTGGTACCGCGCCAGCGGCACCGTGGAACTCGCTCGCGCCCACCCGATCTGGGGCGTGACGCGCCACTGCGGCATGGGGACCCACGACAGGCCCGCGGACAGGTTGAACTGGTTGTCGCGCCGCTGCACGAGGAACAGGGGGTCGGCTCCGCCGTAACGGCGGGCTTCGAAGCCGCCGGCCAGAAACCCGCCCAGGGCATCGGCAATGGGAAACTGCAAGCCGCCCCGCGCACCGACCAGGTGGTGGCCCAGGTGCTCGAAGCCCGCGTTGACGGTGTTCTCGACGCCGACATAGGCGCCCCCGTAGGCCCAGAGACCCTTTGCCGTGAGGTGCGCGTACGTGAAGCCGACCACGTGGCGGTTGGCATCCGACGTGTGGGACAGCGGATAGGTCAGGCGGCCGGTCTGGAAGTACAGGTTGAACTGGCGGAAGCCGTCGAAGCGGTACGTCCACTCCCCGACGAGGCCCGCATGGTCACGCACGCGGTCGTCGTCGATGGCATACGAGCCGGCCTGCAAGGCCAGCGTGTACTCGTCCCGCTCGACGCGGTAGGACGCGCCGGCGGAGATGTCGAACTGCCAGTTGCTCTGGTTGGCGTTGGCGCGCGCGAAGTCCTGGCGCCGCCCGATGGCCGTGCCGATCAGGGAAAACCGGGGGCCCAGCACGAGCCGGCCCGAGGCGCCGGCCGTCCATGCGCCGTACCAGCCCTTCTTCTTCGTGCCGGCCGGGTCCACCGCGAGGATCGTTCCGCCATAGGCGGGCACGGCCACGTTGTTCAGGCCCGGAGCGCTGTTGATGTTGCTGTCCCAGCCGGCCTGCGCTTCGAGGTAGCCCTTGGCGGAAGAGCGACCTTCGGCCTCGACGCGGTCGATGGCGTGCAGGAGCTGGTCGATCGTTTCGCCGGCGACGGCGGTGAAGCCCTTTTCCCGGCTCTCCGACAGGAGGGCGCGCGCGGCCTTGTGGTCGCCCACGCCGTACAGGGCGCGGCCCATTTCGGCGCGTGCACGCTCGTTTCCGGGCTGCATCGCGAGAACGCGCTCGAGGGCGATGATGGCGCGGGTGAACTGGCCGGCTTCGTTCGCGGCGATGGCGAACGGGAGGTCGAAGGCGGGATCCCCGGCCTTGTCGACCTCCTGCTCGGAAAGGCGGTCAAATTCCTGCTGCGCGGTGCCGCCGGTGCGGGTTTCCTGTGTCTCCCGGATCACCGCCGACGTCTGCGCGCTGACGGCGAGCGCGACCATCAGGGCGGCCCACACTGCTCCGTCCCGGGGCAATGGATGCAGGCGCGTGGCTAGCATGGCGACCCCCAGGGGTCAAAGAGGATGTTAGGGTCCACACGTAACAAACCCAAACGATTTGTTCACGGTTGTCGCGTATGTGCATTTGGTTACGCTCACGGATGGGTTGTTCGTAGGCATTCGGTATTCAAATCCGCGCCGCGCATGCCTTGACAACCCCCTGTGGCACAATCCGCACCGCACAACGGCCCTTCCAGCCACAGTCGCATCCGCCAACCGGTTCAGCCGTGACGCGGGAGGTTTCCCCAACCAGCTTCAGCTCCCTGCAGGGGAGCGGAAAGTAGCGAACGCATGAGTGAGACGAACTCCGTCTACACCGCCTACCAAGGCAACTCGTACCTTTTTGGCGGCAATGCCCCGTACGTCGAGGAGATGTACGAGAGCTACCTCGCCAATCCCGGCAGCGTCCCCGACACCTGGCGCCAGTACTTCGACGCGTTGCAGAACGTGCCGGCCGTTGACGGCACCAACGCCCGGGACATCCCGCACCTGCCGGTCATCAATGCCTTCGCCGAGCGCGCCAAGCAGGGCGGCACGCAGGTGGTCGTGGCGGCCGGCGCGGACCTGGAAACCGCGCGCAAGCGCACGGCCGTCCAGCAGCTGATCGCCGCCTACCGCAACGTCGGCGTTCGCTGGGCCGACCTCGACCCGCTCAAGCGCGCCGAGCGCGAGAAGATCCCCGAGCTCGAAGCGTCGTTCTACGGCTTCTCCGACGCCGACCAGGAAGCGATCTTCAACACCAGCAACACGTTCTTCGGCAAGGAGAGCATGTCGCTGCGCGAGCTGATCAACGCCCTGCGCGAGACGTACTGCGGCACCATCGGCGCCGAGTACATGTACCTGAGCGACCAGACGCTCAAGCGCTGGTGGCAGCAGAAGCTGGAATCGATCCGCAGCAAGCCCAACTTCACCGCGGAAAAGAAGCGCCACATCCTCGATCGCGTCACCGCCGCCGAGGGCCTTGAGCGTTTCCTCCACACCAAGTACGTCGGCCAGAAGCGCTTCTCGCTCGAAGGCGGCGAGAGCTTCATCGCGGCGATGGACGAGCTGATCCAGCGCGCCGGCGAGAAGGGCGTGCAGGAAATCGTGATCGGCATGGCTCACCGCGGGCGCCTCAACGTGCTGGTCAACACGCTCGGCAAGATGCCCGCCGACCTGTTCGCGGAGTTTGACCACACCGCCAAGGAAGACCTGCCCGCAGGCGACGTCAAGTACCACCAGGGCTTCAGCTCGGACGTGTCCACGCCCGGCGGCCCGGTGCACCTGTCGCTCGCGTTCAACCCCTCCCACCTGGAGATCGTGAACCCGGTGGTCGAAGGCTCGGTGCGCGCGCGCATGGACCGCCGCGCCGACCCGAAGGGCAAGCAGGTGCTGCCCATCCTCGTGCACGGCGACGCCGCCTTCGCGGGGCAGGGCGTGGTGATGGAAACGCTGGCGCTCGCCGAAACGCGCGGCTATTCCACCGGCGGCACGGTGCACATCGTCATCAACAACCAGATCGGCTTCACCACCAGCGACCCGCGCGACAGCCGCTCCACGCTGTACTGCACCGACGTCGTCAAGATGATCGAGGCGCCGGTGCTGCACGTGAACGGCGACGACCCCGAGGCCGTGGTGCTCGCTGCGCAACTGGCGCTCGAATACCGGATGGAGTTCCAGAAGGACGTCGTCGTCGACATCATCTGCTTCCGCAAGCTGGGCCACAACGAGCAGGACACGCCGGCGCTCACGCAGCCGCTGATGTACAAGAAGATCGCGCAGCACCCCGGCACGCGCCGGCTGTACGCCGACAAGCTCGCCGCACAGGGCATGGGCGAGACGCTCGGCGACGACATGGTCAAGGCCTACCGCGCCGCGATGGACGCGGGCAAGCACACGGTCGACCCGGTGCTGACCAACTTCAAGAGCAAGTACGCGGTCGACTGGTCGCCGTTCCTGAACAAGAAGTGGACCGACCAGGCCGACACGGCGATCCCGGTCGCCGAGTGGAAGCGCCTGGCCGAGCGCATCACCACGGTGCCGGCGGACTTCACCGTCCACCCGCTCGTGAAGAAGGTCCTCGAGGACCGCGCGGCGATGGGCCGGGGCGAGGTGAACGTCGACTGGGGCATGGGCGAGCACATGGCCTTCGCCTCGCTCGTGGCCAGCGGCTATCCCGTGCGCCTGTCCGGCGAGGACGTGGGCCGCGGCACCTTCACGCACCGCCATGCGGTGCTGCACGACCAGAACCGCGAGAAGTTCGACGAAGGCACGTATGTGCCGCTGCAGAACGTCGCCGACAACCAGGCGCCGTTCGTCGTCATCGACTCGATCCTGTCGGAAGAGGCGGTGCTCGGCTTCGAGTACGGCTATGCGTCGAACGACCCATTGACGCTCGTGATCTGGGAGGCGCAGTTCGGCGATTTCGTCAACGGCGCGCAGGTCCTGATCGACCAGTTCATCGCGTCGGGCGAGGTGAAGTGGGGCCGCGTCAACGGCATCACGCTGATGCTGCCGCACGGCTACGAGGGGCAGGGCCCCGAGCACAGCTCGGCGCGCCTGGAGCGCTTCATGCAGCTGTCGGCCGACACCAACATGCAGGTCGTGCAGCCGACGACCGCCAGCCAGATCTTCCACCTCCTGCGCCGCCAGATGGTGCGCCCGCTGCGCAAGCCGCTCGTGATCATGACGCCCAAGTCGCTGCTGCGGCACAAGGACGCGACCTCGCCGCTGTCGGAGTTCACGCGCGGCGGCTTCCAGACGGTGATCCCCGAGTCCAGGGAGCTGAAGGCCGACAAGGTCAAGCGCCTCATCGTGTGCTCGGGCAAGGTCTACTACGACCTGGCGAAGAAGCGCGACGAGAAGGGCGACGAGAGCGTGGCCATCCTGCGCGTGGAGCAGCTGTACCCCTTCCCGCACAAGGCGTTCGCGACGGAGCTGCGCAAGTACCCGCAGGCGAACGAAATCGTGTGGTGCCAGGACGAGCCGCAGAACCAGGGCGCGTGGTTCTTCATCCAGCACAACATCCACGAGAACATGGCCGAGGGCCAGAAGCTCGGTTACGCCGGCCGCCCCGCGTCGGCTTCGCCCGCGGTGGGCTATGCCCACCTGCACGTCGAGCAGCAGAAGGCGTTGGTCGATGCGGCGTTCGGCAAGCTCAAGGGCTTCGTCTTGACGAAATAAGCAGCGAGCCGACGGCCCCGCGAGGAGCGGGGCCTGCTCGCACGCGCACGAACAAATTCAAGGAAAACTCAAATGGCTCTCGTGGATGTGAAGGTCCCGCAACTGTCCGAGTCGGTGGCGGAAGCGACCCTCCTGCAATGGAAGAAGAAACCGGGCGAAGCCGTCGCCATCGATGAAATCCTGATCGAGATCGAGACCGACAAGGTCGTGCTCGAAGTGCCGGCGCCCAGCGCGGGCGTGCTGGCGGAGATCGTGCAGCCCGACGGTGCGACCGTCGCGGCCGACCAGGTCATCGCCAGGATCGACACGGAAGGCAAGGCCAGCGCCGCGGCGCCGGCGGCCGCCAAGGCCGCTCCGGCTCCCGCGCCCGCGCAAGCCGCGGCGCCGGCCGGCGCTGGCAAGGGCGACATCGCCATGCCCGCCGCGGCGAAGATGATGGCCGACAACGCCATGGCGCCCGGCTCGGTGGCCGGCACCGGCCGCGACGGCCGCGTGACCAAGGGCGACGTGATCGGCGCCCTGGCCGGCGGCGGCGCGAAGGCCGCCGCACCGGTGGCGGCCCCGATCGCCACGCCCAAGCCGCTCCCGCAGGTGTCGGCGCCGGTGAGCGCGCCCGACCTGGGCAACCGCCCCGAGCAGCGCGTGCCGATGACGCGCCTGCGCGCGCGCGTGGCCGAGCGGCTGCTGCAGTCACAATCGACCAACGCCATCCTGACCACGTTCAACGAGGTGAACATGGCCCCGGTGATGGACATGCGCAAGAAGTTCCAGGAGAAGTTCGAGAAGGAACACGGTGTCAAGCTCGGGTTCATGTCCTTCTTCGTGAAGGCCGCGGTGCACGCGCTCAAGAAGTACCCGATCCTCAACGCCAGCGTCGACCAGAACGACATCGTCTACCACGGCTACTTCGACATCGGCATCGCCGTCGGTTCGCCGCGCGGCCTCGTCGTGCCGATCCTGCGCAACGCCGACCAGATGTCCTTCGCCGACATCGAGAAGAAGATCTCCGAGTACGGCGTGAAGGCGCGCGACGGCAAGCTGGGGCTCGAGGAGCTCACCGGCGGCACGTTCTCCATCTCCAACGGCGGCGTGTTCGGCTCGATGCTGTCGACGCCCATCATCAACCCGCCGCAATCGGCGATCCTGGGCGTGCACGCGACCAAGGACCGCGCGGTGGTCGAGAACGGGCAGGTCGTCGTGCGCCCGATCAACTACCTCGCCATGAGCTACGACCACCGCATCATCGATGGCCGCGAAGCCGTGCTGGGGCTGGTGGCGATGAAGGAAGCGCTGGAAGACCCGGCCCGCCTGCTCTTCGACATCTGAGGAAACGACGATGGCAAAGAACTTCGACGTGGTCGTCATCGGCGGCGGCCCCGGCGGCTACATCGCCGCCATCCGCGCGGCGCAGCTCGGCTTCAACACCGCCTGCATCGACGAGTGGAAGAACAAGGACGGCAAGCCCGCGCCGGGCGGGACCTGCACGAACGTCGGCTGCATCCCCTCCAAGGCGCTGCTGCAGTCCTCGGAGAACTACGAGGAAGCCGCGAAGCACTTCGGCGACCACGGCATCAACGTCGGCAGCCTGTCGCTGGACGTCGCGAAGATGCTGGCCCGCAAGGACCAGGTCGTGAAGCAGAACAACGACGGCATCCTGTTCCTGTTCAAGAAGAACAAGGTCACCTTCTTCCACGGCCGCGGCTCGTTCGCGGGCGGCGCGCAGGGTGCGTGGGAAGTGAAGGTTGGCGACGAGACGCTGGTCGCGAAGAACGTGATCGTCGCGACGGGTTCCAACCCGCGCGCGCTGCAAGGCGTGCCGTTCGACGAGGAGTCGATCCTGTCCAACGACGGCGCGCTGCGCATCCCGTCGGTGCCGAAGAAGCTGGGCCTGATCGGCTCCGGCGTGATCGGCCTGGAGATGGGTTCGGTGTGGCGCCGCATCGGCTCGGAAGTGACCGTTCTCGAGGCGCTGCCCACCTTCCTTGGCGCGGTCGACGAGCAGATCGCCAAGGAGGCCAAGAAGGCCTTCGACAAGCAGGGCCTGAAGGTCGAGCTGGGCGTGAAGGTCGGCGAGATCAAGAAGGGCAAGGGCGGCGTCTCGGTGGCGTACACCAACGCGAAGGGCGAGGCGCAGAAGCTCGAGGTCGACAAGCTGATCGTCTCGATCGGCCGCGTGCCCAACACGATCGGCCTGAACCCGGAGGCGGTCGGCCTGAAGCTCGACGAGCGCGGCGCCGTCCTCGTGGACGACCAGTGCCGCACGAACCTGGCCGGCGTCTGGGCGATCGGCGACGTGGTGCGCGGCCCGATGCTCGCGCACAAGGCCGAGGAAGAGGGCGTCGCGGTGGCCGAGCGCATCGCCGGCCAGCATGGCCACGTCAACTTCAACACCATCCCCTGGGTGATCTACACCAGCCCCGAGATCGCGTGGGTCGGGCAGACGGAGCAGCAGCTCAAGGCCGCCGGCGTGAAGTACAAGGCGGGCACCTTCCCGTTCATGGCCAACGGCCGCGCGCGCGCGCTGGGCGACACGACCGGCATGGTCAAGTTCCTGGCCGACGCGACGACGGACGAGATCCTCGGCGTGCACATCGTCGGCCCGATGGCCAGCGAACTGATCTCCGAGGCCGTGGTGGCGATGGAGTTCCGCGCGTCCGCCGAGGACATCGCCCGCATCTGCCACGCGCATCCGTCGCTGTCCGAGGCGACGAAGGAAGCCGCGCTGGCCGTCGACAAGCGCACGCTCAATTTCTGAGGCCCCGCGCGACGTGCCCTCGGTTCGCGCTGTCTACGAATCCGAGCTGCTCGCGCGCGGCTATGCGAGCGACCCCGCGCAGCTGCGCGCCGTGGAGGCGCTCGAGCGCTGCGCGAGCGAGTGGGCGGACTTCAAGGAGCAGCGCTCCAACGTCCTCAAGAAGCTGATCAACCGGCCCGACATCCCGCGCGGCGTGTACATGTTCGGCGGGGTGGGGCGCGGCAAGAGCTTCCTGATGGACTGCTTCTACAAGGCGGTGCCGATCGTGCGCAAGACGCGGCTGCACTTCCACGAATTCATGCGCGAGGTGCACCGGCAGCTGGCTGACCTCCAGGGCACCGTCAACCCGCTCGACGAGCTGGGCGAACGCATGTCGAAGAAGTACCGCCTGATCTGCTTCGACGAGTTCCACGTCGCGGACATCACCGACGCGATGATCCTGCACCGGCTGCTGGTGTCGCTGTTCGAGAACGGCGTGGGTTTCGTCACCACGTCGAACTTCCGCCCCGACGACCTCTACCCCGACGGGCTGCACCGCGACCGGATCCTGCCCGCGATCGCGCTGCTCAACGAGAAGCTCGAAGTGGTCAACGTCGACAACGGGGTGGACTACCGGGCGCGCACGATGGAGACCGTGCGCCTGTACCACACGCCGCTGGGTGAGCAGGCCGATGCCGAGATGGACGAGGCTTTCACGCGCCTGGCGGAGACGCAGGACGAGGACCCCGTGCTGCACATCGAGCAGCGCGAGATCCGCGCCCGGCGCAAGGCCGGCGGCGTGGTCTGGTTCGATTTCAAGACCCTGTGCGGCGGCCCGCGCTCGCAGAACGACTACCTGGAGATCGCGACGCAGTTCCACACCGTGCTGCTGTCGGACGTGCCGCAGATGCCCCCTCGCATGGCCTCCGAAGCCCGGCGGTTCACGTGGCTCGTGGACGTGCTTTACGATCGCCGCGTGAAACTGATCATGTCGGCGGCCGTGCCGCCCGAGGCGTTGTACCTCGAAGGCCCGCTGGCGCACGAATTCCCGCGCACGGTGTCGCGCCTGGCCGAGATGCAGTCGGCGGAATTCCTGGCGCTGCAGCACCGCATGGTCGACACGAGCCTCACATGAAACGGTTGTTCCTTCTGTCGCTGGCCCTGGCCGCCGCCGCGCATGCGCAGGACGAAGACGCGTCCGTCGCCGCCGAGCGCGCGCGCCTGAAGCAGCAGCGCGAGAAGGCCGAAGCCACCTACAAGGCCGACGAGAAGGCGTGTTACGGCAAGTTCGCCGTCAACGATTGCCTGGCCGCCGCCAAGGCCAGGCGCCGCGAGGTGGTGAGCGACCTGCGCCGGCAGGAGATCGCGCTGAACGACGCGCTGCGCAAGCGCAAGGCGGCCGAGCGGCGCAGCGAGATCGACGAGAAGAACGCCCAGCAGCGCGAACGTGCGGCCAGCGCACCGGAGCGCGCGGCGTCGCAGGCCGACCGCGGCTTGCGTTCCAATGAGCGCGCGGCAGCCAAGGCCTCGCAAGCCGATGGGTCCGCGGCCAAGGCCGCGCAGCGCGAGCGCGACATCCAGCAGCGCAGCGCCGAGCAGGCGGCGGCGAAGCAGCGGCGCGACGCCGAGGCGGCGAAGAACGCGAAGGAGCACGCCCGGCGCGTCGCCGACGCGAAGGAGCGCGAGGAGAAACTGCGCAAGCGCCAGGCCGAGCGGAAGAAGCCCGCGGCCAGTTCGCTGAAGGACCCGGCCTAGGCCGTCACGCTTCCAGCGGCTCGACCTTGACGATGGCGAGCGACAGGTTGTCGCCGCCCCCGCGTCCGCGCGAGCGCGCCTTCTCGATGAGGAACTCGGTGGCTTCGCGCGGCGACAGCGACGACAGCACGGAGCCCAGTTCGTTCGGCGAGAAGTAGTGCCACACGCCGTCGCTGCAGCACATCAGCACGTCGCCGGGCTTGAGTTCGGGGATGACGTGGTGCGTGATCGGCGGGTCGTCCTCGGCGCCGAGGCAGCCCATCAGGATGTTCGACTGAGGGTGCACGTTCGCCTCTTCCTCGGTGAGCTCGCCCCGGTCCACGAGCGTCTGCACGTACGAGTGGTCCATCGTGCGCTTGGCGAGGCGGCCGTTCTGAAAGTGGTAGATGCGCGAATCGCCGGCATGCACCCAGTGGCAGTCGCCGTTGGGGTTGATGATGAAACCGGCGATGGTGCTGTGCGGCTCCTGCTCGGAGGAAATCGCCGTCAGCTTGATGACGATGTGCGACTCCTGCACGATCTGCGTGAGCAGCGAGCTGGCGTCGTCGTGGTCGGGCGAGTAGCGGTCGAACAGCTGCTTGGCCGTGAGCATCACCTGGTCGGAGGCCTTGCGGCCGCCGCTGCGGCCGCCCATGCCGTCGGCCACGACGGCCATGACGCAGCCGGGCACGCGCGCGTGCGCGATCAGGCGAACTTGGTCCTGCTGGTATTCGCGGTCCCCCTTGTGGATCCCCGTCGAGGCCGTGAGTCGGTAGCCTTTGCCCATGTTTGATGCGACAACTGAAAGCCTTATTATCAACGCAGCGGACCACGGGCCCAAGTAAAGGGCGCAAATTGGAAACCAACCTGCATTCGCCGGAGCGCCGTTTGATCGAGCTGCGCATGGAGCACGCCGACCTGGACGCGCTGATCGACCGGGCCGCCGAACAGTCTCCCGTGGACGAGCTCATGCTGCGGCGGCTCAAGAAGAAGCGGCTGCAGCTGCGCGACCAGATCGCGAAGCTCGAGCTGCAGCTGGACCCCAAGGAACCTGCCTGATACTCCCCCGATGACGTTGGACGACCCGGTGCGCGAAGCTTTCGCGGCGGGCGGCGTGCTTTCGCGCGCCGCCGAGCACTTCCGCCCGCGCACGGGGCAGACCCGCATGGCGCTGGCGGTCGCGCGCACCATCGCCAATGGCGGCTCGCTGGTGGTGGAGGCGGGCACGGGCGTCGGCAAGACCTTCTCGTACCTGGTGCCGGCCCTGCTGTCGGGCGAACGCGTGCTGCTGTCGACCGCCACCAAGACCCTGCAGGACCAATTGCACGGCCGCGACCTGCCGCGCTTGGTCGAGGCGCTGGGCCTGCCGGTGCGCATGGCCTTGCTCAAGGGCCGCGCCAGCTACCTGTGCATCCACCGCATGGAACTGGCCCGGCGCGATGCCGGCTCGGTCGACCGCGCCGCGCTGCGTTCGCTGGCGAAGATCGAGGAATGGGCCCAGGTGACGCGCACCGGCGACCTGGCCGAGCTGCCGGGGCTGGACGAGCGCTCGCCGCTGATCCCGCTGGTCACGTCCACGCGCGAGAACTGCCTGGGCGCGCAGTGCCCGAAATTCCGGCAGTGCCATGTGAACCAGGCGCGCAAGGAAGCGTTGGCGGCCGACGTCGTGGTGATCAACCACCACCTGTTCTTCGCCGACCTGGCCGTGCGCGAGTCCGGCATGGCCGAGCTGTTGCCGACCGTGCGCGTCGCGATCTTCGACGAGGCGCACCAGCTGAACGAGACCGGCGTGCAGTTCCTGGGCGCGCAGCTCACGACGGGCCAGCTGCTGGACCTCGCGCGCGACACTTTGGCGGCCGGCTTGCAATTCGCCCGCGGGTTGGTCGACTGGTCGCGCGCTGCCTCGAACCTGGAACGGGCGGCGCGCGACCTGCGCCTGGCCGTCGGCCGCACTGTGCAGGGCGCGCGGCTGCGCTGGGTCGATGAAGCGCCCGAAGGCCTCGACGCGGAGTCATGGCGTGGTGCACTGGCGCAGCTGCGCGACACGCTGGCCGAGACCTACGACGCGGTGAACTCGGTGTCGGAGATCGCGCCTGATTTCTCGCGCCTGATCGAGCGGGCCCACGAGCTCGGCCGGCGCGTGGACCTGTTCATGGCGCCCGCGGATGCCGACTCGGTGCGCTGGGTCGATGCCGGCACGCAGCTGCGCCTCGTCGAGTCGCCACTGGACATCGCGCAGGCGGTGCGCGAGAAACTGCTGCGCGAGGGCGAGGCCGATGCGTCGACGCGCGCCTGGGTCTTCACGTCTGCGACGCTGGGCGACGACGATCGCCTCTCGTGGTTCACCGAGCCGTGCGGGCTCGCGGAATCCGAGGTGCTGCGCGTCGAGAGCCCGTTCGACTATGCGGCGCAGGCTGCCGTGTACGTGCCGCGCGACCTGCCGCGTCCCAACGATCCCGGACACAGCGGCGCCGTCGCGAAGCTGGCCGCACAAGGCGCGCTCGCGCTGGGCGGGCGAACGATGGTGCTCACGACGACGCTGCGGGCGCTGCGCGCCATCGGCGAGGAGCTCCAGTCGCGCTTCTCGGGCACGGGCGAGCTCGAGGTGCTGGTGCAAGGCCAGTGGCCCAAGCGCCGGCTGATCGAGCGTTTCCGCGAGGGCGACGCGATGGGCCGGCCGGGCTGCGTGCTCGTCGCATCCGCGTCGTTCTGGGAAGGCGTGGACGTGCCGGGCGAAGCGCTGCAGCTGGTGGTCATCGACAAGTTGCCGTTCCCGCCCCCGGGCGACCCGCTGGTGGAAGCGCGCTCGCAGCGGCTCCAGTCGCAGGGCCGCAACCCGTTCAACGACTACTTCGTGCCGGAGGCGGCCGTGGCGCTCAAGCAGGGCGCGGGGCGCCTGATCCGCCGCGAGTCCGACCAGGGCGTGCTGGTCGTCGGCGACACGCGCCTGGCGACGATGGGCTATGGCAAGCGGCTGATGGCGGCATTGCCGCCGATGCGCGTGCTGGGCTCGAAGGAGGAGTGGCTGGCGGCGCTGGACGCGCTCACCAGAACATCCACCACGGGCGATCCGGACCCTTCGAACCCCTGGTGAGGTACTCGCTCTTCGGGTAGTTCTTCTCCATCACCCGCCGCGTGTCGGCAGCCAGCGCCTGCAGGCCCAGCTGCTCGTACGAGCGCATCATGATGAAGAGGGCTTCCTCGACCGCCGGCACGTCCTGGTAGTCCGTGATCGCGTTCTGGGCGCGGTTGGCCGCGGCCACGTAGGCGCCGCGGCTGAAGTAGTAGCGCGCCACGTGCACCTCGTACGCCGCCAGCGAGTTCACGATGTAGCGCATGCGCGCCCGCGCGTCGCCGCTGTACTTCGATTCGGGGAAGCGGGCCACGAGCTCGCGGAAGGCCTCGAACGATTCCTTGGCCGCCTTCTGGTCGCGCTCGGACAGGTCCTGGCGCGCCAGGAACGACATCGGGCCGAGGTTGTCGTTGAAGTTGACGATGCCCTTCAGGTACAGCGCGTAATCGGTGGCGGGGCTGGCCGGGTGCTGCTTGAGGAAGCGGTCGATGGTCGCCAGAGCGGCACCCTGGTCATTGGACTTGTACTGCGCGTACGCCTTCTCCAGCTGGGCCTGCTGCGCGAGCGGCGTGCCGGCGGCGCGGCCTTCGAGCTTCTCGAACAGCGGGATCGCCTTGTCGTAATTGCCCGACGACATCTCGTCGCGCGCGTCGGCATAGATCCGGGCCGGCTGCTGCCGGGCCGTCTTGTCCTCGCCGAAGGAGGAGCAGCCGGCGACAAGCGCCGCGAGGAGGGTTGCCGTGGCGGCCAGCGCGAGGCGGCGGCCGTGGGCGGAAGACGTCTGTGCCATGGGTGGCGATGATAATGGCTTCGATGTTCGATGACGCCGGCGACCTCGAAAGCGAGCTGCGGCCGTTCGCCGTCGACGCGGCGCTGCACGGCGAGCGCCTGGACCGCGCGCTCGCGGTGCTGGTGCCCGAGTTCTCCCGCAGTTACCTGCAGCAGCTGGTGGAGGCGGGCGCCGTGACGGTCGCGGGCAAGGTCGTGACGCGGCCCGCGCACAAGGTGAAGGCCGGTGACGCCGGCACCGTCGAACTCAAGCCCACGCCGCAAAGCCAGGCGTTCCGGCCCGAGCCCGTGCCGCTGGATGTGGTGCACGAAGACGAGCACCTGCTCGTGATCGACAAGCCCGCGGGGCTGGTCGTGCACCCGGCGGCGGGCAACTGGAGCGGCACGCTGCTCAATGGCCTGCTCGCACGCGACCCGGCGGCGTCCACGCTGCCGCGCGCCGGGATCGTGCACCGCCTGGACAAGGACACGAGCGGGCTGATGGTGGTTGCGCGCACGCGTGCGGCGATGGACGCGCTGGTGCGCATGATCGCGGCGCGCGACGTCTCGCGGCAGTACCTCGCGCTCGCGCACCGTGCGTGGGAAGGCGCGGGCACCCGCACGGTCGACGCGCCCATAGGCCGCGACCCGCGCAACCGCCTGCGCATGGCGGTCGTCGACTCGGGCAAGCCGGCGCGGACCACGCTGGAGCTCGTTGCCGACGCGCCGCGGGGCTGCCTGGTGCGCGCCACGCTGCACACGGGCCGCACGCACCAGATCCGCGTGCACATGGCGCACATCGGCCATCCGCTGGTGGCGGACCCGCTGTACGGCGGAGCGGCGGACGCCGGCCTGTCGCGGCAGGCGCTGCACGCCTTCCGCCTGGCGTTCGAACACCCCGTCACGCGCGTGTCGCTCGATTTCCACGCGGCGCTTCCGGCTGACCTGCGGGGCGCTCTGGACGCCTGGGGCGTGCGCTACAATGAATTCGAAAGGTCCCCAGGGGCCCCGCCCGCCTCCATGCCGGGTTCGCGCCGCGGAACGTGAGTTCTCGCTGCCGCGCCTCAGACCGACAACCGATTTCGCCCTGTACAGCCGCCCGAAGGCGCTTTTCCTGGAACGGCAACTAGCATGAATACGACGGATGCCAAGCGCGTCCTCGAAACCGCGTTGATCTGCTCGCCGCAGCCGCTGGCCGTGCGCGAGCTGCGCATCCTCTTCAACGACGAGCTCGGTGCCGACACCGTCAAGGCGCTGCTCGCCGAGTTGCAGGACGACTGGGCGCAGCGCGGCGTCGAGCTCGTGCAGGTCGCCACCGGCTGGCGCTTCCAAAGCCGCCCGCAGATGCGGGAATACCTCGACCGCCTGCACCCCGAGAAGCCGCCCAAGTACACGCGCGCCGTGCTGGAAACGCTTGCGATCATCGCCTACCGCCAGCCCACGACGCGCGGCGACATGGAGGAGATCCGCGGCGTCACGATCAACTCGCAGATCCTCAAGCAGCTGGAGGACCGCGGCTGGGTCGAGGTCATCGGCCATCGCGAGGCGCCCGGCCGCCCGGCCCTGTACGCCACGACGAAACAGTTCCTGGACGACCTCGGCATCGAGTCGCTGGCGCAGCTGCCGGTGCTCGAGAGCCCCGCGCAGCAGGCCGAACTGATGAACGCGCTGGCGCCGCCCGACGACGCGCTCCAGCCCGAACTGGCCATCGAGTCACCCGCCGAATCCGATTCCTCCAACGGCCCCGAGGGGGCCCAACAAGCCGAGCTCACATGAACGAACAGCAGCCCAGCTCGGCCCACCTGCCGGTGAGCGACGAGGACGAGGACAAGGCCACCGTGCCCGAGGCTGCCGCGCCGCGCGACGACATCGAAGCCGCGCAGGACGAAGACGAAGGCGACGGCGACGATCGCGACGACGACGACGACGAATTCGACGACGAGCACGACGACGAACCGCGCCGCGAGAAGGCGGCGCCCGCGCCCGAGCTCCCGCCGGTCCGCTTCGCCGACGTGATCTCCGGCGACTTCGACCAGCAGGCCGAAGGCGACGCCGCTCCGTTCAAGCGCGTGCTGTCGCCGCAGGCCGACACGCCCAAGCTCCACAAGGTGCTGGCCCAGGCCGGCCTGGGCTCGCGCCTGGAGATGGAGCAGCTGATCATGGAAGGGCGCATCTCGGTCAACAACGAGCCCGCCCACATCGGCCAGCGCATCCAGTTCGGCGACCAGATCAAGATCAACGGCAAGCCGATCCGCGTGCGCATCGCGCCGCCGCCGCCGCGCGTGATCGCGTACCACAAGCCCGCCGGCGAGGTCGTCACGCATGACGACCCGCAGAACCGGCCCACGGTGTTCCGCAAGCTGCCCAAGCTGCAGCAGGGCAAGTGGCAGTCGGTGGGGCGGCTGGACCTCAACACCGAAGGCCTGCTGCTGTTCACGAACGCCGGCGAGCTGGCCAACCGCCTGATGCACCCGCGCTTCGGGCTGGAGCGCGAGTACGCGGTGCGCGTGCTCGGTGCCCTCAGCAACGAGGAAAAGCAGCGCCTGCTCGACGGCATCGAGCTCGACGACGGCAAGGCGCAGTTCGGCTCCATCGAGGACGGCGGCGGCGAAGGCGCCAACGCCTGGTACCGCGTGACGATCTCGGAAGGCCGCAACCGCGAGGTGCGCCGCATGTTCGAGTCGCTCGGCCACGCCGTCAGCCGCCTCATCCGCATCCGTTACGGCCGCGTCATGCTGCCGCGCGGCCTCAAGCGCGGCGCCTGGGTGGAGCTCGACGAGCGTGACCTGCGCGCGCTGGCGCAAGCGGCCGGCGTGGAGACGAACCGGGGCCAGGGCCAGCAGCAGGGCGGCCGCGGCGAAGGCGATGGCGGCGGCCGGCGCCGCCGCCGGGGCGGCCGTGGCAACAAGGACGGCATGCCGCGCGGCCAGCAGCAGCCCCAGGGCCAGCAAGGCCAGCAGGGCCAGCGCCGCAACAAGGGCGGTGGCGGCGGGGGCGGTGGGGGTGGGGGTGGCAACCAGCCCGACCCGATGCGCACCTCGCTCGGTTACATCGGCGCCGACAGCTTCATGCGCCAGCGGGGCCAGGGACAAGGCCAGGGCCCGGGCAACCGCGGTGGCCGTGGCAAGCGCGGCGGTGGCGGCGGTGGCCGCGGCCGCTAGAGGCCGCACCCGTCCAACTGTCATGCCCGCGGGCTAAAATTGCGGGCTTTGCCGAACTTTCGCCTTGCGGGGCGAACCAATTCTGATTCCAGGAAACAACCAATGGCCCTCGAACGCACCCTTTCCATCATCAAGCCCGATGCCGTCGCCAAGAACGTGATCGGCCAGATCTATGCGCGCTTCGAAGCCGCGGGCCTGAAGGTCGTCGCCGCGAAGATGGCGCACCTGTCGCGCCGCGAGGCCGAGCAGTTCTACGCCGTGCACAGGGAGCGCCCCTTCTTCAAGGACCTCGTCGAGTTCATGATCTCCGGCCCGGTGATGATCCAGGTGCTCGAGGGTGAGGGCGCGATCCTGAAGAACCGCGACCTGATGGGCGCGACCGACCCCAAGAAGGCCGCCGCGGGCACGATCCGCGCCGACTTCGCCGCCAGCATCGACGCCAACGCGGTGCACGGCTCCGACGCTCCCGAAACCGCCGCCGTGGAAGTGGGCTTCTTCTTCCCCGGCATGAACGTGTATTCGCGCTAAGCGAAACATGGGATGACGGCCAACCTTCTCGATTTCGACCTCGAGGGTCTGGCCGCGTTCGTCGAGAGCCTGGGCGAGAAGCGCTTCCGGGCCACCCAACTCTTTCGCTGGATCCACCAGCGCGGCGCCAGGGACTTCGGCGAGATGAGCGATCTCGCCAAGTCGCTGCGCGGCAAGCTCGCCACGTCCGCGCGCATCGAGGGCCTGCCCGTCGTCGCGCAGCACGAATCGGCCGACGGCACGATCAAGTGGCTGTTCGACGTGGGCGGCGGCGATGCGGTGGAAGCCGTGTTCATCCCCGAGGACGACCGCGGCACGCTGTGCGTGTCGTCGCAGGCGGGCTGCGCCGTCGGCTGCCGCTTCTGCTCCACCGGCCACCAGGGCTTCTCGCGCAACCTCACCACCGGCGAGATCCTCGCGCAGCTGTGGTTCGCCGAGCACTTCCTGCGCAAGCACCTGAAGACCGAAGAGCGCGTCATCTCCAACGTGGTGATGATGGGCATGGGCGAGCCGCTGCAGAACTATGCGGCGCTGGTGCCCGCCTTGCGCGCGATGCTGGACGACCACGGCTACGGCCTGTCGCGCCGCCGCGTGACGGTGTCCACCTCCGGGGTCGTGCCGATGATGGACCGCCTGGGCGGCGACTGCCCGGTGGCGCTGGCCGTGTCGCTGCACGCGCCGAACGACACGCTGCGCGACAACCTGGTGCCACTGAACCAGAAGTACCCGCTGGCGGAACTGCTGGCCGCCTGCAACCGCTACCTCGAACACGCGCCGCGCGACTTCATCACCTTCGAATACTGCATGCTCGACGGCGTGAACGACACGCCGGAGCATGCGCGGGAGCTGGTGCGCCTGGTGAAGGGCCGCATCGCCTGCAAGCTCAATCTCATTCCCTTCAACCCCTTCCCCCAATCGGGCCTGACGCGTTCTCCCCACAGCCGGGTGCTGGCCTTCGCGAAAATCCTCAGTGATGCTGGTATCGTCACGACCGTGCGCAAGACGAGAGGGGACGACATCGACGCGGCGTGCGGGCAGCTCGCCGGCGACGTGAAGGACCGCACCCGCGTGGCCGAACGCATGGCCCGCCAGCGCACCGTGATGCTGAAACCGGTGCCGGCCGCGCCGGCCGCGAAGGAGGGTTGAGAATGACCAGGACCATCCGCTGCCTCGCCGCGCTCGCCGCCGCGGCAAGCCTCGCGCTCGCGCTCGGCGGCTGCGCGGCGCCGCCGCAGGACGGCGGCTCGGCCAGCGGCATCGTCACGCCGTCCGACGAAACGGAAGCCCGCCGCCGCGCGCGCATCCGCCTCGAGCTGGCGGTCGGCTACTTCGAGCAGGGCAAGACGGAGATCGCGCTCGACGAGATCAAGCAGGTCATCGCCATCGACCCCGCCTTCCCCGACGCGCACAACATGCGCGGCCTGATCTACATGCGGCTGAACGACAACCGCCAGGCCGAGGAGAGCTTCCGCCGCGCCGTGGCGCTGAACCCGCGCGACGCGGACGTGCACCACAACCTGGGCTGGCTCCTGTGCCAGCAGGCGCGCTATGCCGAAGGCCAGCGCTCGTTCGACGTCGCCATGGCCAACCCGCTGTACCCGGGCCGCGCCAAGACGCTGATGGCCCAAGGCGTGTGCCAGGCGCGCGCCGGCATGACCGGCGAAGCGGAGCAAAGCCTGTCCCGCTCCTACGAGCTGGACCCGACCAATCCCGTCACGGGCTTCAACCTGGCGAGCCTGCTGTACCGCCGCGGCGAGAACCAGCGCGCGCAGTTCTACATCCGCAACCTGAATAACAGCGAGTACGCCAACGCCGAATCGCTGTGGCTCGGCATCAAGGTCGAGCGCCGCATGAACGACATGGTGGCCCTGCGCCAGCTCGGCGAGCAGCTGAGGAAGCGCTTCGGCGGCACGCGCGAGGCCAGCGCCTACGAGCGGGGGTCGTTCGATGAGTGAGGCCGCGGTCGCGGAGGCGCCGGCGCAAGCCGAAGCCAGCGCAGGCACGCTGCTGCGGCGCGCGCGCGAGGCCTCGGGCCTGCATGTCGCCGCACTCGCGGTGGCGCTGAAGGTGCCGGTGCGCAAGCTCGAAGCGCTCGAAGACGATCGCTTCGAGGAACTCGGTGACGCCGTGTTCATCCGCGCGCTGGCTTCCAGCGTCTGCCGCACGCTCAAGGTGGACGCGCAGCCCGTCCTCGCCCGCCTGCCGCAGACGGCAGCGCCGCGGCTGGTGCGGGACAACGACGGCCTCAATGCCCCCTTCCGCGCGCCCGGTGACGGCCCCGCGCCGTCGTGGCTCGATGCCGTGCGCCAGCCGGTGCCGCTGGCCGTGCTGGCGCTGCTCGTCGGCGCCGTGGTCGTGTATTTCATGCCGGTTTCGCACACCGAGGAGAAGGCCGCAGCCGTTGCGCCGGCTCCGGTTCCGGCCGCTGCTCCCGTGGCCTTCGTTCCCGCGCCGACCGTGCGCGAAACACCTGCGCCTGCCGCAGCCGCGCCCGCGGCGGTCGCGCCCGCGCCGGAAGCTGCGAGCCCGGCCGTCGTCTCCGCTACAACCCCGCCGGCCGCGGCAAGCGGCATCGTCGTCCTGCGCACCCGCGGCGAGTCGTGGGTCGAGGTGGTCGACGCGAAGGGCGCCGTTGCGCTGCGCAAGATCATGGCAGCCGGCGAATCGGCCGGCGCTACCGGCGCGCTGCCGCTGACCGTCACCGTCGGCAAGGCCGACGTGACCGAGGTGGAAGTGCGCGGCCGCAAGTTCGACCTGAAGCCCGTGTCCAAGGACAACGTCGCGCGCTTCGACGTGAAGTAGAGGCAAGACATGGAACCCTGCCTGCCCATCGAGGCGGCGTCCCCCACCAGGCACCCGACCCGCCAAGCCCGCGCGGTCTGGGGCTCGCGGGTGGTCACCATCGGCGGCGACGCGCCCGTGCGCATCCAGTCGATGACCAACACCGACACTGTCGATGCGATCGCCACGGCGATCCAGGTGAAGGAACTCGCCATCGCGGGCTCGGAACTCGTGCGCATCACCGTCAACACGCCCGAGGCCGCCGCGCAGGTGCCGTACATCCGAGAGCAGCTGGACCGCATGGGCATCGACGTGCCGCTGGTGGGCGACTTCCACTACAACGGCCATCGCCTCCTGACCGAATACCCGGATTGCGCGAAGGCGCTGTCCAAGTACCGCATCAACCCCGGCAACGTGGGCAAGGGCGACAAGCGCGACAAGCAGTTCGGCCAGATGATCGAAGCCGCGATCAAGTACGACAAGTGCGTGCGCATCGGCGTCAACTGGGGCAGCCTCGACCAGGAGCTGCTCGCTTCGCTGATGGACGAAAACGGCCAGCGCGCCGAACCGTGGGACGCGAAGCAGGTGATGTACGAGGCGCTCGTCACTTCCGCCATCGAATCGGCGAAGCGGGCCGAGGCGATGGGCATGGATGGCCGGCAGATCATCCTGTCGTGCAAGGTCAGCGGCGTGCAGGACCTCGTCTCCGTCTACCGCGAGCTGGCCAAGCGCTGCGACTACGCGCTGCACCTGGGCCTGACCGAAGCCGGCATGGGCACCAAAGGCACCGTGGCGTCCAGCGTCGCGCTGGGCATCCTGCTGCAGGAAGGCATCGGCGACACGATCCGCGTCTCGCTCACGCCGCAGCCCGGCGAGGCACGCACGCAGGAGGTGGTGATCGCCTCCGAGATCCTGCAGGCACTTGGCCTGCGCAGCTTCGTGCCGAGCGTCACTGCATGCCCCGGCTGCGGCCGCACCACGAGCACCACGTTTCAGGAACTGGCCAAGCAGATCGACGACCACCTGCGCTCCAACATGCCGGTGTGGCGCGCGAAATACCCGGGCGTCGAGAAGATGAAGGTGGCCGTGATGGGCTGCATCGTCAACGGGCCCGGCGAGAGCAAGCACGCCGACATCGGCATCAGCCTGCCGGGTACCGGCGAGGCGCCGGCCGCGCCCGTCTTCATCGACGGCGAGAAGGCCATGACCCTGCGCGGCGAGAACATCGCCCGCGAATTCCACGAGATCGTCGAGAACTACATCGAGAAGCGGTTCGGCGCGAAGCAGCCTGAACACGCCTGAGACAGAAGAAGAAATGGCCGAGAAGCTCAGTGCCGTCAAGGGCATGAACGACATCCTGCCCGCGGGCGTTCCGCGCAAGGAAGTCCTGCCGCGCAACACCACGTGGGTGTGGTTCGACGAGGTCGTGCGCCGCGTCATGCAGCGCTACGGCTACCAGTACATCGTGACGCCGGTGGTCGAGCCCACGCAGCTGTTCGTGCGCGGCCTGGGCGAGGTGACCGACATCGTCGAGAAGGAGATGTACTCCTTCACCGATTCGATGAACGGCGATGCGCTCACGCTGCGGCCCGAAGCCACGGCCGGCATCGTGCGCGCGGTGGTCGAGCACAACGCGCTCTACAACGGCCCGCTGCGCGTGTGGACCACGGGCCCGATGTTCCGCCACGAGCGCCCGCAGAAGGGCCGCTACCGCCAGTTCCACCAGCTGGACGTCGAGGCGCTGGGCTATCCCGGCCCGGACGTCGACGTCGAGTTGATCCTGATGGGCCGCGCCCTGTGGCGCGAGTTGGGCCTGGTCGCGGGCGAGCACTATCGCCTCGACATCAACACGCTGGGCGAGCCCGAGGAGCGCCGGGCGCACCGCGACGCCCTCATCGCCCACTTCGAGAAGCACGCCGACAAGCTCGATGCTGACGCGAAGAACCGCCTGCACACCAACCCGCTGCGCATCCTCGACACGAAGAACGCCGCGATGCAGCCGGTGGTCGAGTCCGCGCCGAAGCTGATCGATTTCCTCGGCGCCGAGTCGCGCGCGCATTTCGACGCGGTCTGCAGGATGCTCGACGCCGCCGGCCAGCCGTACCGCATCAACCCGCGCCTGGTGCGCGGCATGGACTACTACAACCGCACCGTGTTCGAGTGGGTGACCGACCAGCTCGGCTCGCAGGGCACGATCTGCGGCGGCGGCCGCTACGACGGCCTCATCGCCCAGATGGGCGGCAAGGCGGCGCCCGCGATCGGCTTCGGCCTGGGCATCGAGCGCCTGCTGCTGCTGCTCGAGGAGCTCGGCCTGCAAGGCCCTTCGCAGGCGCCCGATGCGTACTGCGTTGTCGCTTCGGATGCCGCGCTGACGCCCGCCGTGGCGCTCGTGGAAGCCTTGCGCGGGCAGGGCGTGGCCGTCCTGATGGGCGGCGGCAGCTCGATGAAGGCCCAGCTGAAGAAGGCCGACGCGAGCGGCGCGCGCTTCGCCCTGATCCTGGGCGACGACGAGCTCGCGCAAGGCACCGTCACCGTGAAGCCCCTGCGCGACGGCGGCGGCGCGCAATCGCAAAGGCCCCTGGCGGGCGCCGCCCAGTGGGCGGCCTCTCTCCAGTCATAATCGCAGGCTGCGCGGCCCACTGCCGCGCGCGCAACACACAACACGCATGGCGAACAATCTCGACCTCGAGGAACAGGAGCAGCTGGCCGAGCTGAAGCACTTCTGGAACCAGTACGGCAACCTCATTTCCTGGACGCTGATCGTCGTATTCGGCGCCATCGCGGCGTGGAACGGCTGGCAGTACTGGCAGCGCACGCAGTCCGTGCAGGCCGCGGCGCTCTTCGACGAGGTCGACCGTGCGTCGGCGCAAGCCGAGACCGCGCGTGCGGAACGCGCCTTCGCCGACATCAAGGAGAAATTCCCGCGCACGGCCTTTGCCCACCAGGCGGGGCTGCTCACCGCCAAGGTGCTCGCCGAGAAGGGCAACAGCGAAGGCGCCAAGGCGGCGCTGGCATGGGTGGCGGAGAACGCCGGCGACGACGGCTACAAGGCCGTGGCGCGGTTGCGCCTGGTGGCGCTGCTGGTCGAGGCGAAAGCGTATGACGACGCGCTCAAGCAGCTCGCGGCCGACTTCCCGCCCGAGTACGAAGGCCTCGCCCAGGACCGCCGCGGCGACGTCTACAGCCTGCAAGGCAAGAAGGCGGAAGCGAAGGCCGAGTACCTGAAGGCGTACAAGGCGCTCGACGCCGCCAGCGACCTGCGCCGCGTCGTCGAAGTCAAACTCACCGCGCTGGGCGTGGACGTGCGCGAACTCGCGCCCGCGCCGGCCGCCGCCGCTTCCGGAGCCGCCAAGACATGAAGTCCGCCCGCATCCTCGTCGCCGCGCTCGCGCTCGCCCTCGCCGGCTGTTCGGTCCTGCCCTCGTGGATGGGCGGCGGGCCCGACAAGCCGAAGGCCGCCGAACTCACGTCCAACCCGGCGTCGCTCGGCGTGCGCCAGGCGTGGACGGCCCGCATCGGCCCGGTCGACATCCCGGTCGCCGTGAACGTGCAAGGCACCACCGTGACGCTCGCCAGCAGCGACGGCTCGATCGCGGCGCTCGACGCCGCGAGCGGCCGCGAGCTGTGGCGCACCAGCGCCGGCGGCCCCATCGCCGCGGGCGTGGGCAGCGACGGGCGCGTGTCCGCCGTGGTCACCACGGGCGGCGACGTCGTCGCGTTCCGTGACGGCAAGGAGCTGTGGCGCCAGCGCCTGAACGTCAGCGGCTACACCGCGCCCTTCGTCGCGGGCGGCCGTGTCTTCGTGCTGCTGGCCGACCGCTCGGTGGTGGCTTTCGACGGCCAGAACGGCCGGCGCCTGTGGACGCAGACGCGCCCGAGCCAGCCGCTGTCGCTGAAGTACCCCGGCACCATGCTGGCGGTCGGCGACACCCTCGTCGTGGGCCTGGCGGGCCGCCTCGTGGGCATGAATCCCAACACCGGCGCACCGCGCTGGGACGTCGCGGTGGCCACGCCGCGTGGCATCAACGACGTGGAGCGCCTGGCCGACCTGGTGGGCCGCGCGAGCCGCGTGGCGGACATCGTCTGCGCCCGGGCCTTCCAGACGGCCGTGGGCTGCGTCGACGCGGGCCGGGGCGCCGTGGTGTGGACCAAGAGCGCCAACGGCTTCGAAGGCGTGGACGGCGACGGCAGCTTCGTCTTCGGCACCGAGGCCGACAGCACCGTGATCGCGTGGAAGCGCGACAGCGGCGACAAGGCCTGGACCAGCGACCTGCTGCTCAACCGCGGCCTGTCCGCGCCGCTCGTGCTCGGCCGCGCGGTCGTCGTCGGCGACGACTTCGGCTACGTGCACCTGCTCGCGCGCGAGGATGGCAAGCTGCTGAACCGCCTGGCGACGGACGGCACGCCGATCATGGGCGCGCCGGTCGCGGCCGGCACCACGCTCGTGGTGGTCACCAAGGGCGGCGGGGTCTTCGGCTTCGTCCCGCAGTAAACAGGGCTGCCCACCGCCATGAAGCCCGTCATGGCCCTGGTGGGCCGCCCCAACGTCGGCAAGTCGACGCTCTTCAACCGCCTGACCAAGTCGCGCGACGCCATCGTCGCCGACTTCGCCGGCCTCACGCGCGACCGCCACTACGGCAACGCCAAGCACGGCAGCTACGAGTTCATCGTGATCGACACCGGCGGCTTCGAGCCGACGGCCGAGAGCGGCATCTACATGGAGATGGCCAAGCAGACGCGGCAGGCCGTCGCCGAGGCGGACGTCGTCGTGTTCGTGCTCGATGCGCGCGCCGGACTATCGGCGCAGGACCACGACATCGCCAACTACCTGCGCAAGCTGGGCAAGCCCACGGTGCTCACGGCCAACAAGGCCGAGGGCATGACCGAAGGCGTCCAGCTCGCGGAGTTCTTCGAGCTGGGCCTGGGCGACGTGCTGCCGGTTTCCGCGGCGCATGGGCAGGGCGTGCGCAGCCTCGTCGAGACGGCCTTCGAGGCGCTCAACCTCCCCGAGCCCGAGGAGGAAGAAGAGCCCACCGAAACCGGCGTGATCAAGCTGGCGGTGGCCGGCCGCCCGAACGTCGGCAAGTCCACGCTGATCAACACCTGGCTGGGCGAGGAGCGCCTCGTCGCCTTCGACCTGCCGGGCACCACGCGCGACGCGATCTCCGTGCCTTTCGAGCGCGGCGGGCAGAAGTTCGAGCTGATCGACACCGCGGGCCTGCGCCGCAAGGGCAAGGTGTTCGAGGCGATCGAGAAGTTCTCGGTGGTCAAGACGCTGCAGGCGATCGAATCGGCCAACGTCGTGCTGCTGCTCCTGGACGCCACCCAGGGCGTGACGGACCAGGATGCGCACATCGCCGGCTACATCCTCGAAAGCGGTCGCGCCGTGGTGCTGGCCGTGAACAAGTGGGACGCGGTCGACGAATACCAGCGCGAGCAGGTGCAACGCCAGATCGAGACCCGCCTGGCCTTCCTGAAGTTCGCGAACCTGCACCTGATCTCGGCGAAGAAGCGCCAGGGCCTGGGCCCGGTGTGGAAGTCGATCGCCGATGCCTACCGCAGCGCCATGATCAAGATGCCGACGCCGGTGCTCACCCGGCTGGTGCTCGAAGCGGTGCAGTTCCAGCAGCCCAAGCGCTCGGGCATGTTCCGCCCCAAGATGCGTTACGCGCACCAGGGCGGCATGAACCCGCCCGTGATCGTGGTGCACGGCAATTCGCTGGAGCACGTCACGGATGCGTACAAACGCTTCCTGGAAGGGCGCTTCCGCAAGGAGTTCAACTTGACCGGCACGCCCCTGCGCGTGGAGATGAAAACCTCGAAAAACCCGTACGCCGACAAGGACTGACTGATCCTTGACCGGAACTTCTCCGGCGGGGTGTTGCTGTGGTAAGGTGCAGTTTCCAACAACACTTTCCCACTGCGGAACACGGAGAATATCGTGAGCAACAAAGGGCAGCTTCTACAAGACCCCTTCCTGAACACATTGCGCCGCGAGCATGTGCCCGTTTCGATCTACCTGGTCAACGGCATCAAGCTGCAGGGACAGATCGAATCGTTCGACCAGTACGTCGTGCTGCTGCGCAATACCGTCACGCAGATGGTCTACAAGCACGCGATCTCCACCATCGTTCCCGGCCGCGCCGTCAATTTCCAGGCGGCTGAAAACACCGAGGGCGGTTCCTGACGTCGAGCCCGCAGGAAGCGGGCTGCGCACCCACGGCCTTTGACTTCCCAGACCACTGACCGCCCACCGGCGTCCGCGATCCTCGTGGGCGTCGACCTGGGCCTGCCGCATTTCGACCGCGAACTGCATGAGCTCGGCGAGCTCGCGCAGACGGCCGGGCTCGCGCCCGTCGCCCGCGTCACCTGCAAGCGCCAGGCGCCCGACGCCAAGCTGTTCATCGGCAGCGGCAAGGCCGACGAGATCAAGGCGCTGGCGGAAGAGCTGGGCGCCACCGAAATCCTGTTCGACCAGGCCCTCAGCCCTGGCCAGCAGCGCAACCTCGAGAAGCACCTCGACCGCCCGGTCAACGACCGCACGCTGCTGATCCTGGAGATCTTCGCGCAGCGCGCCCGCAGCCACGAAGGCAAGCTGCAGGTGGAGCTCGCGCGGCTGCAGTACGTCAGCACGCGGCTGGTCCGCCGCTGGTCGCACCTGGAGCGGCAGACCGGCGGCGCGGGCGTGCGCGGCGGCCCGGGCGAAAAGCAGATCGAGCTGGACCGCCGCATGATCGGCGACGCCATCAAGCGCACGCGCGAACGCCTGCAGAAGGTCAAGCGCCAGCGCAGCACCCAGCGCCGCCAGCGCGAGCGGCGAGGCGCCTTCAACATCTCGCTGGTCGGCTACACCAACGCCGGCAAGTCCACGCTGTTCAATGCGCTGGTCAAGGCGCGCGCGTATGCGGCCGACCAGCTGTTCGCCACGCTGGACACCACCACACGCCAGCTCTTCCTTGCCGACGAGGACTACGAGGAGGGCGTCGCCCCCGGCCGCTCGGTGTCGCTGTCCGACACGGTCGGCTTCATCCGCGACCTGCCGCACGGGCTGATCGACGCCTTCCGCGCCACGCTGCAGGAGGCCGCCGACGCCGACCTGCTGCTGCACGTGGTGGACGCCGCCAACCCGAACCACCCGGAGCAGGTCGAGGAGGTGCAGCGCGTGCTGCACGAGATCGGCGCGGCCGAGGTGCCGCAGGTGATCGTCTTCAACAAGGTCGACGCGTTGGCGCCGGGGCAGCAGCCGCGGGCCGAAAGCGACACCTTCGAGCTCGAGGGGCGGCGCTTCCCGCGCGTCTTCGCGAGCGCGAAGACCGGGGCGGGCCTGGCGGAACTGCGCCGGGTGCTGGCCCGCGAGGTGCTGCGGCGGGACAAGCCCGCCGAAGGCGAGTCGGCGGGCCTGCACGAAACCGCCGCCTGATTCGGCGAGAATGCCGCCGTCGGAACGAACAAAGAGAACGAACCGGATGAAGCTCCCCTTTCCCCGCCTGCGGTGGGGCATGTTCAACCTGAACGACCCCCGCTGGGGCCGTGGCGGCGACGAGAACGGCAAGGACGGCGGCAAGCGTCCCGAGGACGGCCGCGGCCAGGGCAACCAGGGCCCGCCCGACCTCGACGAGCTGTGGCGCGACTTCAACCGCAAGCTGGGTGGCCTCTTCGGCGGCCGCAAGCGCGGCGGCGGCGACTTCAACGGCGGCGGCGGCGGCGGCGGCGGCAACTTCCCGCCCGACATGCGCAGCGCCGGCATCGGCGCGGGCCTCGTCGTCGCGGTGGTCGTCCTGATCTGGCTGGGCACCGGCTTCTTCATCGTGCAGGAAGGCCAGCAGGCCGTCATCACGCAATTCGGCCGCTACAAGGCGACGGTGGGCGCCGGCTTCAACTGGCGGCTGCCGTACCCGATCCAGCGCCACGAGACCATCTACGTCTCGCAGATCCGCTCCGTGGACATCGGCCGCGACACGGTGGTGAAGGCCACGGGCCTGAAGGACTCGGCGATGCTCACGATGGACGAGAACATCGTCGAGATCAAGTTCGCCGTGCAGTACCGGCTGAAGGACGCGCGCGCGTATCTCTTCGAGAGCAAGAAACCCGACGATGCCGTCGTCCAGGTGGCCGAGTCGGCGGCGCGCGAAGTGGTCGGCAAGATGCGCATGGATTCGGCCCTGGCCGAGGAGCGCGACCAGATCGCGACGCGCATCCGTGGGCTGATGCAGAACACGCTGGACCGCTACAACATCGGCGTCGACGTGGTCGGCATCAACCTGCAGCAGGGCGGCGTGCGCCCGCCCGAGCAGGTGCAGGCCGCCTTCGACGACGTGCTCAAGGCCGGCCAGGAGCGCGAGCGCGCCAAGAACGAGGCCCAGGCCTATGCCAACGACGTGATCCCGCGCGCGGTGGGCGCCGCGTCGCGCCTGACGCAGGAGGCCGACGGCTACAAGTCGCGCATCGTCGCGCAGGCGCAGGGCGATTCGCAGCGCTTCAAGTCGCTGCTCACGGAATACCAGCGCGCGCCGCAAGTCACGCGCGACCGGCTCTACATCGAGGCCATGCAGCAGATCTACGGCAACGTCACCAAGGTGCTGATCGAGTCGCGCCAGGGCTCGAACCTGCTGTACCTGCCGCTCGACAAGATCATGCAGCTGGTGGCCGCGGGCGGCGTCGTCACCACCGACCCGTCGTCTTCGTCGTCGACGGGCGCCTCGACGGTGCCGGCAACCCCGTCCACCAGCGAACAGCGCAGCCGCGACAACGCACGCTCGCGCGAGAGGGAGAGCCGCTGATGAACCGCGTCGGATTCTTCGTTTCCTCCGCGCTGGTGCTGCTGGCGCTCCTGAGCTCGATGCTCTTCGTCGTCGACCAGCGCCAGTTCGGCGTGGTCTACGCGCTGGGCGAGATCAAGGACGTCATCACCGAGCCGGGCCTCAATTTCAAGCTGCCGCCGCCGTTCCAGAACGTCAGCTACATCGACAAGCGCCTGCTCACGCTGGACAGCCCCGACACCGAGCCCATGCTCACGCTGGAAAAGCAGCGCATGGTGATCGACTGGTACGTGCGCTGGCGCATCACCGACCCGCGCGCGTACATCCGCAACGTGGGCCTGGACGAAGCCGCGGGTGCCAACCAGCTCAATCGCGTGGTGCGCAACGCCTTCCAGGAGGAGATCAACCGCCGCACGGTGCGCGAGCTGCTCTCGTCCAAGCGCGAACAGCTCATGGCCGACGTCAAGCGCGAGGTGCTCGAGCAGGTCAAGGGCGCGCGGCCCTGGGGCATCGACGTGATCGACGTTCGCATCACGCGCGCCGACTACGTCGAGGCGATCACCGAGTCGGTCTACCGCCGCATGGAGGCCGAGCGCAAGCGCGTCGCCAACGAGCTGCGCTCCACCGGCGCGGCCGAGGGCGAGAAGATCCGCGCCGACGCCGACCGCCAGCGCGAGGTGACGGTGGCCAACGCCTACCGCGACGCGCAGAAGATCAAGGGCGAGGGCGACGGCCAGGCCGCCGCGATCTACGCCGAAGCGTTCGGCCGCGACGCGCAGTTCGCGCAGTTCTACCGCAGCCTGCAGGCGTACATCGCGAGCTTCGGCAAGAAGGGCGACGTGATGATCATCGACCCGAACAGCTCCGACTTCTTCAAGGCCTTCCGCGGGGGCGGGGCCGGTGGCGCGGCGCCTGCGCCCGGCAAGAAGTAGGGCAGCGGCGCTTGGACTGGGACGCGCTCTGGACCGCGTGCGCCCTCGTGCTCGTCATCGAGGGCCTCTTTCCGTTCCTCTCGCCCGGCGGCTGGAAGCGCACCTTCGCGCGGCTGCTGGAGCTGGAGGAGGGGCAGCTTCGCTTCTTCGGCCTGTGCAGCATGATGCTGGGCCTGGCGCTGTTCTGGTTCGTGTCCTCCTGACGCGCCCCTTCGGGAATACCCGGAGGCGGCGCGTACAATACGTTTTTTAACAGCGTCCCTAGACCATGTCCGCCTGGGTCCTGCCGGATCACATCGCCGACGTCCTGCCTTCGGAAGCAAGGCACATCGAGGAACTCAGGCGCCAGTTGCTCGACACCGCGCGCGGCTACGGCTGCGAGCTGGTGATGCCGCCGCTGCTGGAACACCTGGAATCGCTCCTCACCGGCACCGGCGAGGCGCTCGACCTGCAGACCTTCAAGCTCGTCGATCAGCTCTCGGGCCGCATGATGGGCCTGCGCGCCGACACCACGCCGCAGGTGGCGCGCATCGACGCGCACCTGCTCAATCGCACCGGCGTCGCTCGCCTTTGCTACTGCGGCCCGGTGCTGCACACGCGCCCCGACCGCCCGCATGCCACGCGCGAGCCGCTGCAGTTCGGCGCGGAAATCTACGGCCATGCCGGCCTCGAGGCGGACCTCGAGGCGCTGCTCCTCGCGCTGGATTGCCTGAAGGCCACGCGCGCCGGCGACCTCACGGTGGACCTGGCCGACGTGCGGATCGTGCGCTCGCTGCTGGCCGGCGTGCCCGTCGACGCATCGGTGATCGCCCAGGTGCACGCCGCGCTGGCCGCCAAGGACGCGGGAGGCCTGAAGTCGCTGACGAAGCATTTCCCTGCCGGCGCTCGCGAGGGCCTGGCCACGCTGCTGTCGCTGTACGGCGATGCCAAGGTGCTCGACGAAGCGAAGAAGGTGCTGCCGAAGTCGTCGCAGCTGAACGAGGCGATCGAGCAGCTGAAATGGCTCGCCCGCCACGTGCAGGGCGCGAAGGTCACGTTCGACCTGGCCGACCTGCGCGGCTATGCGTACTACAGCGGCGCGCGCTTCGCGATCTACACGCCGGGTGCGAGCGACGCACTGGTGCGCGGCGGCCGCTACGACGAGGTCGGCGCGGTGTTCGGCCGCAACCGGCCGGCCGTGGGCTTCAGCCTGGACGTGAAGGAACTGGCGGGCGTGGCGGCCAAGCCACCGCTCAAGGCCGCCATCCGCGCGCCGTGGCTGGACGACTCCCCGGCTGCCGCGCAACTGCTCGAGGCGATCACGAAACTGCGCGCGCAGGGCGAGACGGTGGTGTGCGTGCTGCCCGGCCACGAGAGCGAAGTGGACGAATTCCAATGCGACCGCCAGTTGGTGTCCGAAAGCGGCACTTGGCGCGTCAAGCCGATCTGAACGAATTCCGGGAATCGAAGCTGTGATGACGAAGACGAAGGGCCGCAACGTGGTCGTGGTCGGCACCCAATGGGGTGACGAGGGCAAGGGCAAGCTGGTCGACTGGCTGACCGAGATGGCCCAGGGGGTGGTGCGCTTCCACGGCGGCCACAACGCCGGCCACACGCTGGTGATCAACGGCGTGAAGACGGCGCTGCACCTGATCCCCAGCGGCATCATGCGCCCTGGCGTCAAGTGCTACATCGGCAACGGCGTCGTGCTGTCGGCTGCCAAGCTGTTCGAGGAGATCGAAGGCTTGGAGAAGATCGGCGTGGAGGTGCGTTCGCGCCTTCGCATCAGCGAGGCCTGCCCGCTGATCCTGCCGTTCCACGCGGCGCTGGACATCGCGCGCGAAGCGCGGCGCGAGCGGGGCGGCACCGAGAAGATCGGCACCACCGGCCGCGGCATCGGGCCTGCGTACGAGGACAAGATCGCCCGCCGCGCGCTGCGCGTGCAGGACCTGAAGTACCCCCAGCGCTTCGCCGACAAGCTCAAGGAGCTTCTGGACCTGCAGAACTTCATGCTGACCCAGTACCTGGGCGCGACGGCGATCGACTACCAGCAGGTGCTGGACGAATCGATGCGCCATGGCGAACTGCTCAAGCCGATGATGGCCGACGTGTCGCGCGAGCTCAACGAAGCGCACCGCAACGGCGACAACCTGCTGTTCGAAGGCGCGCAAGGCACGCTGCTGGACGTCGACCACGGCACCTACCCGTACGTGACGTCCAGCAACTGCGTGGCGGGCAACGCGGCGGCGGGCGCGGGCGTGGGCCCCGGCATGCTGCACTACATCCTGGGCATCACCAAGGCGTACTGCACGCGCGTGGGCGGCGGGCCGTTCCCCACCGAACTCGACTGGCAGACGCCGGGCACGGTGGGCCACCACCTGTCCACCGTCGGTGCGGAAAAGGGCGTCACCACGGGCCGCTCGCGCCGCTGCGGCTGGTTCGACGCGGCCTTGCTCAAGCGTAGCGCGCAGGTCAATGGCCTGTCGGGCCTGTGCATCACCAAGCTCGACGTGCTGGACGGCCTGAAGGAGCTGCAGCTGTGCACCGGCTACGAGCTGGACGGCGAGCACACCGACATCCTGCCGCTCGGCGCCGACGAGATCGCGCGCTGCAAGCCGGTCTACGAGACCATGGAAGGCTGGACGCAGAGCACGGTGGGCGTGACGCAATACGACAAGCTGCCTGTCAATGCACGTTTGTACCTGCAGCGGATCGAGCAGGTCACGGGCGTGCCCGTCGATATCATCTCGACCAGCCCGGACCGCGACCACACCATCATGATGCGGCACCCGTACCTGGCCTGAGGAGGACAAGGCGATGTTGACCGAGGACGGCAAGCACCTGTACGTCAGCTACGACGAGTACCACAACCTGATCGAGAAGCTGGCGATCAAGGTGCACCAGTCGGGCTGGGAGTTCGACACCATCCTGTGCCTCGCACGGGGCGGCATGCGCCCCGGCGACATCCTCTCGCGCATCTTCGACAAGCCGCTGGCGATCATGTCGACCAGCTCCTACCGCGCCAACGCGGGCACGGTGCAAAGCCACCTCGACATCGCGCGCTACATCACCACGCCCAAGGGCGAGATCGCGGGCAAGGTGCTGCTGGTGGACGACCTCGCGGATTCCGGCGTCACCCTGAACGCCGTCGTGGAAATGCTTCGCAGCAACTACAAGCCGATCACCGAGCTGCGCACCGCGGTGATCTGGACCAAGGGCCTGAGCAAGTTCCAGCCGGACTATTCGGTGGAGTTCCTGCCCACGAACCCGTGGATCCACCAGCCGTTCGAGGCGTACGACGCGATGCGGCCGCAGCAGCTGATGCAGAAGTGGAAGATCTGACGCGCCGCTAGCGGCGCAGGTTGGCCGCGAGGCCCCACAGCAGGACCAGGTACGCGGGCAGGGCGAAGAAAAGTCCCCAGTTCAGCACCCACGTCACGCGGTTGAGGGTCGGGTCCTTCGAGTGGATCGTCTCGTATTCGCGGCGGCTGGCCGCCTCCCAGGTGAACGCGACGGCCAGGACCGCCGCCACGCCGGTCAGCGCCCAGCCCCACCACCGCCCCGCACCGGCGCCGATGGCAAGCGCCAGCACGGGCTGCAGCACGATCGAGAACCCGTAGGGAAACGAGAAGCCATGGCCGTTGGGCATGGCGTGAGCCTACAATTTTTCGATGGATCCGCAAGCCGCCGTCGGCTGCCTGCTCGGCACCGCGGTGGGCGATTCACTCGGCCTGCCCTTCGAAGGCCTGGGCGCGCGCCGCGCGGCTCGCCTGCTCGGTGACCCCCTGCAGCACCACCTCCTGCCCGGGCGCGGGCTGGTCTCGGACGACACCGAGCACGCCTGCTTCACCGCGCGGGCGCTCCTGCTCGGGGGCGGCGACGTCGACGCATTCGGCCGCGAACTCGCGGCATCGCTGCGTTGGTGGCTCGCCGGCCTGCCCGCGGGAATCGGCTTCGCGACCTTGCGCGCCATTGCGAAGTCGTGCGTCGGCTTCCCGCCCACGCGCAGCGGTGTGTTCTCGGCCGGCAACGGCCCGGCGATGCGCAGCCCCATCATCGGCGTGGCATGCGGGCACGACCGCGCACGGCTGAAGGCGTTCGTCCACCGGTCCACGGCGATCACGCACACCGACCCCAAGGCCTTCCACGGCGCGCTGGCGGTGGCGCTGGCGGCGCATCGCGCCGTGCCGCCCGGCGAGTACCTCGCGGACCTGCAGTCGATGCTCGAGGGCGAAGGCGCCGGCGAAATGCTCGCACTCGCGGGGCACGCCCGCGATTCCGCGGCCGGCGGTGAACCGGTCGCACGCTTCGCGGAAGCCATCGGTTCGCGCGGCGGCATCTCGGGCTACATGCTCCACACCGTGCCCTGCGTGCTGCAGGTCGCATTCCGGTTTCCCACCGATTTCGCGGCCGGCTTGCGCGAGATCATCTCGGCGGGCGGGGACACGGACACCGCGGGCGCGATCTATGGCGGTATCTCGGGCGCGCGGCTGGGGAAAGCCGCGCTCCCGCAGCACGCGCTGGACGGCATCGCCGAGTGGCCGCGCAGCATCGACTGGATCGAACGGCTGGCCACGGCGCTTGCCAGCGGCGGGCCGCCGCCGCCGTACTTCGTCCCGGGCATCCCGTTGCGCAACGCCGCCTTTCTCGCGATCGTGCTGGCCCACGGATTCCGCCGGCTGGCGCCACCCTATTGAGGCGGCGTTAGGATGACGCCCATGACCGAGAAGAAGTCGACGGGCCTCATCCACCATCCCTACATCCCGCCCGCGGGCTTTGCCTCCGCGCAGCCGGGCGTGTTCAAGGCCTCCACCGTCATCTACAAGGACGTCGCGGCGATGCGGGCGCGCGACTGGCGCTACAAGAAGGGCTACACCTACGGCCTGCACGGCACCCCCACCACCTTCCTCCTCGAGGAAAAGATCGCCACGCTGGAAGGCGGCAAGCACTGCGTGCTGTTTCCCAGCGGCCTGGCGGCGATCGCGAACGTCAGCATGGCCTTGCTGTCGTCGGGCGACGAGGTGCTCATCCCCTCGAACGTGTACGGGCCGAACAAGGCGCTGTGCGAGAACGAGTTCAAGCGCTGGGGCGTCGCGCACCAGGTCTACGACACGATGGACCCGGCCGACCTGGAGCGGCGCATCGGCCCGAAGACGAAGCTCGTGTGGCTGGAAGCGCCGGGATCGGTGTCGATGGAATTCCCGCCGGTCGACGAGCAGGCTCGCATCTGCCGGCAGAAGGGCGTGACGAGCGCACTGGACAACACCTGGGCGGGCTGCATCGCGCTGGACGGCTTCGCCATCGGTTGCGACATCGTCGTCCATGCGCTGACCAAGTACCCCAGCGGCGGGGCCGACGTCCTCATGGGCGCCGCGGTCACGCGCGACGACGCGCTCAACGAGAAGATCAAGCTGGCGCACATGCGCATCGGCTTCGGCGTGGGCGCGAACGACGCCGAAGCGATCCTGCGGTCGCTGCCCAGCCTGGAGATCCGCTACGCCGCGCAGGACGTGGCGGGCCGCGAGCTGGCGGCCTGGCTGCAGTCGCGCCCGGAGGTCGCGCAGTTGCTGCATCCCGCCTTCGCCGGCTCGCCGGGGCATGAGCACTGGCAGCGCCTGTGCGGCGGCAAGGCGGCCGGGCTGTTTTCCGTCGTGCTGGACGCCAGGTACTCGCAGGCGCAGGTGGACCGGTTCTGCGATGCCCTGAAGCTTTTCAAGCTCGGCTACTCCTGGGGCGGGCCGGTGAGCCTGGTCGTTCCCTACGAGATGCCGCAGATCCGCCTCGCGCAGCACTGGAAGCACAAGGGCGTGCTGGTGCGCTTTTCCATCGGGCTGGAGGATGCCGCCGACCTGCGCGCCGACCTCGAACAGGCATTGGAGCAAATGAAATGAAGAAACGGGGATTCATCGCCGCCATCGCGGCGGGGGCGGCGCTGCCGCTGGCAGCGGGTGCGCAGCAGGCCAAGGGCCTCAAGGGGCCGGCGCTGCTCACGGTGACGGGCGCCATCGGCAAGCCCAATCGCGGCGCGATGGACGGCGTGATGGACCAGATGATGGCCAAGCAGAAGCTGAAGTTCGACAAGGCGCATGCCTTCGACTTCGCCGCGCTCGCGGCCATGCCGGCCGTCACGATCCGGCCGACGCTCGAATACGACAAGAAGCCGCACGAGCTGCGCGGGCCGCTGCTCGCCACGGTGCTGCAGGCCGCGGGCGCGACGGGCACGAAGCTCGCGACCCGCGCCGTCGACGGCTATGCGCCCACGATCAGCGTGGCGGACGCGCAGAAGTACCGCTTCATCGTCGCCACGCACCTCGATGGCCAGCCCATGCCGCTGGGCGGCTTCGGCCCGCTGTGGGCGATCTACGAGGCGGACAAGTTCGCGGACATGGCCGCGAAGCCGGTGGACCAGCGCTTTGCCCAGTGCCCCTGGGGCCTGTACCACATCGACGTGCAGGCCTAGCCTTTCAGGACCTCCAGCGCCGCGCGCCGCATCGACGCCGGCGAGCGGTCCGCCAGCACCACGGGCTTCGCCTGCGCATAGTGCTTGAAGTTGCGCTGGATCGACGACGCATAGCCCGGGTCGTAGTGCTTCACGAGCAGTTCGCGCACCACCGGCATGAAGTCGCCGGCGCGCACGCTGGCCTTCCATCCCTCGACCAGCGCCTTGCCGCGCAACTCCACCAGCGCATCGAGCCGGCCGCAGAAAAGAGGGGCGTCCTTCACGAAGAAGTCGTAGTCCTCCATGAGCAGCGCCACGCGCTCCTCCTCGGCCAGTTCCAGCCGCACGCAGTCGCTGGCGCGCATCCAGGCGATGAGCGCCTCGGGCACGGCGACGTTGCCCACCTTCTTGCTCTCGCTTTCCACGAAGACCGGCCGCGCGGGATCGAAGCCGCGCAGCGCTTCCCACACCAGGGTGTCGAAGCGCTTCTGCGTGGGCTGCGCCACGCCCGGGATGATGCCGAGCACGGAGCTGCGGTGGTTGGCGAGCGCCTCCAGGTCCAGCACCTGGGCGCCCAGGTCCTCGAGCGCATGCAGCAGCCGCGTCTTGCCCGAGCCCGTGGGCCCGCAGACGACGCGAAACCGCAGGCGATGCGCCAGGTCCGGGATCTGCGCCAGCACCTCCGCGCGGAAGGCCTTGTAGCCGCCTTCGACCACGTGCACGCGAAAGCCCACCTGGTCGAGCACCAGCGCCAGCGAGCCGCTGCGCTTGCCGCCGCGCCAGCAGTACGCCAGCGGCTTCCAGCCCTTGGGCTTGTCCAGCACGTGCGCGTCGATGTGCCGCGAGATGTTGGCCGCGACCATCGCGGCGCCGCGCTTCTTCGCCTCGAAGGGGCTGACCTGCTTGTAGACCGTGCCGATTTCCTTGCGCTGCGCGTTGTCCAGCGACGGCCAGTTCACCGCGCCGGGCAGGTGGTCCTCGGCGAATTCGTCCTCGCTGCGCGCGTCGATGACGGTGTCGAAGTCGGCCAGCCGCGCGATGGCGTCGGCGGCGCTGATCGCCTGCACGGTCATAGCAGCTTCTTCAGCCCGGGCCAGACGTTGTCGAGCATGCGCGGGTGGGCCTTGGCCACCGGGTGGATGCGGTCGGCCTGGAACAGTTCCGGTGCATTCGGCGCATCCGCGATGCCGGCGATGATGGACGGCACCGCCGCCGCCTTGTGGTCCTTCGCGACCTTGCCGAAAAGCGCCTCGAAGCGCCGCGAATAGTCCGCGCCATAGTTCGGCGGCACCTGCACGCCGACCAGCAGCACCCGCGCGCCGGCTTTCTGCGCGTCCTGCGTCATGCGCGCCAGGTTGTCCTCGGTCATCTGCAGGGGCAGGCCTCGCAGGGCGTCGTTGCCGCCCAGCTCGATGACGACGACGTCGGGCTTGTGCTGCGCCAGCAGGGCCGGCAGCCGCGAGCGGCCGCCCGAGGTCGTGTCGCCGCTGATGCTGGCGTTGACCACCTTCGCGGGCGATTTCTGCCCGGCCAGGCGCTTCTCCAGCAGCGCCACCCAGCCCGAACCGCGGGCCAGGCCGTATTCGGCGCTGAGGGAGTCGCCCACCACCAGGATCGTCCGTGCGGGGGCGGCGAAAGCGGCCGCATAACCGCCGGCTAACACCGCCGCGATAAAGTGGCGGCGGCGCCACTGAACTTCCGACATGTCCGATCCCATCATTTCCGCGGAACACCTGCACAAATCCGTCACCGACTCGACGGGCACCCTCGATATTCTGCGCGATATGAGCTTCAGCCTCGCCCCGCGCGAGACGGCGGCGATCGTGGGCGCCTCGGGCTCGGGCAAGAGCACGCTGCTGTCCATCGTGGCCGGGCTCGACGTGCCCACCACGGGAACCGTGCGCCTGGCGGGAACGGACCTGTTCTCGCTGGACGAGGACGAGCGCGCGGCCCTGCGAGCGCGCGAGGTGGGCTTCGTCTTCCAGAGCTTCCAGCTGCTGGGCAACCTCACGGCGCTGGAGAACGTCATGCTGCCGCTGGAGCTGGCGGGCCGGCGCGACTCGCGCAAGGCCGCCACCGAAATGATGAAACGGGTGGGGCTGGCCGAACGCCTCGGCCACTATCCCAAGACGCTCTCGGGCGGCGAGCAGCAGCGGGTGGCGCTGGCGCGCGCCTTCGTGGTCGAGCCGGCCGTGCTGCTGGCGGACGAGCCCACGGGCAGCCTCGACTTCGCCACCGGCGAATCGGTCATGCAGCTGATGTTCGACCTGAACCGCGAACGCGGCACGACGCTGGTGCTGGTGACGCACGACCGCGGCATCGCTTCGCGTTGCGAGCGGCGCCTCACGATCGAGGCCGGCCGGATCGTCTCGGACGAGGTCAGTAGCGCCGCACCAGCGAGCGCTTGAGCGCGGCGAGGAACTGGTCCCGCTGCGTCGGCTGGTCGATGTTGCCGGCCACGGCGGTGAGGAACTCGCCGAAGTTCGCGTTGCGCGAGGCTTCCTTGCGGATGATCATCTTCGCCATCGGCCCGATGTACTTCGACAGGGCGCGTTCGATCGCGGCAGCTTCTTCACCGTCCAGTTCCAGCTGCGGATGGGGCGCGAGCTTCGACGGGCTGGTGGGGATCGACAGGTTCTTGCTGGGCGCGGTGCCGAACGGCACGCTCTTCGTCGACCCGCGCGCGACGACGGGGATGCTGGGGCCCAGGCCGCCGAACTGCGACGGGGACGAGGTGCGCTGCGAGGTGGGCGGCTTGGTGGTGGCGCGCTTGCTGCTGACCGGCTGGCTGTCGGGATGGCTCTGGCTGCTGGCGCCGGCGATGAAAGCCTCGCGCGCCTTCTGTTCCTGGATGGTCGGGGCGAGCGCCTCGCGCAGGGCGGGGATGGTGGGGGCCAGCGGCACCGCCTTCCTGACCAGCACCTTCGCCAGCGGGCCGATGTGGCGCACCAGTTCCATCTCGACGTCGTGCACGTCCTCGGCCAGCAGCGGCTGGCCCGACGGCGCGGGCTGCGTGCGGGTGTAGCCGGTGGACGGGCCTTCGCGCCGCGTGGTGGCCTGCGTCGCGCCGCTGCGCTGGTGGCCGACGGAATAGACCTCGTGCAGGCGGCCGTGCTTGTCCTCGTACTGCCCCATGTACTGGAACAGCTCGGCGGTGTCGTCGGTGATGCGCGAGATCACGTCGTAGTACGAGCGCGAGACCAGAACCTGGTTCGGCTGCGCGAAGTCCATGATGCGCTGGGCGACGTTGATGCCGTCGCCGATGACGTTAACCCGCGCGTTGATGTCGTTGATGACGCGCACCGGCCCCATGTGCAGGCCCGTGCGCAGCGTGAGGGCACGGCGCTGGCCGAGCAGGTCGCGCAGCAGCATCGCGGAATTGAGCGCCTCCTCGGGGTCGCCCAGGAAGCAGATGGCCGCGCCGTCGCCGGTGTCGATGGCGATGCGCGCGTCGTCGGGGACGCCTTTCACCGCCTTGGCGAGCACCTCGCTGAACAGCTTCTTCAGCGCCACCTGGTCCTCGACCGAGCGCTTGGAGTAACCCACCAGGTCCAGGAACATGATGGTGCAGACCAGGTTGCGGCGCTGCTGCGAGGGCGGCGAGGAGACGGCGGGCCTGTCGGCCTGGACCTCGATGTCCACCGTCTTGCCGTCGACCTTCTCCGAGCCCTGGATCGAGGCGCGCAGGATCGTGACGTTCTGCGGGCGCTTGCCTTCGTCGGGCTGCAGCGCCCAGTCGATGGCCTGCAGCAGCGACTCTCCGAAGACGCCGGCGTCGGCCAGGCCCGAGGCGGGCAGCATCGTGTCCTGCTTGACGCGCGCGGCGGACTCCACGGGCTTGCGCCCCGTGGTCATCCAGTACATCACCGCGCCGATGGAGTAGATGTCGGTCCACGGGCCCTGGTTGCCCTGCGAGTGGTACTGCTCGAAGGGCGCGAAACCGGGGCTGACGATGTTGGTGAGGTCCTTGTTGGCCGACACGCGGCGGGCCGCGCCGAAATCCAGCAGCACCGGCGTGCCGTCGGCGCGCACGTAGATGTTGTCGGGCTTGATGTCGCGGTGCAGGAAGCCCGTGTTGTGCACCGATTCCAGGCCGTCGAGCAGCGGGTAGATGATCGACAGCAGGGCCTTTTGCGACAGCGGCATGTTCTGCGGCACCCAGCGCTTGAGCGGCAGGCCCGACTCGTACTCCATGACGATGTAGGCCGTGCCGTTGTCGCGGAAGTAGCGCAGCACCCGCACGATGTTGGGGTGGCGGAAGGTGGCCAGCGCCCGCGCCTCGTCCAGGAAGCGCTCCAGGCCCCAGTCGTACTGCTCCTGGTGCTCCGGGTTCGACGAGCGCACGCGTACCACGTTGTCGGGGCCGCGCGTGACCAGCTCGCTCGGGAAGTACTCCTTGATCGCGACGGGCAGCTGCAGGTTGCTGTCGCGCGCCAGGTAGGTGATGCCGAAGCCGCCGCCGCCCAGGGGGCGCTGGATGACGTAGTCGGCCAGCGTTACGCCGGGCGGCAGGGAGGCGGCGTCGCCCTCGTTCGCGGGGGGCGGGCCAGCAGGTGCTGCATCGTTGGCCATGCCGCGCGGGCGGGAGCTACTGCTCGCCGATCATCTGCATCGCCTTTTCGAGGCTGCGACGCATGCGGTTGAAGGAACTGCCCAGCACCGCGATCTCGTCGCGGCCCTTCTCCTTGAACTCGGGCTCGTCGAAGTCGCCCGTGGAGATCTTGTCCGCCGACTCCGACATGAGGCGGATGGGGCGCACGATCAGCCACGAGAGCATGATGTTCAGGACGATGAAGACGACGACGAACACGGCGGCCAGCGACGCGAGGAACGTCGTGAGCGCATGTTCGGCCTTCTTGAACGGGACTTCCATCGGGACCGTCACCACCTGCGCGCCGATGATCTCGTTGTGCTTCCAGCCGAAGCCGTTGGCCTCGCCGTAGATCTTGACCATGGTCGGCGGCGCCATGGCGGCCGTGGTGTGGCACTGCAGGCAGGCGGCGTTGGTGATCTGGATGGGCTTGGCGATGAACAGGCTGCGGCCCAGCGAGGTCTGGCGCTCGGCCACGATCTCCTTGACGCCGGCGTCGTTGCGGAACTTGTTGACCACGTCGGCCTCCCAGTCGGCCGTGCGGTCGCGCGGGTTGGTCGGGTTGAGCGTGGCTTCCTTGTAGCTGTACTCGGTGTACTTCTTGCGCAGGGTGTTGATCGTCTCCGTGGCGGCGTAGGCCGGCACGGTCTGGGGGAGGAACACCTCCTCCATCTGCTTGATCAGGTGCGGGCGGATCTGGTCCACCGTGTACGTGCGCACGGCGCTGGCGGCCTCCATCATGAGGCGCGCGTCGCGGATCACCTCGTCGCGGGCGTTCTCCAGCAGCAGCTGGCGCGAGACGAAGCCCGCGGCCGCGAAGCCCGCGATGAACACGATGACCAGAACCAGGTTGAACTTGAGTCGCAGCCCCATCCGCTCTCCTCTGCGATGTACGACCATTTTATACATGTGGCAGGACCCTGACCCCGGATAATTCCGTGATGTCTTCCGCAAAAGTGCTCTTTGGTTTTCATGCGGTCGGTGTGAGGCTGAAAACCGCCCCGCGCTCCGTTCTCGAGGTCTACGCAGATCCCACGCGGAAGGATGCACGCATGCGGCAGTTCCTCGCGCGGGTGCAGGAAGCTGGCGTGCGCGTGATCGAGGCCGATTCGCTGCGCCTGGCGAAGCTCGCGGGCAGCCACGGCCACCAGGGCGTGGCCGCACGGGTGGAACCGCTTCCCACGACGCATTCGCTGGACGACCTTCTGGACGGCCTGCAGCAGCCGCCCTTGCTGCTGGTGCTGGACGGTGTCACCGATCCGCACAACCTCGGGGCCTGCCTGCGGGTGGCGGACGGCGCCGGCGCGCAGGCGGTCATCGCGCCGAAAGACCATGCGGTCGGCATCAATGCGACGGTCGCCAAGGTGGCCAGCGGCGCGGCCGAAACGGTGCCGTACTTCATGGTGACCAACCTCGCGCGCACGCTGGGCGAGCTGAAGGAGCGCAACATCTGGTGCATAGGCACCGCCGACGACGCGCCGCACACCATCTATCGCGCCGACCTGAAGGCGCCCGTGGCGCTGGTCCTGGGCGCCGAGGGCACGGGCATGCGGCAGCTCACGCGCAAGACCTGCGACGAGCTGGTGAGCATCCCCATGCGCGGCGGCGTCGAGAGCCTGAACGTTTCCGTCGCGGCCGGTGTGTGCCTGTACGAGGCCCTGAGGCAGCGCTCGTGAGCGATGCCGCCACGGTGCGCGGCTGGGTGCGCGCGGCGCGCCGCATCGCCGTGCTGACCGGGGCGGGCATGAGCGCCGAATCCGGCGTGCCGACCTTCCGCGATGCGCAGACGGGCTTGTGGGCGAAGTTCGACCCGCACCAGCTCGCCACCGAGGAGGCCTTCCGCGCCAATCCGCGCACGGTGTGGGACTGGTACGCGATGCGGCGCGAGATGGTCGCCAAGGTGGAACCGAACGCCGGGCACATCGCGATTGCGCAGTTCCAGCACCGCCATCCCGGCCGGCTGACGGTGATCACGCAGAACGTGGACGGCCTGCACCAGCGCGCCGGCAGCGAAGGCGTGCTGGCCCTGCACGGCAACATCGCCGACGACAAGTGGCTGGATGCGCCGCGCAGCTGCTGCAACATCGACGCGGTTTCGGCCGACCATCCGCCGCATTGCGGCCGCTGCGGCAACATGCTGCGCCCCGACGTCGTGTGGTTCGGCGAGATGCTGCCCGTGGCGGCGCTCACCGCGGCGGAAGAAGCCGCCGATTCGTGCGACCTGATGCTCGTGGTCGGCACTTCGGGCGTCGTCTACCCGGCGGCGGGCCTGGCCTACCGGGCCAGGGGCCACGTGGCCGTGATCAACCCGGAGCCCAGCGGCCTGGACGACGCGGCCCATGCCGTCCTGCGCGGCAAGGCGGCCGAACTGCTGCCGGGCCTGCTGGCCGATTGACGGCTAAACTGGCCGCCCACGAGGAGGGATCGCCATGAGACGAGCGCTCGCAGCCCTGTGCATGTTCGCCGCCGGACAGGCGTTCGCGGCCGAAAAGGCCATCGACCGCGAGGTGGTGGTGGCCGCGAAGGTCGATGCGGTGTGGCAGGCCTGGACCACGACCGAAGGCATCAAGACCTTCTTCGCGCCCGACGCCCGCGTGGAACTGCGCGTCGACGGCCCCTTCGAGATCTACTTCAACCCCTTCGCGCAGCCGGGCATGAAGGGCGCCGACGGCATGCGCATCATCGGCTTCCAGCCGCAGCGCATGCTGACCTTCACGTGGAATGCGCCGCCGCACCTGCCGGAGGCGCGCGCGAACCGCAGCGTCGTCGTCCTGCGCTTCGAACCCGTGGGCGACGCGCAGACGCGCGTGACGCTGCACCACATCGGCTGGGGCGAGGGCGGCGAATGGGACAAGGCCTACGACTACTTCAGCAAGGCCTGGCCCAACGTGCTGGGCAACCTGCAGAAGCGTTTCGCGAGCGGCCCGGTCGACTGGACCGAGTGGCTCGCGCGCATGAAGGCGACACAGTAGGAGCCTGCGGCGTGCGCGTGGTGACCGAACGCGGGTTCACGCTGGAGCCCCAGTTCGCGGCGCACGCGCCGGCGATGTTCGAGCTGCTCTCGGACGCCGCGATCTACGAATTCGAGAACGAGCCGCCGGCATCGGTCGCGGCGCTGCGCCAGCGCTTCAAGCGGCTCGAGTCGCGGCGATCGCCGGACGGCTCGCAGCAATGGCTCAACTGGGTCATCCGCCTGCACTCGGGCGACGTCGCCGGCTACGTGCAGGCCACCGTGCACGGCGACGGGCGCGCGGCGCTGGCCTATGTGCTGGGCAGCCGCTACTGGGGCAAGGGCATCGCGACGCGCGCCGTGCGGGCGATGATCGGCGAGCTGCGCGCCAAGCACGGGGTGAACGACTGCATCGCGATCATCAAGTCGCGCAATGCGCGCTCGTCGCGGCTGCTGCAGCGCCTGGGCTTCCTCGGCGCCGGGCCCGAAACGCGCGCCATCGCGCTGGAAGACGACGAGCGCCTCTTCGTCCTCAGAGCCAACCCATCCAGCCGATGAAGGCTCCGGCGCCGAGCAGCCACAGCAGGTGGATGCGCGTGCGCCAGACGATCAGCGTGGAGACGACCGCGATGGCCCACACCGGCCAGTCGCGCGCGTGGTAGCTGCTGCCTGTCGCGAGGATCCAGCCCGTTGCGATCAGCAGCGCCACGACGATGGGCGCCATGCCCTGCTTGAACGCGCGCACGCCGCGCAGCTCGCGGTTGGCGTGGCCCCAGCGCGCGGCGAGGTAGGTGAGGGTGGTGCTGGGGATGAGGCTGCCCAGCATCGCAAGCGCCACGCCCAGGAAGGCCGTGCCCATCCCGCCGGCATTGAGGCCCACGTTCCAGCCCATCACCGCGACGAACAGCACGTTGGGCCCCGGGGCCGCCTGCGCCAGCGCGATGGACGCGCTGAACTGCGCATCGGTGAGCCAATGGCGCTCGTCGACGAGGTAGCGGTGCATGTCGGCCGCCGTCGTGATCGCGCCGCCCACGGCCAGGAGCGACAGCAGCAGGAAGTGGGCGAAGAACTGCAGCCAGTCGGCGCCGGTCAGCGTGATGCTCATTCGCGCGCCCCGAGCTTGAACCACGTGCCCACGCACGACAGCCCACCCACGCCGAGCAGGACCCAGGCGAGCGGCCAGCGCAGCACCACGATGCCGACGAAGGTGGCGACCCCGGCGGCGACGACGGCCGCCATGCCGAGCGGATGGGCGCGCAAGGCGCTCGCGAGCTTGATGCCGGTGGCCGCGATCAGGCCCGCGGCCACCGCCCCCATGCCGCGCAACGCGCCCGCCACGTGGGGGTTGTCCCCCAGGCTGGAATAGCCATACGCCAGCAGCAGCACGATCACCATCGGCGCGGCGAGCAGCCCCGCGACGGCGACGGCCGCGCCGCGCAGGCCGAAGTAACGGTGGCCCAGCATGAGGCCGAGGTTGATGACGTTGGGGCCGGGCATGACCTGCGCCACGGCCCATTCCTCCACGAACTCCTCGCGCGTGAGCCACTGGCGCCGTTCGACGAGCTCCCGCTGCACCACGGCCAGCACGCCGCCGAAGCCCTGCAGGGCCAGGAGCGTGAGCGCGACGAAGAGTTCGGTGAGCGAGGCCGGGCGCGGTCGCCCGGTCGGGTCGGTCATGCGCCGATTATCGCGACGCGGGCGGCGCGGGGCGTGTGGCTAACCACAATCCCGCGGCGACGAGCACGAGCGCACCCGCCACGGCGGCATGCACGGGCTCGCCCAGCAGGAGCCAGCCGCACAGCGCCGCCGCCGGCGGGTTGAGCGCGAGGAAGACGGTCACGCGCGTCGGCGACTCGTGCTTCAGCGCATAGAGCCACGTGAAGTAGCCGACGGCGCTGGAAACGCCCACGAAGCCGATCGCCGCCCACGCCGTCCCGGTGAACGCCCCCATGCGCTGGGGCCAGGCCTCGGGCAGCGCGGCGATCGCGAGCAGGCCGACCGAGGCGAGCATGGCCAGCGCGGACACGGGCACCGTCGGGTAGCGCTGCAGGTAAGGGCGGTACAGCACGCTGCAGGCCGCGCCGATGGCGGCCGAGGCCAGCACGGCAAGCTCGCCCCACCAGTCGCTGCTGCCGTGCGAGCCGAACTTCGGCGCCTGCGACAGTGCAACCCCACCGATCGACACGACGACGCCCGCGAGCAGCATCGGCGTGACCCGCTCGCGCCCCGCGCCGGCCGCGAACAGCATCGTGAGCAGCGGGAACAGGCTGAAGATCAGCGCCGCCTCGGCCGCGCCGATGCGCTGCAGCGCGTAGTTGAGGAGCGCGATCAGCACGCCGAACTGCAGGATGCCGATCGCCGCCATGCCGGCGAGGTCGCGCGCGCGGCTGTGAAGGGGCGGCGCCGCCAGCAGGGCCCGGGCTTCGCGCCATGCGAAGGGCAGGAGGCAGGCGCCGCCGATGGCATAGCGCAGCATCGCCAGCGTCAACGGCCCGACTTCCGCCACCGCGAGCCGCGACACGGCGATGCCCGCACCCACCAGCACGCTCGACACGGCCGCGGCCACCAGGGCGGGCGCTATAGCTTCAGCTCCCAGGTCTCGCTCGTCAGGTGCTGGCCGAAGGCGTCGTTGGCCTCGGCCTTCACGAGCTGGAAGCCACGCGACTCGTAGATGTGGCGCGCCGCGAGCAGGTGGCTTTGCGTCCACAGCACGAGCTTGCGGTAGCCCCTGGCGCGCGCAAAGGCGATGCATTCGTCGGTGAGGCGCCCGCCCAGCCCCAAGCCGCGTGCCTGCGGCGTGAGGATCAACAGGCGCAGCTTGGCGACCGTGGCCGATTGGCGCACCAGGAAGACCGAGCCGGCGCGCTCGCCATCGACTTCCGCGATCCAGGCCCTTTCCCAGCGCGCATCGAAGTCCTCGATGAACTTCGCGACGATGGACGCCACCAGCGCCTCGAATTCGACGGTGTAGTTCCACTCGGTGGCGTACAGCTCGCCGTGCTTCTGCACCACCCAGCCGAAGTCTCCCGGCTGGGGATCGCGCAGCAAGACGGTGCGCGGTTGCGCGGCGGCCGCATCGCGGTCCAGCACGCGCCGCACCTCGCCGATCGCGGCCATCAGGCGCTCGCGCTCGCGCGTGCCCAACGGCGCCAGCAGCTCGGCGGCCTCGTCGCGCGACTTCTGCTGCAGCGGCGCGAAGACGTCATGGCCCGCCTGCGTGAGCTTCAGCAGGCTCTGGCGCGCATCGGCGGGGGAGGGCACGCGCTGCAGCCAGTGGCGCGACTCGAAGCGCCGCAGGATGCGGCTGAGGTAGCCGGCGTCCAGGCGCATGTCGCGCGCCAGTTCGGACGCCGTGGGCTGGTCGCGGTGGGCCAGCTCGTAGAGCACGCGCACCTCGGTCAGCGAGAAGTCGGAGCCCAGGTAGGGGTCCAGCACGCCGATGCGGCTGGTGTAGAAGCGGTTGAAGCCGCGCAGCGCCTTGACGTGCGCGGCCGGGACGGACCGGCGGGCGGCTGGCATGCCTGCCATCGTCAGGCAATTACTTGCCGCTGTCAAGTAATGGCGCAACCGGATGACAGCGCCGGGCCCTTCGCCTATGCTGGCCGCGACAAGACAGGAGACAAGCATGGACAAGAGCCCCGACCGCACCCGGCGCCACCTGCTCGCGAGCGCCGGACTGGCGGCCGCCGCGGGCCTGGGCCGCGAAGCCTTCGCGCAAGCCGCCGCCCCGGCGCCGGCCACGCCCGCCGAGAGGCCGTTGCCGCCCTACGTCGCGTGGAAGAACCCCGCGCACCTGATCCAGCACACGGCGACCACCATCGAGACGAAGCGCAGCGCTTTCGGCACCAGCGTGATCACGCCGACCGACCGCCTCTACATCCGCAACAACCTGCCCGCGCCCGACGTCGCCATCGTCGCCGACCGCGACGGCTGGATGCTGGCGGTGGAAGGCGTGAAGTCGCCGGCCACGCTCTCGGTGCGCGACCTGAAGTCCCTGGGCCTGCACACGGTCGCCACGGTGCTGCAGTGTTCGGGCAACGGGCGCGGCTACTTCCCGACCAACCCGAGCGGCACCAAGTGGCAGGTGGGAGCGGCCGGCTGCGTGATCTGGAGCGGCGTGCCGGTGAAGACGGTCGTTGCGGCGCTGGGCGGGCTGGCCGACGGCGCGCGCTTCATCACCGGCACCGGCGGCGAGAAGCTGCCCGACGGCATCGACCCCCTCAACGTCGTCGTCGAGCGCTCGGTGCCGCTGACCAACCTGGACGACGCGCTGCTTGCGTGGGAAATGAACGGCGAGCCGCTGCCCCACGCGCACGGCGGGCCGCTGCGCCTCATCGTGCCCGGCTACAGCGGCATCAACAACATCAAGTACGTCAAGCGCCTCGCGTTCACGCCGGGCGAGACGCAGGCGGCCATCCAGAAAACGGGCTACCGCATGTCGCCGCCGGGCCAGAAGGGCGATCCCAGCCAGCCCGCGGTGTGGGAGATGGAGGCCAAATCCTGGATCAACGGTCCCGCGCCCGAGGCCGGGCCGGTGAAGGCCGGCTGGGTGCAGGTGCACGGCGTCGCCATGGGCGGCATGAATGCCGTGCGCCGCGTGGAGGTGTCGCTCGACGGCGGGCAGAACTGGAAGGAGGCGCGCCTGGTCGGCCCCGACCTCGGCCGCTTCGCGTGGCGGCAGTTCGTGCTGCCGGTGAAGCTCGAACCGGGCAATTACCAGCTGGCGTCGCGCGCGCAGGATTCGCGCTTCAACTGGCAGGCCGAAGCGACCCCCGACAACGCCGGCGGTTACCTCAACAGCGGCTGGCGCGCGCACGCGATCCGATTGACGGTCGCATGAAGTTGTCCGCCTGGGCGTTCGTGTTTCTTTCGCTGCCGGCGCTGGCGGACGAGGAGGGCAAGCGGCTGTTCACCGTGGGCGCCGTGCCGTCGTGCACGGTGTGCCATGCGCTGAAGGACGCGGGCGCCACAGGTGCCATCGGCCCCTCGCTCGATGAACTCAAGCCCGACGCGGCGCGCGTGGCCAAGGCGGTGAAGAACGGCATCGGCCAGATGCCGGCCTTCACGCAGCTGACCGAGGAGCAGGTGCAGGCGATCGCGCGCTACGTCGAAAAGGCTTCGCGCTAGACGCTCATCCCGCCCGAGACTTCGAGCACCGCGCCGTTGACGTAGCTCGCCTCGTCGCTCGCGAGGAAGCAGTACACGTTCGCGATCTCCTCGGGCGTGCCCAGGCGGTGCAGGGGCACGCGGTGCTTCATCTCCTGGAGCACCTTCTCGGGGATGGTGTCGAGGATGTGGGTCATGACGAAACCCGGCGCGACGGCGTTCACGCGGATGCCCTTGGGGCCGAGCTCGCGGCTCCAGGTCTTCGTGAAGCCGATCACGCCGAACTTCGACGCCGCGTAGTTGGTCTGGCCGAAGTTGCCGTACAGGCCGACCACCGAGCTCGCGTTGAGGATCACGCCGAAGCCCTGCTCGACCATCGGGTTCACCACGGCCTGCGCGCAGTGGAAGACGCCGCGCAGGTTCACGTCGATCACGCGGTCGAACTGCTCCGCCGACATCTTCTGCAGGCGCGCGTCCTGGGTGATGCCGGCGTTGTTCACCAGCACGTCGATGCGGCCGAAGCGTTCCAGCACCCCGCGCGCAGCCGTGTCGACCCCCTCGCGGTTCGTGACGTCGACCACCCAGCCCTCGGCCGGCGCACCGGCTTCACGGCAGCGACGGATGGCCTCGTCGATGCCGGCCTGGGTCAGGTCCCAGACGGCGAGCGACGCGCCTTCGCGCGCGAACTTCAGGGCGGTGGCCAGGCCGATGCCCTGGGCCCCGCCGGTGACGATGCAGACTTTGTCCTTCAGGCGTTGTGTCATCGGAGACGGCTTTTCGAAAAAACAAAAGCCGCGACCATACCACGCACGTCAGTACACCGGCTGGTGCGCGACGATGGCGTCCTTCACGCGCGGCGTGATGGCGAAGCCGGGCCCGTAGCGCTCGGCCAGCTGCGAGGCGCGCGCGCAGAAGCGCTCGATGCCCATGCCGTAGATGAACTGCATCGCGCCGCCGGTCCAGGCCGGGAAGCCGATGCCGAAGATCGAGCCGATGTTCGCGTCGTGCACGGTGGTGAGCACGTTCTCGGCCAGGCAGCGCGCGGTTTCCACGGACTGGCGGTACAGCAGCCGGTCCTGCAGGTCCTGCATGTCCCACGCCATGCCCGGCTTTTCGAACAGCTCCTGCAACTGCGGCCACAGGAACTTCTTCGCGCCCTTGTCCTGCGGGTACTCGTAGAAGCCCGCGCCCGCCGCACGGCCGTTGCGGTCGAACTCTTTCACCATGCGCTCGACCAGCAGTTCGCCCGGCGTCGCGATGTAGGTCCTGCCCTCGGCGCGGTAGTCGGCGCGCGTCTGGTCCAGAACGTGCACGGAAAGGGACAGCGCCGTTTCGTCGAGCACCGCCAGCGGGCCGACGGGCATGCCGGCCTGCAGGCCGGCATGTTCGACAACGGCGGCCGGGATGCCTTCGCCCAGCATCGCCGCGCCTTCCATCACGAAGGTGCCGAACACGCGCGAGGTGAAGAAGCCGCGCGAATCGTTCACGACGATGGGCATCTTGCCGATGTGCTGCACGTAGTCGAAGGCGCGCGCCACCGTCTCGTCGTCCGTCTCCTTGCCGCGGATGATCTCGACGAGTTTCATCTTGTCGACGGGGCTGAAGAAATGGATGCCGACGAACTTGCGGGCATCGCGGCTCGCCTTGGCCAGGCCCGAGATCGGCAGCGTCGACGTGTTGCTGGCGAAGAAGCCGCCGTCGGCGAGCTGGGGCTCGGCCTCCTGCGTGACCCTGGCTTTCAGCTCGCGGTTCTCGAACACCGCTTCGATGATGAGGTCGCAGCCTTGCAGGTCTGAAGCCGAAGCCGTCGGCTGGATGCGGGCCAGCAGTTCCGCCTGCTCGTGCGGTCCCATGCGGCCCTTCTCCACGCGCGGCTGCGTGACTTTCACGCTGTAGTCGCGCCCGTGCTGCGCCTTCTCCAGCGAGACGTCCTTGAGCACCGTCGCCACGCCGCGGGCGGCTTGCACGTAGGCGATGCCGCCGCCCATCATCCCGGCCCCGAGGATGCCGACCTTTTTCGGCACGTACCTGGGCACGTCCTTCGGGCGCGACTTCTTCGCCTTGATCGCGTTCATGTCGAAGAAGAACGTGTTGATCATGTTCTTCGTGACGGGCGAGGTGAACAGCTTCGCGAGGTAGCGCGACTCGATGCGCGTGGCCGTGTCGTAGTCGACCATCGCGCCCTCCACCATGGCGGCCATCGCCGCTTCCGGCGCGGGGTAGAGGCCGCGCGTCTTCTGGCGCAGCATCGCGGGCGCCACGGTCAGCGCGCCGGCGATCCTGGGGTTGGCGGGCGTGCCGCCGGGCATCTTGTAGTCCTTCGCGTCCCACGGGTGCTGCGCGGCGCCCGGGTTCGCGGCGATCCAGGCGAGGGCGGCCGGACGCAGCGCGGCGGCATCGGGCACGAGCTCGTGCACCACGCCCATCTCCAGCGCCTCCCGCGGCGGGAAGAGCTTGCCTTCGACCAGGTACGGCTGCGCCCCCATGAGGCCCAGCATCCGGGTCATCTTCGTCAGGCCCGTCGCCCCGGGAATGAGACCCAGCGACACCTCGGGCGTGCCGAACTGGATCTTCGGGTCGTCCACGGCGATGCGGTGATGGCCGATGAGCGCCACTTCCCAGCCGCCACCCAGCGCAGAGCCGTTGAGCAGGCTCACCACCGGCTTGCCGAGCGTCTCGAGCGTGCGGAAGTTCTTCTTCATCCGCTCGACTTCCTCGAAGATGCGCGGCGCTTCCGACGGCTGGATGCGCATCGTGCCCTTGAGGTCGGCGCCGGCGAAGAAGGTCGGCTTGGCCGATGCCAGCAGGATGGCGCGGATGGCGTCCCTGTCCTTCACGACCTGCGCGGTGGCTTCGCCCAGGTCCTGCTGCCACTGCAGGCACATCGTGTTGACGGCCGAATCCGGCTCGTCGAAGGTGAGTGTGGCGATACCGTCGGCCAGCTCGTAGCGGATGGTCTTCACGCGTCAGACCCTTTCCACGATGGTCGCGATGCCCATGCCGCCGCCGACGCACAGCGTGGCGAGCCCGTAGCGCAGCTTGCGCCTGTGCAGCTCGTCCACCAGCGTGTTGAGGATCATCGCGCCCGTGGCCCCGAGCGGGTGGCCCATGGCGATCGCGCCGCCGTTGACGTTGACCTTCTCGTGCGGCACGCCCATCTCCTTCATGAACTTCATGGGCACCGCGGCGAAGGCCTCGTTCACCTCGAAGAGGTCGATCTGGTCGATGGTCATGCCGGCTTTCGCCAGCGCCTTGCGCGCCGCAGGCATCGGTCCCGTGAGCATGATGGTCGGGTCCGCGCCGGACAGCGCGGCCGCGACGATGCGCGCGCGCGGCTTGAAGCCGTGCGCCTTGCCGGCCGCCTCGCTGCCGATCAGGATGGCCGCGGCGCCGTCGACGATGCCCGACGAGTTGCCCGCGTGGTGTACGTGGTGGATCTTCTCGACCTGCGGGTAGCGCGCGATCGCGACGTCGTCGAAGCCCATCGCGCCCAGCTGCTCGAAGGCGGGCTTGAGGCCCGCCAGGCCTTCCATCGTCGTGCGCGGCTTGATGAATTCATCCTCGGCCAGGATCACCTGGTCGAGGAAATCCTTCACCGGCACGACGGATCCCGCGAAGAAACCGCCTTCGCGCGCCTTCGCCGCGCGCTTCTGCGATTCCATCGCGAAGGCATCGACGTCGTCGCGCGAGAAACCTTCCAGCGTCGCGATGAGGTCCGCGCCGATTCCCTGCGGCACGAACGACGTCGCGGTGTTCGTCTGGGGGTCCTGTGCCCACGCACCGCCGTCCGAGCCGATGGGCACGCGGCTCATGCTCTCGACGCCGCCGGCCACCACCAGGTCTTCCCAGCCCGAGCGCACCTTCTGCGCGCCGATGTTCACGGCCTCCAGCCCCGAGGCGCAGAAGCGATTGAGCTGCACGCCGGCGCAGCGCCAGTCCCAGCCCGCTTTCAGCGCCGCGACCTTCGCGATCACGGAACCCTGCTCGCCGATCGGCGAGACAACGCCCATCACGACGTCGTCGACCTGGCCGGTGTCGAAATCGTTGCGGCGCTGCAGCTCGCCAAGCACGCCGGCCAGCAGGTCGACGGGCTTGACCTCGTGCAGGCTGCCGTCCTTCTTGCCCTTGCCGCGGGGCGTGCGGATGGCGTCGTAGACGAAGGCTTCGGGCATGGCGTTCTCCGGGTGGGCAAGCCTGCAGTATATTGACCAAGCACCTGCTTCGTAAAAATCCCTCCGCCATGATCGAACGCACGCTCTTCTCGCCCGACCACGAGGCCTTCCGCGACTCTTTCCGCCGCTTCTGCGACAAGGAAATCGCCCCCCACCACGAAGCCTGGGAGGAGCAGGGCTACGTGGACCGCGAGGTGTGGCGCAAGGCGGGCGCCAACGGCTTCCTGTGCATGACCATGCCCGAGTCATACGGCGGCGCCGGCGGCGACAAGCTGTACTCGGTGGCGCAGATGGAAGAGCTCGCGCGCGGCAACTACACGGGCATCGGTTTCGGGCTGCACAGCGAGATCGTCGCGCCGTATGTCCTGCACTACGGGACCGAGGCGCAGAAGACGCACTACCTGCCGAAACTCGCGAGCGGCGAGATGGTCGGCGCCATCGCGATGAGCGAGCCGGCCGCCGGCAGCGACCTGCAGGGCGTCAAGACCACGGCGATCAAGCAGGCGGACGGCAGCTACCTGCTGAACGGCAGCAAGACCTTCATCACCAACGGCTGGCATGCCGACCTGGTGATCGTCGTCGCCAAGACCGACCCGCAGGCGGGCGCGAAAGGCACCAGCCTCTTCCTCGTCGAGCGCGGCATGCAGGGCTTCGACAAGGGCAAGCGCCTGAAGAAGGTCGGCCTGAAGGCGCAGGACACTTCGGAGCTGTTCTTCGACAACGTGCGGCTGCCGGCGGACGCCTTGCTGGGCGGCGAGAACCGCGGCTTCGTGTGCCTGATGGAGCAATTGCCCTGGGAGCGCATGCAGATCGCCGTGACGGCCATCGCCAGCGCGCAGGCGGCCATCGACTGGACGGTGGCCTACACCAAGGACCGCAAGGTGTTCGGCCAGCCCGTCGCCAACTACCAGAACACGCGCTACAAGCTCGCCGAGCTGCAGACCGAGGTGCAGGTGGGCCGAGTGTTCGTCGACAAGTGCCTCGAACTCGTGTGCGCGGACAAGCTCGACACCGCCACCGCCAGCATGGCGAAGTACTGGACGACCGACCTGCAGTGCAAGGTGATGGACGAATGCGTCCAGCTGCACGGCGGCTACGGCTTCATGTGGGAGTACCCCATCGCCCGCGCCTATGCGGACGCGCGCGTGCAGCGCATCTATGGCGGCACGAACGAGATCATGAAAGAGGTGATCACCCGGGCAATGGGCATCGGCGGGCGCTGAAGAGCTGCCGCCGGCCGTGCTTGACAAGCCGCAGCGCGCCGCTAAACTAAACCACATGGTTAACCATTGAACCGGAGGCGATCGATGAAGTACAGCGGCAGCTGCCACTGCGGCAAGGTGGCTTACGAAGTGGAAGGAGAGATCGACAGCGCGATGGCGTGCAACTGCTCCATGTGCCGGCGCAAGGGCTCGCTGCTGTGGTTCGTGACCAAGGACAAGTTCACGCTGAAGACGCCGGACGGGAACGCATCGACCTACCTGTTCAACAAGCACAAGATCCGCCACCGCTTCTGCCCGGTGTGCGGCATCCACCCGTACGCGGAGGCGGTGAACCCGAAGACGGGCGCGCCCACGGCCGCGATCAACATCCGCTGCCTCGAAGGCGTCGACCCCGACAAGGTCAAGGTCACGCATTTCGACGGCGCATCGATCTGACCCGCAAGGAGAGAGCATGGATCCCGTCGTCCATTTCGAGATGCCCTACGACGACCGCGAACGCGTCGCGAAGTTCTACCGCACCGTCTTCAGCTGGGACCTGAAAATGCTCGGTGAAGACATGGGCAATTACGTCCTGGCCACCACGGCGACGCCCGGCGAGCGCGTGGGCCACGAAGCCGCCTACGGCGCCATCGGCGGCGGCTTCTTCAAGCGCAACAACGACTGGCCGGCGCAGTACCCGTCGGTCGTGATCGCGGTGCAGGACATCCGCGCGGCGATGAAGAAGGTCAAGGACGCCGGCGGTGAAGTGCTGGGCGAGCCGATGCCCATCCCCGGCGTGGGCGACTACGTCTCCTTCCTCGACACCGAGAAGAACCGCGTCTCGATCCTGCAGCCGCTGCCCATGGGCAAGGGGTGACCGAGGCGCTCGACCTCGTCTTCTGGGCGCTGTCCGACGCCACGCGGCGCGACATCGTCCAGCGCCTGCAGCAGGGGCCGGCGAGCGTGTCCGAGCTGGCGCAGCCCCACGGCATGTCGCTGCCCGGTTTCATGAAGCACTTGCGCGTGCTCGAGGATGCCGGGCTGGTGCAGCGCGAGAAGGAAGGGCGGGTGGTTCGCGTCGAACTGCTCGCCGAACCCATGCGGGAGGCCGCGATGTGGCTCGCGCATTACGAGAAATTCTGGAACCGGCGCTTCGACGCGCTCGGGCGTTTCCTCTACCACCAGGAGCAGGTCGACCCATGGCCGAAACCCAGGACAAGCCGGTCCTCGAAATCACCCGCCGCTACGACGCGCCCCCCGAAAGGGTCTGGCAAGCCTGGACCGACGCGCAAGCGCTGACGCGCTGGTTCGGGCCGGGCGGCACCGACTCGGTTACACAGGCCGACCTGGACGTGCGCCCGGGCGGCCGTTACACCATCGCCTTCCGCACGCCCGATGGCGAGGAGCACCGCGTCTCGGGCGTGTACGAGCAGGTGGCTGCGCCGCGCCTGCTCTCGTTCACCTGGGCCTGGCAGTCCACGCCGGATCGCGTGTCGTTCGTGCAGGTCGAGCTGGTGCCCGACGGCGGCGGCACGCGCATGCACTTCCGCCACGACCGCTTCTTCGACCGGTCGGCGCGCGACAACCACGAGCGCGGCTGGACCGCGACGCTGGCCAAGCTGGATGCGCTCATGGCCTCCGGGTAGCTCGGCGGTTGCGCTTGGCAATAACTGATGCGCTTGCAATCACAGGCGTATCAAGGGCCTGTGGCACTCTCGCGCTGTCCTATTAGAGCAGTGCCATGAACCTCGTCGTCGCCTCCCGGCATGAAACTCCCCTGATGCGTTTCGTCGTCGAGGGACCGTGGGAGGACGGGGACGCGCTCAAGCTCGCCTACTTCATCAAGGCCGCCATCGCCCGCGTGCGCGAAGAGCGCGTGCTGCTGGACCTGCGCCGCGTGAAGACGCCGCCCGGCAGCCAGGGCAAGTTCCTGATCTGCGACCGCCTGCGCCGCGCGCTCTACCCGCACGTGCGCATCGGTCTGGTGACGCCGCCGGAACTGGTGGAACCCGTGCCGCCCGCGGCCAACGACGGCGCCGACGTGGCCGTCTTCAGCGCCGAGCACGAGGCGCTGCGCTGGCTGCGCGTGCCGGTGCGCGCCTAGAGCGCGCGGTTCAGGTCGACCTCGAGGCCGGCCTTCTTCATCTCGCGCGCCAGCAACAGGCGCCAAAGCCCGTCTTCGTCGGGCTTCACGTGCACGCAGCCGGCCAGCGCCTGGGGCACTTCGTCCGCCAGCAGCGCGATGCGCTGCTTGCCCACCAGGGCCAGCAGGAAGCCGATGGCCAGCATCGTCGCGTCGCCGCCCGCCGTGCCGATGACGATGGCGTAGCCGGCATCGCGCGCGCCGTCGAGGCGGTCGACCGTGGGCGAATCGATGACGGCCATCTCCATCCCGAGCTGCGCGAGCAGTTCCGCCGCGCCGGCGCCGGCGTCGCCGTCACCCAGGACCAGGACGCGCCCGGAGGCGGTTGCGGAAGGGGCGGCGGCAGGAGTTTTCATGGGCATCGGTGCGGGTGGGGGCTTGGGGGCCGGCGCCTGCGTCGGTGCGGGCGTAGGCGCGGGTGTGGGGGCAGGGGCGGGCGCGGCGGTGGGTGCGGATGTCGGCGCAGGGGTGGGCGCCGGGGTCGGCGCCGGCGTTGGGACAGCGGTGGGAGCGGGTGTCGCGGGCGGCGGCGGCGCGGGCGTGGCCTTGGGCGCGGGCGCAGCCTTTGCCGGCGGGGGCGCCTCGCCCGACAGCGCGGCCTTCATCGCCTCGATCGCCGCTTCGATGCCGCTCGCCGCCTTGCCCAGGCCGTTCTTCACGCCTTCGCGGTACTCGTCCATCGAGTAGTGGTCGCCGAAGGTGGTGTCGAGCTCGCCGTCGATCGGCTTGAGCTTGTGCCGGGCGTATTCCGGGCTGCCCATGCCGAGCATGTCCGAGAGCAGGTTGTTCACGCGCTTCTGGAAGGTCTCCAGGCGGTCGTCGCGCCGCTCCTTCATCGTCTTCACGTCGAAGGCCTTGACGTCCCTCAGGATGCGCTGCAGCTTGGCGACGCCGTCGTCGAGCGTCTGGCGATCGAGGTCGGCAAAGGTGGTGCGGGCGCTGGAGCGGGACATGAGCCCCGCGAGTATGCCCAAGCCCAGCCGCGGCGCCAAAAAGAAACCCCCGGAGCTTGCACGCCGGGGGCTAAGAGCCGGGGGAAGAAACTTGAAGAAAACCCGGCCACTTGGTTGGACCGCATTGTGCTCCCCGGGTTCCACGATGGGGCCTTGTCCTACACGCGCGCAGGACAAGGGTCCGGATACTGTGTCGGACAAGGCCGGCAGTGCTGGCGAGGAGACGGCATGGAGCGCATCACCGGGCCCTTCAACGGGTTCTACATCGCCAGCTACGCGGGCGAGTCGGGCGGCCTGACACCGAGTTTCTACGCGTACGCGAAGATCTGCCGCGGCAAGCCCGACAACTACTGGGACGCGCACTGCTGCGCGAAGATACCCGGTGAACAGCTGCATCCCACGGCCCAGCGCGCCATCGCCGAGGCAGAGAAGCGCGCCCGGGAGCACACCGGCGCCCTGGCGCCGTTCGCTTTCGCCAAGCCGGGCGGCGCCGCGCATTACGGCTGAGTTCGCTGCGCTGCAGCGCGTGAATATCTCACGACGGTGCGCACCTGTTGTGCACCGCATAACCATGCCCATAGCCGGAACTCCCGGCTCTCTGTAGGATTGCACTGACAGAGGCTGAAAAGCCCGGCGAGTGGTTTTCGCGGCGACTGCAGAGCAACAACAACGACTTCCCGTCGCACCCCTCCGCCGGACCTACCGGCTTCCCCGGATTTCTTGGATGTAACCGCGCACCGGCGCCGCCGGCGCGCCGCGATGTGCCTGCGCACGAAAGAAACGACCATGTCGGATTTGTCGGCGAACCCCCAACCTGGACCTGAAGCCCCCAACGCGCCCGCGACGCGCAGCTTCTGGCTGCGCGCCAAGAAGGCGGCGGCGCGGGTGCAGGACTGGTTCGCCATCCAGCCTTTCGCGATCAAGGCGTTCGTCATCGCCGCGATGGTTCTGATCCCGGTCACGACGACCTATTCGTTCGCGCTGCTGCAAAAGCAGGCCGAGATCGCCGAGCAGGTGAAGATCATGGGCGCGGGCGAGATGCCCGATGCCGCCGCGGCCATCAACGCCAGGCTGCCGATCGTGTTCGGCACCGGCTCGCTGGTCGGCTTCCTGGAGCAGAACCCGGCCGACCGCATCACGGTGATCTACAAGCCGCTGATGTGGAACATCTCCGAGCGCATCGTGGTGGTCGAGTCGCAGGGCAAGCAGTACGCCTGGTACCCGAGCGACATGGAGACGAAGATCTTCTCCGAGCGCGCCGTCAATTCGCCGTGGGGCGGCAAGCTCACGTTCGTGCCGCGCGCGGACCTCGACAAGCAGTCCATCGACGTGCTCGAGCGCCTCGACCAGCGCTTCGGCAACGCGCGCCCGCAGTCCGAGAAGGACGGCTGGAAGGCCGGCGTCTCCGGTGTCCTGTCGGCCACGCTCACGCTGGGCCTGATCGGCTTCCTGTTCTTCCAGCTCAAGGGCCAGTTCAAGTCGCTCAAGTTCCTGGAGCCCACGCAGGTGCACGGCTCCATCGACGACCTGGTCGGCATGGACGACATCAAGGAAGAAGTCTTCCAGATCAAGGACCAGTACCAGCGCCGCCAGGAATATGCCGACTACGGGATCAGCAAGCCGTTCAACGTGATGTTCAGCGGCCCCGCGGGCACGGGCAAGACCAAGCTCGCCAGCTACCTCGCCAAGGAGCTGGGCCTGCCGATCCTGTTCCACTCGGCCGCGAACCTGGAGACGGGTTTCGTCGCCGGCGGCTCCAACACGCTCTCGCGCATCGTGGGCATGGCCAAGCGCCGCAAGCGCTGCATCGTGTTCCTCGACGAGGCGCAGGACCTGTTCATGAAGCGCGGCGGCCACCGCAAGTTCGACGACGACACGCAGAACATGCTGCTGGCCATCCTCGACGGCGTGCGCACGAAGAGCGAAGCCGAGATCATCTGGATCGTCGCCTCCAACTTCAACAGCGAGCAGATGCAGATGGACGAAGCCATGCTGCGCCGCTTCCAGATGAAGGTGGATTTCCGCCTGCCGAACAAGGAAGAGCGCCTGGCGATCGTCGAGTACTACCTCGCGCAGCGCGCCGACAAGGTGATGCCGGACCTCGACCTGGCGCACCTGGTGGAAGTGACGGAGGGCCGCAGCCCCGCCGACCTCGAGACCATCGTCAACCAGGCCGGCATCAGCGCCGTGCAGGTGGGCGCGATGATCGACGGCGACACGCTGATGAAGGCCGCCGAGCGCGTGCTGGTGGGCAACGTCAACTCCAACACCACGAAGGAACGCGAGCGCGACCGCCGGATCATCGCGATCCACGAGTGGGGCCACTTCCTGGTGGACTTCGACGCCGAGCGCAAGGTCGCGAACAACGACTGGGACAAGATCGCCCAGGACCTGAAGACGCTCAAGATCTCGCTGAAGGCCAACCCGCGCAACAACGCGCTGGGCTTCGTGTTCCACAAGCAGGGCGCCAACCTGCTCAAGACCAAGTCCGACATCGAGCACGACGTGCGCGTGCTGCTGGGCGGCATGGCCAACGAGGAACTGTTCTTCGGCGAAGAGGGCACGACCAACGGCGCGCACAACGACATCACGCGCGTGACGAAGCTCTTGCACCACGCGGTGGCCGAGATGGGCATGTACCGCAAGACGCGCCTGAACTTCGGCGCGCTGTCCGAGAGCGGCAAGAACCTCGACGAGGAAACGCGCGGCATCATGGAGCAGCAAAGCGAGCGGCTCTACGGCGAGACCAAGGCGGTGCTGGCACGCATGAAGCCGCTTACCGAGCACCTGGCCGGCAAGCTGATGGAAAAGGGCGAGATGAGCCTGAAGGAAGCGCTCTTCGAGATCCGCAGCTTCGAAGCCGCCTGCTACGAGTTCTCCAACCGCGCGGGCCTGGCGCAAGCCAATCACTGACACGTGGACGTGTCACCCCGGCGCAGGCCGGGGTCCGCCGTCCGACAGGCCGCAATTCCGGCCACCCACACCGGGTCCTTCGCTTTTCCTGCGGAGCTCAGCCGCTTGCGTCGCTACCCTGAAGTCATCGAGGCATCTTTGGGGATCGCACCATGTCCGAAGACTTTGTGGCCGACGGCACGCAGGAGATCGTGATCGCGCTGGACCACGACTGGGAGCGGCGCAACTGGGCCCGTTGGCTCGGTTGCAGCGAGGATGAATTGAAGCTGGCGGTCGAGACCATGGGCCCCGACCCCGACAACGTGCGCCGCTTCCTGCGGCAGGCGCGCTAGGCGGCTTACTGCTTCTTCGCGGGCGGCTTGGCGGCCGGCGCGGGCGCGGCGCCTTGCGCCGGGAGGCCCAGGCGCTTGCCGACGCTGGCTTCGAGGGCCTGCACCTTCGGCTCGATCGCCGAACGCGTGTCGGCCACGAGCTTTTCGCCGAGTGCGTTCTGCATCTCGGGCAGGTTGTTCTGGAACTTGATCAGCGCGGGGTTCTCGAGGGCCGACGCGATCTGGCGCAGTTCGTCTTCGGTGAAGCGCTCCTCGAGCAATGCGCCGATGGTGGTCGGGGCGATGGCCACGGCGCGCTGCTGCGCCATCGGCACCGTTTCCTGCGCGTACTTCTGCGCATCACCCTGCACCTCGCGCGCGACGGCTTCCTGCCGCTCCTTGGGGACGCGCTGGCCGATCACCTGCATGGCACCGCCCATGATCTCGAGGGCGGGCCGCTCCACCAGGCCGCGCGCCATCGCCTCGATGGCGGGCTGCTGCGACTTCAGGATGCGCGCAGCCAGTTCCTTCTTGGCGGGCGAGGTCTGGGCCTGCGCGGCGAAGGCCACCGCGAGGAGCGAAAGGGAAAGAAGGGATTTCTTGAGCATGGGGCAGTTTAACTGCCCCGTGCGCAGGCCCCTGCGGTCAGCCGTGGGTCAGCGGCGGTACGGATCGTCGGGGCGGCGGTCGTACAGGTTCGGCACGCCGTCGCCGTCACGGTCGCGGTAGCTGCGGCCGTACGGGCCGTACACCGGCGCGTTGTAGCTGTAGTAGCCGTACGCCGGGGCGGTCGAATAGGTCGTCGTGCCGTAAACGGTGGCCGTGGTGTAGCCGTCGTCGTAGGTGGCGCAACCGGCCAGGCCGGCGGCCGCGAGAAGTCCGATCAGAAGTCTCATGGTGACTCTCCTGTGGTCATGTCCCATTGGACTTCCGGGACCCACCGGAGTTTGTCAGCCCCGCATGGCAGGGCAGGCAGGAGAGGGCGTCGAGCGTCGCGCCAGAAGCGTCCCACAGCACCGCTCACGGTGCGCCCGACTCGGCTTTACCGCGCCGTGGCTCAGCCCTGGTGGGCGCGCTTGCCGGGATTCTTCTTGTTGTTGGTGTGCGAGCCGCGCGCACGGCTGGCCTTCTGGCCGCCGCCGTCGCGCTTCACGGCCGTGCCCGTGGCCGTCTTCGGGGCGGGGGTGCGCTTGCGGTCGGCTTCGGTGACGATCTTGTTGCCCATGGTGTTGTTTCCTTCGAGGAATGTGGTGTTGCGAAAACCGCCTATTGTCGCATCAGGGGCAATGCACGACGCCTGACTGGGCCGTGCACGCGCCCCGAGGCCCCACGAGCACCGGGCCGACGATGGTCAGGCGGCGTCCTTCGCTGTCCCAGCAGCCGCCCGGGTCGCAGGTGGTGATCGCGGCGGCCCGCCCCACATCCAGAGGTGGCGCGGGCGGCGGCACCGTCGCGAGGCGCGGCCCTTCGAGGGCCGGCGGCCTCACCGCGATCGACGGATAGGGCGCGCCCGAACGCTCGCGCGGCGCATCGTCACGCCCGAGGCACGCTTCGATCGCCGCTCGCCGCGCCCGGGTGAGCGTTTCGCCCGCGCCCGCCTTGCGGGCCGAGGCATCGTCCAGCGCACGTTCCGGCACCACGCGCGCCGCGTCGCATTCCGGCGAGTGCAGGGGGTCGGGCGATTGCGCGTGCGCGGCCCAGGCGGCCGCGGCGCACAGGAAAGCGATGGCGCGCACGCCCCGATTCAACGCTTGCGCGTCTTGGTGCGCAAGCGGCTGAAGCGCTCGCCGCCACCGCTGCCGCCGCCGTCGGCGAAGTCGTGCGCGTCGAGCGGGTTGCCCTTCCTGCGCTGGGGGGCCTCGATCAGTTCGCTGGCGCTGTTCTCGCCGATGTCGCTGCGCGCGGGCACGGAGGACGTCGGCAGTTCGCCGCGCTTGGCCCGCGTCGGGCTCGTGCCGCTGCGCCGCGCCATCAGTCCTTCCCGGGATCCTCGCCGTCGCGTTCGCGCACGAAGCCGGCCTGGTTGATGCCCTTGCCGGGCTGGGCCTCGTCGCTGCGCGAATCGGCGCCGGTGCGGCTGTGGTGGGCGGGCGAGTTCAGGGCACGGCCCTTGCCGTCGGCGCTCCCGTCGTGCATGCCGGGGTCGTTGGCTGCGTCGGTGGGAAAGCGGATGGGCATGGCGGTTCCTGCGGTGATCCGGGCCACTATGCGCTGCAACGGCCTTCCTCTGCTGTAGGACGCGGCCTCGAAGCGGCGCGCCTGCGCTGCGCGCGGCGGCACGCTGCGCGAAGATCGCGTCCCATGAAGATCGCGACCTTCAACATCAACGGCATCAAGACGCGCCTGCCGAACCTGCTGGCGTGGCTGGAGCGCGAGAAGCCCGACGTGGCCTGCCTGCAGGAGCTGAAGGCGCTCGACGACTCGTTCCCGAAGGCGGAACTGCGCGACGCCGGCTACCAGGCGCTGTGGCGCGGGCAGCGCTCCTGGAACGGCGTGGCGATCCTCTCGCGCGGCGAGCCGCCCGTCGAAGTGCGCCGCGAGTTGCCCGGCGATCCCGGTGACGACCACAGCCGCTACATCGAGGCTGCGGTGGATGGCGTCGTCGTCGCGTGCCTGTACCTGCCCAACGGCAACCCGCAGCCCGGGCCCAAGTTCGACTACAAGCTCGCGTGGTTCGAGCGGCTGATCGAACACGCGAGGAAGCTGTATGCATCGGGCCATCCGGTGGTGATGTGCGGCGACTTCAACGTCGTGCCCACCGACGAACTGGACATCTACAACCCGCGCTCGTGGCGCAAGGACGCGCTGCTGCAGCCCGAGTCGCGCGAGTGCTGGCGCCGGCTGCTTGCGCAGGGCTGGACGGACGCGATCCGCAAGCTCCATCCCGACGAGAAGATCTTCACCTTCTGGGACTACTTCCGCCAGCACTGGGAGCACAACTCGGGCCTGCGCATCGACCATCTGCTGCTGTCGCAGGAAATCGCGCCGTTCCTCACCGCCGCGGGCGTCGACCGGTGGGTGCGGGGCGAGCCGAAGGCCAGCGACCACGCGCCGACGTGGGTCGAACTGGACCTGGGCTAGATTTCGCGCATGGCTTACGAACTCTTCTACTGGCCCGGCATCCAGGGCCGCGGCGAATTCGTGCGGCTGGCGCTGGAAGCCGCGGGCGCGAAGTACGTGGACGTGGCGCTCGAAGCGAAGGGCCTGCAGCGGATGCAGAAGCTGATGGCCGACCCGAAGCTCGCGCGGCCGCCGTTCGCGTGCCCGTTCCTCGTCGACGGCAAGAAGATCATCGGGCAGACGCCGCTGATCCTGCATTACCTCGGCCCGAAGCTGGGTCTCGCGGGCACGAGCGAGGCCGACCGACTGTGGGCCCACCAGGTCCAACTGACCCTGGCCGATTTCGCCGTCGAGGCGCACGACGTGCACCACCCGGTGGGCTCCAGCCTGTACTACGAGGACCAGAAGCCGGAATCCAAACGCCGCGCGCAGCAGTTCCGCGAAATCCGCCTGCCGAAATTCATGCAGTGGTTCGAGACGATCCTGGAGCGCAACGCGAAGCCCCGGATCCCGCGCCTCGTGGGTTCACGACTGAGTTACCCCGACCTGTCGCTGTACCAGGTGGTCGAAGGGCTGCGCTATGCCTTCCCGAAGGCCAGCGCGAAGGTGCTGCGCAAGACGCCGCGTGTGCTGGCGCTGCACGAACACGTCGCCGGCAACCCGCGCATCGCCGCGTACGTCACGAGCGACAGGCGCGTGCGGCCCAACGAAGACGACCTGTTCCGCAACTACCCGGAGCTGGACGGCTGAAGCCTTCCCCGCGTAGGCGATTTGCTTAAGGGGGTCTCCGCTTTTGCCTAAGCGCCGCGAGGCGCCGGATGGTCTCATAACGCCATCCCATAACGGAGGGCCCACGCCATGATTCCGAGCACCACCGACAACCGCCTGCCGCGCATCCTCGTCGTCGACGACATGCCCGACAACCTGTTCCTGATGAACGGGTTGTTCGAGGATCGCTACGAGGTGGTGCAGGCCAACTCCGGCAAGGAAGCCCTGCAGGTCGTGATGTCCGCGAACCCGCCGGACATGGTCCTGCTCGACATCATGATGCCCGACATGGACGGCTACGAGGTGATGCGGCGCATCCGCCAGCACGCGCCCACGGCCACCATCCCGATCATCTTCCTCACGGCGCTGGCCAGCCGCAAGGACGAGCGCCTGGGCCTGGACCTCGGCGCCATCGACTACCTGACCAAGCCGGTGGACCCGGAGCAGGTCCTGAAGCGCGTCGAGGCGCACGTTCACGCGACATCGCGTGCGCGCTGCATCGAGGCGCTGTCCGAGAAGCTCGCCCGGCACCTGTCGCCGGCCGCCTGGCAGCGCCTGTTCGAAGGCGCCGACTCGCGCAGCATCGACTTTGAACAAAGGCAGCAGACGCTGCTGTTCGCCGAGACCGCGGGCCACGGCGTCCTCGACGACCGCGAGCGCGACGCGCTCGCCGCCGAGGTCGAATGGCTGGCCACGCGCCATGGCGGCCGCGTGGACCGCTTCCACGACGGCGCGGGCGTGGCCTTCTTCGACGATCCCGCCGCGTGCGTGCGCATGGCCATGGAGCTGCAGCGCACCGCGAGCGACCTGAGGCTGCGCATCGGCGTGCACACGGGCATCTGCGACATCGGCACCTTCCGCAGCGATTACGAATCGCGCTGCACCCTGATCGGGCACGAGACGAGGCTGGCGGCGAAGGTGGCCGCGACGGCCGCCATCGGCAGCATCGCGGTCTCGCCGGAGACCTATGCGCTGGTGAAGGACGAGATCCACACCGACGCCAACGGCTGCCTGGTGATGGAGGAATTCCACGACAGCGACCTCGCGCAGGTGTCGCTGACGCCCGCGCCGGCGCCGTCGTCCGGCGCGATGTCCACGTTCGCGGGCCTGGGCCGCAACTAGCCGGCGAAGCCGCCTTCGGCGAGGAACTTCACTTCCTCGGGCGTGCTCTCGCGCCCGAGGACGGCGTTGCGGTGGGGGAACCGCCCGAAGCGGTGGATGATGTCCCGGTGCATCACGGCGTAGCGGTGCGTGTCGCTCTCCAGGCCGCGCGCCAGTTCCACGCATTGCTCCTGGTCTTCGAGTTCCTCCGAGTGCATCAGCGGCAGCACGAAGAACTGCCGCAGCGGCTCGTCGACCGCGTCGCCGAAACCTGAATCGATCGCCCCGCGCGCGACGGCGCGCGCCTTCGCATCGGTCGCGAACATGCGCGGTGTGCCGCGGAAGGCGTTGCGGGGGAACTGGTCGAGCAGGATGCACAGCGCGAGCGCGCCGTCGGGCATCGCGGCCCATGCATCGAACTCGCCGCGTGCCGCGGCTTCGTGCGCGGCCAGGAAGCGGTCGTGGAATTCGCGGTCGAACGACGCGTCCTTGCGGAACCAGCGAGAAGGGCCGGCCTCGCGCCAAAACGCGAGAACGGCCCCCGGTTTCGTCGAAGCAGCGGTCACATCACGATTGTGCCCGCTACGCCCACGTCAGGACTGGTCTTCGGATTCCGAGCTGTCCGAGCTTTCGTTGCCGGCGCTCTGGCTCTTGTCCTTTTCCTGCGCAGCCTGGCCACGGTCGCCCTGGCCGGATTGCTGGCCGCTGCGGCTGCCTTGCTGCTGCTGCTGGTCCTTTTCCATGTCGTTCGAGCCCGACTGGCTGCCCGAGCCCGAGCCGCCCTGGCCCTGGCTGCCCGTGCCTTGCTGCTGCTGGCCGCTGCGCTGCTGGTCCTTGCCCTGCTGGTTGCCCTGTTGCTGTTGGTCGCGGCTTTGGTCGTTTGCCATGGGGAAATCTCCTTGGGTGATAGCCCACGACAACCGCGGGCCTTCGCCTACTGTCGACCCTCGCGTGGGACCGTCGCGTCGGACAACCCCGTCAGCCTCGTAGGCCGGGTCTGGCGATGAGCTTCTGCTAGAGTCGGAAGTTGTCGTACAACCAGTTTGGAGACTCCCATGGCCGCCAGCGCGCGCTATGACGCCGCCGCGCTGCGCACGTTCGCAGCCACCTTGCTGCAGGCCGATGGATTGCCCGCCGACAAGGCGCATGACGTGGCCGACGTCCTCGTCGAAGGCGACCTCATGGGGCACACGACGCACGGCCTGCAGCTGCTCGCGCCGTATCTCGCCGAACTTGAAGCCGGCACGATGGCGCGCGAGGGCGGTCCCGAGGTGGTGGGCGAGGCGCCTGCGACGGTGACGTGGGATGGCCGGCGCCTCCCGGGCCCGTGGCTCGTGCTGTGCGCGATGGACGAAGCGAAATCGCGTGCGCGCACCTTCGGCACCGGCACCGTGGTGATCCGACGCAGCCACCACATCGCATGCCTCGCTGCGTACCTGAAGCGCGCCACCGACGACGGCTTCGTCATGCTGCTCGCGTGCTCGGATCCCAACTCCGCGAGCGTCGCACCGTTCGGCGGCCTCGATGCGGTGTTCACGCCGAACCCGGTGGCGGCGGGCTTTCCCACCGGCGGCGATCCCGTGCTGGTCGACATCTCGACGTCGGCCACGACCAACGGCCTGACCAACCGCCTGCACCGCGAAGGCGGCAAGCTGCCTGCGCCATGGGTGATCGACGGCCATGGCCAGCCCACGAACGATCCGGCCGCGCTGTTCCAGGAACCGAAGGGCACGATCCTGCCGCTGGGCGGCATCGACTCGGGCCACAAGGGCTACGGCCTGTCGCTGCTCGTCGAAGCGCTGACGGGCGGCCTCGCCGGGCATGGGCGCGCGGACCCGAAGGAGGGTTGGGGCGCGACGGTGTTTGTGCAGCTGATCGACCCCCGCGTGTTCGGCGGCGCCGAAGCGTTCACGCGGCAGATGGGTGCGGTGGCGCAGCGCTGCCACGCGTCGCGCCCGGCGCGCGCCGGCGAGACGGTGCGCCTGCCCGGCGAGCGCGGCCTGGCCCTTGCGCGCGAGCAAGCGGCCAAAGGCATCGTGCTGCATGCCTCGATCGTCCCGGCGCTCGAGCCGTGGGCGAAGAAGCTCGGCGTCGCTTTCCCTTCAGCCCTGGCCTGAGCCTTCGGCCTGCGCCATGCGCAGCGTGGTGAAGTCAGGCGTGGTCGTCTCCTCGTTGTAGGAGCAAGACTACATCGTCGCACCGGCGCGAAGCGCACGATGCGGGGCATGAGCAATTCGCAAACCAGCATCGGCCGCGGACCCGCATCCGGCGGCAACGAAAACCACGACGGCGACGCGACGCGCACGACGCTCGGCGAAACGGTGGCGCACGAGCCGCCGGCGGGCGCGGACCCCATCGTCGAGCGCCCCGTGCCCGAGCCTGGCGCCGAGCAGCGCCCCGACGGCAACAGCGGCGAGCGCTGAGCTATTCCATCGCGCACGCTGGGGTATCTCCGGTGCCCGCGCGGGTGCGGCTCTGCGCCACAATGGCGGCTCCCATGGGAACCCAAGAAGGAGAAATGCCATGAAACGCCAGACCCTCATCCGTTCGTCGCTCGCCGTCGCGGTGCTCGCACTCGCCGGTTGCGGCCACATGCACGGTTCGTCCAGCTCGTCTTCGTCCGACTACGGCTCCGCCGCCGCCATGCTGACCGAGACGTACACCGCCACGCTGACGCCCGCCGAAGAGGTTCCGCCGGCAGCAGAGAGCAAGGGCAGCGGCTCGTTCGAGATGAAGCTGGACATCAAGACCAACGAATTCAGCTGGAAGATGTCGCACGGCGGCCTGACCGGCCCCGCGACGATGGCCCACATCCACGGCCCGGGCGCCAAGGGCGCCAATGCCGGCGTGGTGGTCCCGCTGGTGGGCATGGAAGGCAAGGCCAAGCTGACGCAAGCCCAATACGGTGACCTCGCGGCCGGCCTGTACTACGTCAACGTGCACTCGGCCAAGTACCCTGGCGGCGAGATTCGCGGCCAGCTGATGAAGAAATAATCCCGGTGCGGGTGCAATGCCCGTGCCAATACCCATGACAGGGGCTGGCGGGGGAACCGAAAAGTACAATTTCGGGTTCCCCGCAGCACCATGAACGCCCCCGTCGACGTTTCCTTCTTCGCGCGCGCCGCGAAACCGATCACCAGCTACCGCAAGTACTGGGCGCATCGCTTCGGCCCCGCGAAGTTCCTGCCGACCACGCGCGCCGAGATGGAAGCGCTCGGCTGGGACAGCTGCGACGTCGTCCTGGTCACGGGCGACGCGTACGTCGACCACCCGAGCTTCGGCATGGCCGTGATCGGGCGCGTGCTCGAGACGCAGGGCTTTCGCGTGGGCATCGTCGCGCAGCCCGACTGGCAAAGCGCCGAGCCGTTCAAGGCCCTGGGCCGGCCCAACCTGTTCTTCGGCGTGACCGCCGGGAACATGGACTCGATGATCAACCGCTACACGGCGGACCGGAAGATCCGCAGCGACGACGCCTACACGCCCGGCGACGTCGGCGGCAAGCGGCCCGACCGCGCGTCGCTCGTGTACGCGCAGCGCTGCCGCGAGGCGTACCCCGAGGCGCCCATCGTCATGGGCGGCATCGAGGCCAGCTTGCGCCGCATCGCGCACTACGACTACTGGTCGGACAAGGTCCGCCGCTCCATCCTCGTCGATGCCAAGGCCGACATCGTGCTGTACGGCAACGCCGAACGCGCCATCATCGAGATCGCGCACCGGCTCGCCGCGAAGCAGCCGATCGAATCGATCACCGACGTGCGCGGCACGGCCTTCATCCGGCGCGAGACGCCGGAAGGGTGGATGGAGATCGACTCGAGCGAGGTCGACCAGCCCGGGCGCGTGGAAGACCACGTCAACCCGTACATGACGACCAGCGAGCAGGCCAAGGCGCAGGGCTCGTCGTGCGCGAAGGAGGAGGGCGAGGGCGCAACGCCGCAGCTCGCGCAGCCGCTCACCTTCGTCCCCAACCCGCGCATTAGGCTCAACCGCGAGCGCACGGTGATCCGCCTGCCGTCCTACGAGCAGGTCAAGTCCGATCCGGTGCTCTATGCGCACGCCAACCGCGTGCTGCACCTGGAGACCAATCCCGGCAATGCGCGTGCGCTGGTGCAGGCGCACGGCGACCGGGACGTGTGGCTGACGCCGCCGCCCATCCCGCTGACGACGGCGGAGATGGACCACGTGTTCGACCTGCCGTACGCGCGCGCGCCGCACCCGTCCTACGGCGACGCGAAGATCCCCGCGTGGGAGATGATCCGCTTCTCGGTGAACATCATGCGCGGCTGCTTCGGCGGCTGCACCTTCTGCTCGATCACCGAGCACGAGGGCCGCATCATCCAGTCGCGCAGCGAAGACTCGGTGATCCGCGAGATCGAGGAGATCCGCGACAAGGTGCCCGGCTTCACCGGCGTGATCTCGGATCTCGGCGGTCCCACGGCCAACATGTACCGCATCGGCTGCAAGACGCCCGAGATCGAGGCGGCGTGCCGCAAACCCTCGTGCGTCTACCCCGGCATCTGCAGCAACCTCAACACCGACCACTCCGCGCTGGTGAAGATGTACCGCCGCGCGCGTTCGCTCAAGGGCATCAAGAAGATCCTGATCGGCTCGGGCCTGCGCTACGACCTCGCGGTGCAATCGCCGGAGTACGTGAAGGAGCTCGTCCAGCACCACGTCGGCGGGTATCTCAAGATCGCGCCCGAGCACACCGAGGACGGCCCGCTCACCAAGATGATGAAGCCGGGCATCGGCAGCTACGACAAGTTCAAGGCGATGTTCGACAAGTACAGCGCCGAGGCGGGCAAGAAGCAGTACCTGATCCCGTACTTCATCGCCGCGCACCCGGGGACCAGCGACGAGGACATGATGAACCTCGCGCTGTGGCTCAAGCGAAACGGCTTCCGCGCCGACCAGGTGCAGACCTTCTACCCGAGCCCCATGGCCACGGCGACGGCGATGTACCACACGGGCCGCAACACGCTGCGCAAGGTGCACCGCAACGTGACGCCCGAGGATGCGGTCGACGTCGTGCGCGGCGAGCGCCGGCGCCGCCTGCACAAGGCCTTCCTGCGCTACCACGACGCCAACAACTGGCCCGTGCTGCGCGAGGCGCTCAAGTCCATGGGCCGCGCCGACCTGATCGGTAACGGCAAGCACCACCTGGTGCCGACCTTCCAGCCCAAGACCGACGGCGGCTACGTGAGCGCGCGCAAGAAGAACTCGACGCCGCGCAAGGGCACGGTGCTCACGCAGCACACCGGCCTGCCGCCGCGCAAGACGCGCTGAGCTAGGCCACCCGCGCGTGCGCCTGCGGGCGCTCCGCCGCGATCTCCGCCAGCAACGCATCCACCGAAGCCAGCCCCGCCGGCTTGGTCAGGTGGTGGTCGAAGCCCGCGCTGCGCGAGCGCGCCCGGTCCTCCTGCGCGCCCCATCCCGTGAGCGCGACGAGCGTCGCGTCGCGCATCGCTTCCAGCGCGCGCATCTCGCGCGCGACCTGGTAGCCGTCCTTGCCCGGCATGCCGATGTCGAGGAACACCACGCGCGGGCGGAACTCCGCGGCCAGGCTGAGCGCGCTGTCGCCGTCGTGCGCGATGCGCACGTCGTGGCCCTCGATCTGCAGGAGCGTGCCGAGGCTTTCGGCGGCGTCGACGTTGTCGTCCACCACCAGCACGCGGAAGGCGGGCGCGGCCGCCAGGGCCGCGTGGCTGGCGGGCGCGTCGGCGGCGCGGCTTTCGACGATGGCCAGCGGCAGGCGCAAGGTGAAGGTGCTGCCCCGGCCCGTGCCTTCGCTCCGGGCCTCGATGGTGCCGCCGTGCAGTTCCACCAGGCGCTTGACCAGCGCGAGCCCGATGCCCAGGCCGCCCTGCGATCGGTCCAGGTTGCGCCCGACCTGGGTGAACATCTCGAAGACCTTCGGCAGTTCGGCCGGGGGGATGCCGACGCCCGTGTCGTGCACGCGGACCACGGCATGGCTGCCTTCCTCGCGCGCCACCAGCTCGATGCGCCCGCCGGGCGGCGTGTACTTGGCCGCGTTGTTCAGCAGGTTGCTCACGATCTGCGCCAGCCGCGTCGCGTCGCCTTGCACGCACAGCGGCTTCGAAGGGATGTCGACGTCCAGGGTGTGGCCGGCGGCGGCGACCAGGGGCGCGCTGGTCTCCACGGCACCCGCCAGGACGGTGGCCATGTCCAGCCGCTCGACGCGCAACTCCACCTTGTTGCTCGAGATGCGCGCGATGTCCAGCAGGTCGTCCACCAGGTGCACCATGTGGCGCAGCTGGCGCTCCATCATCTCGCGCGCCTTCTCCTGCGTGAGCGGGTCGCCGGCGCGCTTGAGCAGGTGCAGGCCGTTGCTGATGGGGGCGAGCGGGTTGCGCAGCTCGTGGGCGAGGGTGGCGAGGAACTCGGTCTTGCGCCGGTCGGTCTCGGCCAGCTCCTCGGCCAGGCGGCGCAGGCTCTCTTCCGCGTTGCGCCGCTGCGTGATGTCGCTGAAGAGGACGGCGACGCGGTTGCTTTCGGCCCCGCCCAGGCGCACGGCGTGCACGTCGTACCAGCGCCCGAGCGCCTTGGCTTCCTGCTCGAAGCGCACGGACTGCCCGGTGCGGGCGACCCGGCCGTAGATCTCGTACCAGTGCTCCTCGTTGTCCGGCACGAGCTCGCGCATGGACTTGCCGGTGACGTTGACGAGCCCCGTTTCGCGCACGAACGCAGGGTTCGTTTCCAGGAAGCGGTAGTCGACCGCCTTGCCGGCGGCGTCGAAGACCATTTCGATGAGGCAGAAGCCCTGGTCGATCGACTCGAAGAGCGTGCGGTAGCGGCTCTCGCTTTCCAGCAGCAGCCGCTGCTGCGCCTCGTACAGCTCGGCGCGGCTGCGGTGCAGCTCGATGAAGAACGCCAGCTTGGCCAGCAGCGGCGCGGTGCGGAAGGGCTTGACGATGAAGTCCACCGCGCCGAGCGAATAGGCTTCGCGCTGGGAAAGTTCCGACGCGTCGGCCGTGATGAAGAGGATGGGCGTTTCGCGCGAGCGCTTCTGCGCGCGGATGAGCCGCGCGGTCTCGATGCCGTCCATGCCGGGCATGTGCAGGTCGAGCAGCACCGCGGCGAAGTCCTGGTCGCGCAGCAGGCGCATCGCCTCGGCGCCGGATGAGGCGCGCACGAGCGGCTCGCCGAGGCCTTCCAGCACGGCTTCCATGGCAAGGAGGTTGGCGGGCTCGTCGTCGACCAGGAGGATCGGGGCCGCGGGGCGCATTTCCACGAGCGCAGCCTAGACGCAAAAGCGCTACCGTGCGCGTCGGATGACGCCGCGACCTGACACAACATAATCGGCCGCATGACGGAAACGCAACACCGCCCGATGGAAGAGCAGGATGCGCGTCGCGTCGTGCTGGTGCACGCGGCCGAGACCACGGACGCCCAGGGCGCGCTGCTGGCCATGGACGAGCGCGACCAGGCCGACCTGCGGGCCCGGCAGGAAGCCCTGCACCGCGCCGACGGCGCGGCCCTCGATGCGGCGGCGTTCATGGCCATGCGCGCGCGGCACGTGCTGGCCACCCTGGCCGTGCGCCATCCCCGGCTGGCAGCGCTGCAGGAAGCGCCGGCCTGGCGCGCCTGGGTCGAGTGGGCCGTGCCGCTGGCCGCGCTGGTCACCGGCGTCGCGACGGACGCGATCGGCAACCCGCACCGCGTCGACCTGATCTCGCTGCCGCTGCTGGGCATCGTGGCGTGGAACCTCGCCATGTACCTGCTCTTCCTCGGCGCCGCGCTGGTGCCGCGGCGGGAGGGCCGCACGTCCTGGCTCGCGGGCATCGGCCGCTGGACCATGGGGCAGGCAGGCACCGACCCCGCGGCGCAGGCCGCCGCGCGTTTCCACATCGACTGGTTCCGCGCGACGCGGCCGCTGCATGCCGCGCGCATCCAGCGCGTGCTGCACCTGTCGGCCGCGGCCTGGGCGCTGGGCGTGATCCTGTCGCTGCTCGTCCGCGGGCTGGTCGTCGAGTACCGCGTGGGCTGGGAGAGCACTTTCCTGGGCCCGCAACAGGTGCACGCCGTGCTGAGCCTGTTGCGCCTGCCGGCGCTGCTGGTCTTCCCGTTCGACACCTTCTCGGTGACCGACGTCGCGCAGATGCGCTTCAGCCTGCGGGGTGGGGCGGCGTTCGGCGCGCCCTGGGTGTGGATGTATGTCGCGCTGCTGGTCACCGTGGTGGTTGTGCCGCGGCTGCTGCTGGCGACGTTCGCGGCCTGGCGCGAAGAGCGCCTGTCGCGGGCGGTCGCGGTGGACGTGCAGCCCGCCTATGCCGAGCGCGTCGAGTCGCTGATGAACGCGGCATCGGTGCGGGTCGGCCTGCTGGCCCACCGGCCCGAAGACCGCGAGCGCTTCCTGCTGCTGGTGCCGGACCGCGAGTCGCTGCCGGTGCTGGCGAGTTCGCCGGCGGGCGACGTGATGCGGCTGGTGGACATCGCACCCGAAGCGCCGCCGGCGGTGCCTGAACCCGCGCAACCCTGGTGGGCGCGCTGGTGGCCTTTCGCCCGCACCGCGCCGCGCGATGCCCGCGCGACATGCGACGTGGTGATCCACCTGGCAGCCAGCGGCGCGGACGTCGATGCGGCAGCCCCCGTCCTGGCCGCGCTTGCGCGGCCGGCGGTGACGCTCGCGATGGCGCCGGAGGCCGGCGAGGGCCTCAGGCTCGCGGATGTGCAGCATCCGGCCAGCGGCGACCGCCTCCTGCTCGACGCGATGGCGCAGGCGCTGCCCGAGGACAGGCGGCGCGCCTTCGGGCACGTGGCGCGCGCCTGGGAAGCGCGCACCGACGAGCGGCTGCGCAAGTCCATGGCCGCCATCGCGCAGCACGCGATCTTCGCGGCACGGCAGGTGGAGGAGCTGGTCGCGGCGCCGCTGTCGGTGCGCAGCCTGTTGCCGGCGGAGCGCGACGCGCAGGCGGGCGCGCGCGAAGCCGCGATGGCGCGCATCGTCGCGCGGCTCGACGAGTCCGCGCGTTCGCTGGCCGCGCAACTGCGGCGCCTGCATGGCGTGGCGGACGATGCGGCCGAAGCGATCGAGCACCGGCTGGAGGAGCGCTTCACCGTGCAGCAGCAGGTCGATGCGCCGCAAGCCGGCATCGCGGGCGCCGCCAGTGGCGCCGCGATGGGCGCGTCGATCGACCTGCTGGCCGGCGGGATGACGCTGGGCGCGGCAGCGGCGCTCGGTGCGCTGGTCGGCGGCGGCGCGGCGTACATCGCCGCGGCCTGGAAGAACCGCTCGTCGCCCAGCGGCGCCACGCTGCTGCAATTGAGCGACGAGATGCTGGACGCGCTCACCGAAGCGGCGCTGCTGCGGTACGTCGCCGTGGCGCACTGGGCACGCGGCTGGCGCAGCGTGGACGATGCGTGGCGCGCCGAAGTGGTGGCGCGCGTGCAGGCCCAGCGCCCGCTGCTGGCCGGGTTCTGGAACGCCGCGCGCACGCAGCCCGAGGCGCAGGATAAGCTGGTGCAACCGCTGGCGCAGGAGCTGGAGGCGATCGGCCGGGCTGTGATCAAAAACATAAGCCCTAAGTCATCTCTGCAACAGGGAACGCCGACTACGCGACCGTAGGGCGCCGTCCTACAAGGACACGGCAGAGCAATAGGTGAGCATTGCGGCTCGTTTCACAGGAGCCTCAACCATGCAGGACACCAGCCTCACCGCCGCGACGCCCGAATCCACTCCCCAATCCGAACGCCGCCTGCGCGGCTTCGCCGCGATGTCGCCCGAGAAGAAGAAAGAGATCGCCAGCATGGGCGGCCGCGCCGCGCATGCCTGCGGCCGCGCCCACCAGTTCAGCAGCGAGGAAGCCCGCGCCGCCGGCAAGAAGCGCCACCAGCGCAAGGACGGCCCGTCGGCCTAAGCAGCAAGCGCGCGGGCGGCCAACGCCCGCGCCAGCCACGCTCCCGCCACCGGCAGCACGATGCCGGGCACGGCGAGCAGGAGCGCGAAACCCAGGCCGTCGAGCACCGCGCCCGCGAGGCTCACGCCCAGCGCCTGGCCCGCGAACAGGCAGAAAGCGAACGCCGCCACGGAAGTGCCCCGCACCTCGGGCGCCATTTGCGTTGCGTGCGTCTGCAAGGTGTTGTGGTACAGGTAGGTGCCGAAGCCCAGCACGAGCGCGGCCGGCCCGGCCGTGAGCCACCACGGCGACAGCCACAGCGCCAGGAATGAAGCGCCCATGAGCAGGCCGCCTGCCAGCACCATGCGGCGCTCGCCCCAGTCGCGCACCAGCCGCCGCGCGGCCATCGCATAGAACAAGCCCCCGACCGCATACAGCGCCACGAGCCCCGAAGCCGCCGCCAGCGACAGCGCGAAGCGTTCGTGCAGGTACGCCGGCAGGTACGCGATCGGCCCCAGCAGGAAGACGCCTTCCAGCGCAACGGACACGAGGATCACGCGCGCCCACGGCACGGCCAGCACCGACGACATCTGGCGCACGAAAGCGAGCTGCGTGGAGCGCTGCGCATGCGCATCGTGCGCGCGCATGTTCAGCGCGAGCAGCACGGCGACCACCGAATAGCCCACGCCCAGCACGGCGAACGCGCCGCGCCAGCCCGGCGCCGAATCGGCGAAGAGGCCACCGGCGAGCTGGCCGGCCATCATCCCCGACAGGATGCCCGTGAGCAGGCGCGCGAGCGTGGCCTGCCGCTCCTCGTAGGGCACCATGTCGCCGATCAGGGCCATCGACAGCGGGATGACGCCGGCCGCGCCCATGCCCCACACGATGCGCAGGGCGACGAGCGAGTCGAATCCGGGCGCCAGCGCGCAGGCGAAGGACGCGGCGGCGCACGCGAAGAGGGCGAGCCCGATCATGCGGGCCTTGCCGTAGCGGTCGCCCAGCGGCCCGAACAGCAGCTGCATCAGGCCGTAGGCGACGGAGAAGCTGATGATCACGCGCCCAGCCGTGCCGGCGGTGATCGAGAAGTCGCGCGCGAGGCGGGGGATGAGCGAGTCGCAGACCCGCAGCGCGGCGCCGCTGAAAAACGCGGCGAAGGCGAGCAGGAGGATGGCGCGGTTTTTCTGCAAGCTGCGATTGTGCAAAAGAAAAGGGCCGCGCGAGCGGCCCTTCACTTGTCGTGCAATGCCTTACGGCTTCTTCACGACGTCTTCGGCGGCTTCCTTCAGGTCGCCACCCTTCTTCTGCAGCTTGCCTTCCAGCTCGCGGGCGTGGCCCTTGGCTTCCTGGCTTTCATTGCCGGTCACGCGGCCCACGTGCTCCTGCACTTCGCCGGCGGCTTCCTTCAGCTTGCCCTTGACTTGTTGCTCGTTCATTCGAACTCCTTTCGGTGGTGTGATGGATCCAGCGTATGGCCGCGCAGGCGGGGGCGGTGCAAGAGCACCTCGGCGCCCGCCGTGCGGCACGGCCTACGCGCCGCTTGCCGAGCCGCGCCGCCGTGACTGAGCCGGGCGCGACGTCGAGTCGCTACCGCGGCCGCAATTCCTGGTCGGTGCCCAGCGCGTTGCGCAGGCGAATGACGCCCGGCAGCCACAGCAGCTGCGAGAGCAGCTGGTCGCGTTCTTCGGGAGGCACCTGGCCCGCCAGCCGCACGACGCCGTTCTCGACGCTCACTTCCACGGCCTCGGGACGGGACACGATCGTCGCGACGCGTTCGCGCACACGCTCGAGCACGATGTCGTCGCTGATGGGGCCGGTGCGTGCACGCGCGCGCCGCACGGCGGCGTCGACCGACCACACGAGCGCCGCGCCGAGCGCGAACGACAACGCCGTCGCGGCGAAAGGCAGGGGGGACGAAGATCTCGCGAACATCAGGCTGCCTTCTTGCGCGTGCTGCGGGACTTGACCGCGGTGCTGGTCGCCGCGCGCGCGCCGCCCTTGCGGGCCGCGGCCTTGCGCGGCTGCGCTTCCTCGTCGTTGGCGGCCTTGCGCCGCGATGCCGTCTTGCGCGCGGGCGCCTCCTCGGGCTCGTCGTTCGCCGCGCCGCCGCCCTTGCGCAGGCTGCGCCGCAGCAACTCGGTCAGGTCGACGATGTCGGCGCTGCCTTGGATTTCCTCGCCCTCCAGCGGCTTGACGATGTGTTCGCCCTGGCCGGCCTTCACCTTCGCGTCCACCAGTTGCTGCAGTTTCTCGCGGAAGTCGTCGTGGAAGGCCTGCGGCTCGAAGTCGCCCTCCAGCTCGCCAACGAGCTGCTGCGCCATGCGGATTTCCTTGTCGGTGATCTTGGTGTCCTTGTCGGGCATCGACAGGCCCGCGGTGTCGCGCACCTCGTCATGCCAGCGCAGCAGCTCCAGCACGAGGCCGTCGCCTGCGGGGATGAGCGCCGCCAAATGCTGGCGCGTGGAAATCACGACGCGCGCGATGCCCACCTTTCCGGTGCGCTTCATCGTCTCGAGCAGCAGCTTGTACGGCTTCTGGCCCTTGGCGGCCGGCGCGACGTAGTAGGGCTTGTTGTAGTAGACGGTGGAGATCTGCGAGCCGTCGACGAAGGCCTCGATGTCGATCGTCTGCGTGGACTTCGGCAAAGCCGCCTTGATCTCGTCGGGCGAGACGGTGACGTACTGGTCCTTCTCGTACTCGAAGCCCTTGACGATGTCGTCCTTGGCCATCGCTTCGCCGCTGGACTTGTTCACCTGCCGGTTGCCCACCGGGTTCATGGTGTCCTTGTCCAGGAGCTTGAACTTCATTCGGTGCTCGGCCGTGGCCGAATGCAGGGAGACGGGAATGTGGACCAGCCCGAAGCTGATCGCGCCTTTCCACAGGGTGCGTGTGCTCGAAGGTGCCATGGCGCCCATCGTTGCCCGCCGCACGGCCGCCACCTGTAGGACTGCGCTGCTAGCGGCTGTGCGGACGCGATGCACGGCGCGCCGCGCCACCTCATCGGCTGGGGCGCTTGGCCGGACGGGGCTGAGGAGGATCGTCGCCTTTGGCCGACAGCATCGACACCGGGCCGGGCGAAGACTGAGCGCATGGATCGTCGTCCCATGACACCCGAGGCCGAGAGCTACGTGATGCTCCCGGTGCAGGCGCGCGACTTCATCCTGCAGGCGCTGAAGGACGCCTCCCGCCAGCTGTCGAAGACGCACCGCCTGCGCGCGACGACGCACATCCTGCTGGAAGGGGGTGTCAAGCTGACGAAGGCGAACTCGTTCACGATCGATCACCGCGACCAGCTGCTCCTGATGAGCCTGGCCGAGCGGCTGCTGAAAAAGACGGACAACGAAGATGCTGGATCCCGGCCTGCGCCGGGATGATCGACAGCGCTACGCTCAGTCGATCAGCTTGTTCTTGAGCGCGTAGTAGGTGAGGTCGCTGTTGGACTGCAGCCCCATCTTTTCCATCAGGCGCGTGCGGTACGTGCTCACGGTCTTGACCGACAGCGACAGCGCCTGCGCGATCTCGCCGGCCGTCTCGCCCTTGGCGAGCTTCAGGAACACCTGGAACTCGCGCTCGGACAGCAGCTCGTGCGCCGCGGCGCCTTCCTTGCGGTTGAGCTGCTGCGCGATCAGTTCCGCGACGGATGGGCTGATGTAGCGGCGGCCCAGCGCGATGGTCCGGATCGCGTTGACGATCTCCATCGGCTCGCATTCCTTGTTGAGGTAGCCGCTCGCGCCCTGGCGGATCAGGTTCACGGCGTACTGCTCTTCCGGGTAGCCGGAGAGGATCAGGATGCCGATGTCGGGCGCTTTCGCGCGGATCATCGCGAGCGCGTCGATCCCGCTTTGCCCCGGCATGGACAGGTCCATGATCAGGACGTCGATCTCGGTGTTGCGCACCAGGTCGATCGCTTCGCGTCCGCTCGCGGCTTCGCCGACGACGCGAAGATCGACCATTTCCGAGAGGAACTGTTTGAGGCCGGCGCGCACGATGGCGTGGTCGTCGACGATGGCTACCTTGACAATGGAATCGTTCATGGTGTGGGCAAGTGAGTGAACCTCAGCAGCCCGAAGTGTGCTCGTTACAAACGCGGCGCAGGGCCGATTGGGGCCGTTTGGGCCGAAATTCCGGTTTTGTCCTACAAGGAATGGCCCGTTGGGGCCAACCATGGCCCCTGCCTCAGGCGGCGGGCATGGTGTGCAGCGGGATGTCGTGCTTCGTCGCGATGCGATCCAGCTGGGCGCAACTGCGTGCCGCGAAGAATGCGGCGATCGCGTCGTGGGTCGCGCGCTGGAACATGAGGTCGCGCGATGCGCCTTCCACACCGGCTTGCGCGCACAGCGCGGCCGCGAAATGCGGCTCCAGCGCGGCGACGGCGACGCGCCCGTCGCTGCACGGGTAGACGCGATAGCCCGCGTGCGCGCCGCCGACGGCGCCGGTGGGCTGCGTCAGGCCCCAGTGGCGCGGCAAGCCAAGGTAGGCCGCCGCGTCGGCAAGGGCCACCTCCAGGTAGATGCCGCGCGGTGTTTCGCCGGCGCCCTGGTAGCGCGCGTTCAGGTGCAAGGCCGCTTTCAGCACCGCCTCGCTCGCCATGAGCGAGCCGCCCATGTCGGCGAACAGCGTGGCGGGCAATTCGAGGCCGGGCACGAGGCCATGCTCCGACAGGTACGTGAGGTCGTGGCCCGGCACCTCGGCCTGCGCGCCGGGCCCGCCGACGATCGCCACCTGGCACAGCATCGGGTGGCGCGCATGCAGCTCCTTCCACGCCAGCCCGAACTTCGCGAGCGCCGACGGCCGGAAGGACGTGAGCAGCACGTCGGTCTTCTCCAGTTCCTTGTGCAGTGCCGCCAGGCCCTCGGTGGTTTTCAGGTCCGCTTGCCGCACCTGCACGCCTTCGTGCAGTTGGCGGTACGTGCCGGGGTTGTACAGGTTCATCGGGTCGCCCGAAGGCGGCTCGAACTTCACGCACGTGGCGCCCATCGCGCGGCAGCGCATCAGGGCCGCGGGGCCCGGAAGGTTCAATGCGAGGCTGAGGATGCGGATGCCGTGCAGGGCCGGGGTGGGACTCATGCCCAAAGACTAGCACTCCCGTTGCACCGGGAACTCCCCGATGGGCGCGGCGCGCGCGGGGGCTACCCTGCGCCCATTAAAAGCAGGAGACGACCATGTTGGGCATCCGTCGCATCGCCACCGCCGCCGCGGGCGTTTTCTTCGCGGCTTCCGCCTTCGCGCAAGCCTGGCCCACCAAGCCCGTCACGCTCGTCGTGCCGTTCGCCGCGGGCGGGCCGACCGACGTCGTCGCGCGTACGCTGGGCGTGTCGATGACGAAGACGCTGGGGCAGACGGTGGTCATCGAGAACAAGCTGGGCGCGGGTGGCACCGTGGCTGCGGCGTACGTCGCGCGGTCCGCACCCGACGGCTATACCTTCTTCATCCACCACAACGGCATGGCGACGTCCACCGCGCTGTACCGCAAGCTCGCCTACAACCCGCTCACCGACTTCGAGTTCGTGAGCCAGGCGGTGGAAGTGCCGATGACGATGCTGGCGCGCAAGGACTTCCCGGCGAACAACTACGCGGAGTTCGCGGCCTACCTCAAGGCGAACCAGTCGAAGATCAACCTGGCCAATGCAGGCCTGGGCGCGGTGTCGCAGCTGTGCGGCCTGATGTTCGAGACGGCGCTGGGCGTGAAATTCACCGCCGTGCCGTTCCAGGGAACGGCGCCGGCGATGAACGCGCTGCTGGGTGGCCAGGTCGACATCCTCTGTGACCAGACCACGCAGACCATCCCGCAGATCAAGGCGGGCAACGTGAAGTTCTACGGCGTGACGACGAAGCAACGGATCAAGGCGCTGCCCGATGCGCCCACGCTCGACGAGCAGGGCCTCAAGGGTTTCGAGGTCGTCGTGTGGCACGGGATCTATGCGCCGAAGGGCACGCCCAAGGCCGCCATCGACCGGATGAACCAGGCCGTGCGCGCGGCGCTGAAGGACCCGGACGTCGTGCGCAAGATGACCGAGCTCGGCGCCGAGATCGTCGGCGACGACAGGCTCTCGCCCGAATCGCTGCAGGCGTGGCTGAAGTCCGAGATCGACAAGTGGGGGCCGATCATCAGGTCCACCGGCACGTTCGCGGACTGAAAAAGCGCTCGTCCTACAGCTGAGCCACGCGCGGCTCAGCAGAATCGCGCGGGATGAAGAGAGCCTTCGTTCCTGCCGCGCTGGCGCTGTGCGCATCGCTGGCCTTTGCGGAAGAAGCAGTGGTGGACCCCGTGGTCCCCGCATTGGAAATCCTTGGCTTCGACATCCTCGTCAACCGAGTGAACCGCTGCTGCGGCAGCGGGCGCGAAGACTACGCGGTGACGATGGATTCGATCCGCCGCAACCTGCGCGGCCCCTGGGTGATCGACGGCGACCCTTTCAACGTCAACCAGCTCGGGCATCCCTACCAGGGCTCGATGTACCACGGCTTCGCGCGCTCCGCGGGCTTCGACTACTGGCGCTCGGCGGCCTTCACCTTCGCCGGCAGCGCCGCGTGGGAGATCGCCGGCGAACGCACGCCGCCGTCGCGCAACGACCAGGTCTCCACCGGCATCGGCGGCACCTTCCTGGGCGAGGCGCTCTTTCGCATGGCCAACCTGCTGCTGGAGAAGGGCGGGGGCTTGTCGCCGTTCTGGCGCGAGACGGTGGCCGCCGGCATTTCGCCTTCGCTGGCCTTCAACCGCCGCGTGCTGGGCATCCAGAAGAACGGCTTCTTGGCGAGCAACGACGCGGCGTACTACAGCCAATTGCAGGTGGGCTTCATGGGCACCGCGCAGGACGCACAAGGCGCGTCGTCCGGCTCGACGAAGAACGAGCTGCAAGTGGACTACTCGCTGGACTTCGGCATGCCCGGCAAGGACGGCTACGTGTACCGGCGGCCCTTCGACCACTTCGTCTTCCGCGCCACGATGTCCAGCGCGAACGGGTTCGAGAACGTGCTCACGCGCGGCCTGCTGTGGGGCCGCGACTACAAGGGCGGCGCGAACTACCGCGGCGTGTGGGGCCTGTACGGCAGCTACGACTACATCTCGCCACAGACCTTCCGCATCTCGAGTACGGCCCTGTCGCTGGGCACGACCGGCCAGTGGCGCGCCAGCGAGAACGTCGCCGTGCAGGGCACCCTGATGGGCGGGCTGGGCTATGCGGCGGTGAGCACCTTGCGCGGCGTGGCGGCCGACCGCGACTACCACTACGGCGTGGCGCCGCAGGTGCTGGTGTCCACGCACGTCATCGTCGGGGACCGGCACGCCTTCGACGTGACGCTGCGCGACTACTTCGTGAGCAAGGTGGGCGGCCTGGCCCGCGGCGGGCGCGACAACATCGTGCGCGCCGACGTCGCGTACACCTGGCGCCTGCGCGGCCAGCACGGCGTGACGCTCAAGTACCTCTGGAACCACCGCAACGCCGAATACCCCGACCTGGGCGACCGCTCGCAGACGCGCGGCACGGTGGGCATCTTCTACACGCTGCTCGGGCACGACGGCTTCGGCCGCGTCGACTGGTGAAAGGCACTGGGTCCCGGCCTGCGCCGGGATGACCTAGAGCGGCAGGCCCACGTAGTTCTCGGCCAGCGCGGTGGACGCCGCGCGCGAGTGCACGACGTAGTCCAGCTCGGCCTCCTGGATGCGCTGGTCGAACACCGACTGCTCCGGGAAACGGTGCAGCAGCGAGGTGAGCCACCACGAGAAGCGCTCGGCCTTCCAGATGCGGCGCAGCGCGCGGTCGGAGTAGTGGTCGATGCCCGTGTCGCTGCGCTCGCGGTAGTGCTCGATGAGGGCGGTGGACAGGTACTTCACGTCGGAGGCCGCGAGGTTCAGTCCCTTGGCGCCGGTCGGCGGCACGATGTGGCCCGCGTCACCCGCGAGGAACAGGCGCCCGAAGCGCAGCGGCTCGGCGACGAAGCTGCGCAGCGGCGCGATGCTCTTCTCGATCGAGGGCCCGGTCACGACACGTTCGGCGAGCTCGGGGTCGATGCGCCGGCGCAGCTCATCCCAGAAGCGGTCGTCGCCCCAGTCCTCCACCTTGTCCGCGAGCGGCACCTGCACGTAGTAGCGGCTGCGCACCAGGCTGCGCATGGAGCACAGCGCGAACCCGCGCTCGCTGTTGGCGTACACGATGGCGTGCGGCGACACGGGCGGCACGTCGGCCAGCAGGCCCAGCCAGCCGAAGGGGTAGACCTTCTCGTACTCGCGGATCGCGTCGCGCGGCACGCTGGCGCGGCACACGCCATGGAAGCCGTCGCAGCCCGCGATGAAGTCGCAATCGATCGTGTGCAGCTGCCCGTCCTTGCGGTACTGCACCTGCGGTCGCGTGCCGTCGAAGCCGGAGACGGCGACGTCCTGCGCTTCGTAGACCGTCGGCAGGTTCTCGTCGCGGCGCGCGTCCATCAGGTCGTGCGTGAGCTCGGTCTGGCCGTAGGCGGTGACGACCTTGCCGCCGGTGAGGCCGTGCACGTCGATGGGGTGGCGCCGGCCGTCGAAGGCGAGGTCGATGGCGTGGTGGACGACGCCTTCGCGGTGCAGCCGCGCGCCGACGCCGGCCTCGTCCATAAGGTTCACGGTGACCTGCTCGAGGATGCCCGCGCGGATGCGGCCGAGCACATAGTCCGCGCCCTGGCGCTCGACGATGACGTTGTCTATGCCGGCCCTGTGCAGCAGCTGGCCGAGCAGGAGCCCCGAGGGGCCGGCGCCGACGATGGCGACCTGGGTGCGCATGGCTTGTCTCCTTGCCTGGCAGCTTAGGAGCGGCGAGGGCGGCGCCGGGCGCCGGCCAGCGGGCTTTGTGCGATCATTGCGCACGCTGCGCGATCATCGCGCAAGGGATGCCCATGGCGATCGCGAAGCCGGACTTCATCGAGGGCATGGCCAAGGGGCTGGCCGTGCTGGAGAGCTTCGACACCGAAAGGCAGAGGCTCAACGCGTCGCTGGCGGCGCAGCGCGCCGGCATCACGCGCGCGGCGGCGCGCCGCCACCTGCTCACGCTCGCGCACCTGGGCTACCTGGAAACCGACGGCAGCCACTTCTGGCTGGCGCCCAAGGTGCTGCGTTTTTCGGGCAGCTACCTCGCATCCGCGCGGCTGCCGCGCATGGTCCAACCCACCTTGAACCGGCTGGCGGCGCAGACGGGCGAGTCGTTCTCCGCCGTCGTGCTGGACGGTGACTGGGTGGTGATCGTGGCGCGCAGCGGCGTCACGCGCATGCTCGCGTACGGCCTGCACCTGGGTGCGCGCCTGCCGGCGCACGCCACCTCGACGGGCCGCGTGCTGCTGGCCGCGAAGACGCGCACCGACTTCAACGCCTGGATGAAGGGCCGCGAACTGCCCCGGCTCACCTCGCACACGGTGGTGGACCCCAAGCGCTTCCGCGCGCTGATCGACCAGGCGCGCCAGCAGGACTGGGCCTTCGCGGCCGAGGAGCACGAGCTGGGCGTGCAGGCGCTGGCCGTGCCGCTGCGGAACATGCAGGGCTCGACGGTGGCGGCACTCAATGTGGTGATTCCCCCGGCGCGCTCGGATGCGAAGGAAATGGAAGCCAAACTGCTTCCTTTGCTGCTCGAAGCGGCTCGCGAGCTGCGCCCGCTCCTGTAGCCATATGCGCCACCCGAATTTGCAAACAACGAGGGTATCGTTGGGATTCCCCGCCGCCAGCCCGACAATGGCGGTTTCCTCACAATAAGCAAGCCGCGCGCCACGCGTGACGGCACGAGGACCTCCACATGAAATTGCACACCAAGACCTTTCTCGCGGGCCTGTTCCTGGCCGCCACCTCCCTCGCGTCCGCGCAGCAGCAGACGCTGCTCAACGTCTCCTACGACGTGGCGCGCGAGTTCTACAAGGACATCAACGCCGCCTTCGTGCCCTGGTACAAGGCCAAGACGGGCAAGGACGTGAAGATCGAGCAGTCGCACGCCGGCTCCAGCGCGCAGGCGCGCGCGGTGGCCGACGGCCTCGAGGCCGACGTCGTCACCATGAACACGACGACCGACGTCGAGTTCCTCGCCGAGAAGGGCGTCGTCGCCAAGGACTGGGCCAAGCGCTTCCCCGACAACGCCGCGCCCACCACGTCCACCATGCTGTTCCTGGTGCGCAACGGCAACCCGAAGGGCGTGAAGGACTGGGATGACCTGATCAAGCCCGGTGTGCAGGTCGTGGTGGTCAACCCCAAGACCGGCGGCAACGGCCGCTACGCCTACCTCGCGGCCTGGGGCTACATCAAGAAGAAGGGCGGCAGCGATGCGCAGGCCGCCGAATTCGTCGGCAAGCTGTACAAGAACGTCCCCGTGCTGGCGCGCGGCGGCCGTGACGCGACCACCGCCTTCCTGCAGCGGAACATCGGCGACGTCCTGGTCACGTTCGAGTCCGAGGTCGAGTCGGTCAACCAGGAATTCGGCGCGAACAAGGTCGACGTGGTGTACCCCTCGGTCAGCATCGTGGCCGAGAACCCGGTCGCCATCGTCGAGCGCACGGTGGCCAAGAAGGGCACGGCGGAACTCGCCAAGGCCTACCTCGACTTCCTGTACACGCCCGAGGGGCAGGAGATCGCGGCCAAGCGCTACATCCGTCCGCGCAGCGAGGCCATCCTGAAGAAGCATTCGGACAAGTTCAAGCCGGTCAAGCTGTTCACCGTGCAGGAGCTGTACGGCTCGCTCTCCGAAGCGCAGAAGGTGCACTTCAACGACGGCGGGCAGTTCGACAAGATCTACACGGTCAAGTAGCCCATGTCGGGCGGATCGATCGCGGTGCCGCTGCCGGTGAGCACCGCGCCCTCGCGCGGCGGCAGCAAGAAGGTGCTGCCCGGCTTCAACCTGACGCTCGGGTACACGCTGATGTACCTGGGCCTCATCGTGCTCATCCCGCTGTCGGCGCTGGTCTTCAAGACCTTCGCGCTTTCGGGGGCGCAGTTCTGGGACGCGGTGAGCTCGCCGCGCGTGGTCGCTTCGTACAAGCTCACGTTCGGCGCGTCGTTCATCGCCGCGGTCGTCAACGTCTTCTTCGGGCTGCTGCTGGCGTGGGTGCTGGTGCGCTACGACTTCTACGGCAAGCGCATCGTCGATGCCCTCGTCGACCTGCCGTTCGCGCTGCCGACGGCGGTGGCGGGCATCTCGCTCACGGCGCTGCTCGCCGGCAACGGCTGGATCGGCCAGTACCTCGAGCCGATGGGCATCAAGCTCGCGTTCAACCCCAACGGCGTGGTCATCGCGCTGATCTTCATCGGCCTGCCTTTCGTCGTCCGCACGGTGCAACCGGTGCTGGAGGACACGGAAAAGGAGCTGGAGGAGGCCGCGATGTCGCTGGGCGCGACGCGCTGGCAGACCTTCTACAAGGTAATCTTCCCCTCGATCGCGCCGGCGCTGCTCACGGGCTTCGCCATGGCCTTCGCCCGCGCCATCGGCGAGTACGGTTCGGTGATCTTCATCGCCGGCAACATGCCCATGGTCTCGGAGATCACGCCGCTGATCATCATCGGCAAGCTGGAGCAGTACGACTATGCGGGAGCGACGGCCGTGGCGGTCGTCATGCTCGTGATGTCCTTCGTCCTGCTGCTGGTCATCAACGCGCTTCAGGTGTGGCAGCGCAAGCGCGCGGGGGCGATCTGATGGACGTCACCCAGAAGCGCGTCGTCGCTACCGAGCCCGCATGGGTGCGCCGCCTGCTGATCGGCGTGGCGCTGGTCTTCGTCGTGCTGTTCCTCGTGCTGCCCCTGGCCGCCGTGGCCACCGAGGCCTTGCGCAAGGGCTTCGGCGCCTATCTCGAGGCCCTCAAGGAACCCGATGCTTGGTCGGCGATCCGCCTGACGCTCATCACGGCGGCCATCGCCGTGCCGCTCAACCTCGTGTTCGGCGTTGCCGCGGCGTGGTGCATCGCCAAGTACGAATTCAAGGGCAAGGCCTTCCTGACGACGCTGGTGGACCTGCCGTTCTCCGTGTCGCCGGTGGTCGCGGGGCTGATCTACGTGCTGGTCTTCGGGGCGCAGGGCTGGTTCGGCCCGTGGCTGGCCGAACACAACGTCAAGATCATCTTCGCCGTGCCCGGCATCGTGCTGGCCACCGTGTTCGTCACATTCCCCTTCATCGCCCGCGAACTGATCCCGCTGATGCAGGCGCAGGGCAACGAGGAGGAGCAGGCCGCCATCGTGCTCGGCGCGAACGGCTGGCAGACCTTCCGGCTCGTGACCCTGCCCAACATCAAGTGGGGCCTGATCTACGGCGTGATCCTGTGCAACGCGCGGGCCATGGGCGAGTTCGGCGCCGTGTCGGTGGTCTCCGGCCACATCCGCGGGCAGACCAACACCATGCCGCTGCACGTGGAAATCCTCTACAACGAGTACCAGTCGGTGGCCGCCTTCGCGGTGGCCTCGCTGCTGGCGCTGCTGGCGCTGGTCACGCTGGTGATCAAGTCGGTCGCCGAATGGCAGCACGAACGCGAAATGAAGGCCGCGGCGGAACTTCCGCCGGAACGGCCAGTCATGGCAAAGGAAGCCCCATGAGCATCGAAATCCGCAACGTCAGCAAGCGCTTCGGCGAGTTCCACGCCCTGCGCGACGTGTCGCTGGACATCCAGTCGGGCGAGCTGATCGCGCTGCTGGGGCCCTCGGGCTGCGGCAAGACCACGCTGCTGCGCATCATCGCGGGGCTGGAGACGGCCGATACGGGCTCGATCCTCTTCGCGGGCGAAGACACGACGGACGTCCACGTGCGCGAGCGCCAGGTGGGGTTCGTGTTCCAGCACTACGCGCTGTTCCGCCACATGACGGTCTTCGAGAACGTGGCTTTCGGGCTGCGCGTCAAGCCGCGCAAGCAGCGCCCCAGCGAAGCGCAGATCAAGCAGAAGGTGATGGACCTGCTCAAGCTGGTCCAGCTCGACTGGCTGGCCGACCGCTTCCCGCACCAGCTGTCGGGCGGGCAGCGCCAGCGCATCGCACTGGCCCGTGCGTTGGCCGTCGAGCCCAAGGTGCTGCTGCTCGACGAGCCCTTCGGCGCGCTGGATGCGAAGGTGCGCAAGGAACTGCGCCGCTGGCTGCGCCGCCTGCACGACGAACTGCACGTCACCAGCATCTTCGTGACGCACGACCAGGAAGAGGCGCTGGAAGTCGCCGACCGCGTGGTGCTGATGAACGCCGGCAAGGTGGAGCAGTGCGGCTCGCCGCAGGAGGTCTGGGACCACCCGGCCAGTCCCTTCGTCTACGGTTTCCTGGGCGACGTGAACCTGTTCCATGGCCGCGCGCACGAGGGCGAACTGGAATTCCAGGGCCTGCACTTCGATTCGCCCGAGCACGCCGGTGCCCAGAACGCCAAGGCATCGGCCTACGTCCGCCCGCACGACCTGGAAGTCCAGCGCTACACGCCCGGCGAAGGCGAAAAGCCGCGTGGCGTGGTCGTCAACCTCACCCGCGCCATCGTCGTCGGCCCCATCGCCCGGCTGGAGCTGGTGCCCGTGGACGAGCGCGACGGCACAAGCGATAACATCATCGAGGCGCAGATCCCCTCCGAGCAGTACCGCCAGATGGGCCTGAAGGAAGGGGAGACGCTGGTGGTGACGCCCAAGCGGGCACGCGTTTTCGTGGAAGGACAGGCTTGAACATCGTTTTCGACTGGCTGGACAACGCGCCGCGCCGCGTGCTCGCGGCCATCGCGTTCGTGTGCGTGGGATTGCTGGCCTTCGGCCTCTACCTGCAGCACGTGGTGGGGCTGGAGCCTTGCCCGATGTGCATCGTGCAGCGCTACGCGATGGTGATCGTGGCGCTCGTGGCCGGCGTCACTGCCGCGATCAAGTCGCGCGGTGCATGGGTTGCGGGCGGCCTGCTGGTGGCGGCTTCCAGCGGCTTCGGCGCTTTCGTCGCCGCGCGCCAGAGCTGGCTGCAGTGGTACCCGCCCGAGATCGCCTCGTGCGGCCGCGACTTCTACGGGATGATCGAGACCTTCCCGCTCAAGCGCGCGATCCCCATGATCTTCCGCGGCAGCGGCGACTGCACCAAGGTCGACTGGACCTTCCTCGGCCTGTCGATCGCCAATTGGTCCTTCCTTTGGTTCTGCGCGATCGCGCTGGTCGCGCTCGTGCTCGTTGCGCGCCAATTGCGCCGCCGCGGCGGCACGCCCCGGGCTTCATACGCCTGACGGGTAGGTCTCCGGCGCTTCCCGTGAATGCTGCTCGCCGCTATCCAGCGGCTGCAGGGCATTCGTCTCGTCGATGTGGACCATCGCGTCGAACTGCTCGAAGAGCGTCGTTTCGAAGTAGTGGCTCATGCGCTCGGTCTCGGGCCGGTAGATGACGCCGATGGCGCGCTGCAGGCGCCGCTGCATCGCCAGGCCGCGCACCGCTTCATTGCCGCGCAGGATCAGCACGGCGCGCTCGGCGCCGGCGCGGTGGAACAGGTCTTCCCAGCTGCCGTCCAGGCCGTCGCGCACGCGCTTGCGCTGCGCGGGCTCGTCCCAGTCGTCGGCCGCCGTCACCCAGCCGCGGTGCGTGGAGAAGCCGACGAGCACCGCGTCCGCGCCGTAGCGGTCGCGCGAGAGCTGGCCCAGGTTCCACTCGCCCATGTCGCCCATCTCGGTGGCGCTGGCGTCGCCCAGGTGCGAGTTGTGCGCCCACACGGCGATGCGCGGCGGCGCGCCGTTCGTCGCGGCGAGATGCCGGTCCAGCGCCTGCAGCGTCTCGGCCATGTGGCTGTCCCGCAGATTCCACGACGACACGCGGCCGCGGAACATGGTGCGGTAGTACTCCTCGGCGTTGTGCACCAGGCGCGCGTTCTGCTGCGCGTAGAACAGCTCGTCGCGCTCCAGGCCGCTGGCTGGCGAAACTTGCGCGGCTCGCCGGTTCATCTCGCGCAACTGCTGCACCACTTCGTCCTCGCAGGACGGCGCCGCGCCGTACGAGGCCGCGTAGCCGTAGGCCTGGCTGTCGCCCCTGGCGTGGTCGAAGCACGCGTAGCGCGCGCGGGCACGGCGCGCCTCCTCGGCGTCGTGCGCGTCCAGGTACTTCAGCACCTCCTGCATCGACGTGAACAGGCTGTACAGGTCCAGGCCGTAGAAACCCACGCGCTGCTGCTGCGGCCGCTTCGCGTTCCATTCGCGCAGCCACTCCACGAAGTCGCGCACCTCGGTGTTGCGCCACATCCACGACGGGAAGCGCTGGAAGCCGCGCAGTGCGGCTTCCGCGCCGCGGTCGTCGGAGACCCCGCGCACGTAGCGGTTCACGCGCCAGGCATCGGGCCAGTCGGCTTCGACGGCCACCGCCGTGAACGCCTTCTCCTCGATCAGGCGCTGCGTGATGCGGATGCGCTCGCGGTAGAACTCCCGGGTGCCGTGCGACGCTTCGCCCAGCAGGGCAAAGCGCGACCTGCCCACGAGCTGAAGCAGCGCATCGTGGTCGTGTGCGTCGCCGGGCAGTGGGTGGAGGTGCCGCCGCAGGTCCCCGGCCACGCGTTCGGTGTCGGTGGACGGGGACTGCCAGATCGCCATGGTGGGCCGCTCAGTGCGCGGGCTGCGCGTGTTCGCGCTCGGCCTGGGCGAGGAGGCGTTTGACCTCCTCGTCGGTGGACTGCGGGAAATCGCGGTACCACAGGCCCACGGCGCGGAAGGGCGCGGGCATCGCGGCGCAGACGACCTCGTCGGCCTCGCGCGCAAGCCGCTCGCAGGTTTCGCTCGCGCCGACCGGAACGGCGGCGACGAGCCAGTGCGGATTCAGTTTGCGGATGGCCGCGACCGCCGCGCGCATGGTGGCGCCGGTGGCCAGACCGTCATCGACCACGACCACCGTACGCCCTTCGATGGCGACCGGCGGGCGCAAGCCGCGGTAAAGGCTCTCGCGGCGCACGAGCTCCGCGCGCTCGCGCGCCACCACTTCCTGCACCTCGCGCGGGCTCACGCCGAATCCCGCATCCGCGTTCATCACCTGCACGCCGCCGCTGGCGATGGCACCCATCGCGTATTCCTCGTGGCCCGGGTGTCCGAGCTTGCGGACGATGAACACGTCGAGTTCGGCGTGCAGCGCGCGCGCCACTTCGTAGCCGACGGCGACGCCGCCGCGCGGCAGGGCCAGCACCAACAGGTCTTCGTGCCCTTGCAGGTGCGCGAGGCGCTCCGCCAGGACGCGGCCGGCCTCGCGCCGGTCGGCGAAAGGCAGGCGCGGGGCGCTCATGAAGCGGCCTCGTGCAAGCGCGCGAAATGCTTCGAGAACCATTGCGATGCGGCTTCCGACACGCGGTCCAGCGCCCCGTGTTCCTCGAACAGGTGCGTGGCGCCGGGAACGACCTGCAGTTCCTTGCGGCACTGCAGGCGTTCGTAGGCTTCCTGGTTGAGCCCGATGACACCGTGGTCGGCGCCGCCGACGATGAGCAGCGTCGGCGCCGTCACGGCTGTGAGGCAGGCGGGCCCCGCGAGGTCGGGCCGGCCGCCTCGCGAGACCACGGCGGCGATCCGGTTGCCCAGACGCGCGGCCGCGATCAGCGCCGCGGCGCTGCCGGTGCTGGCGCCGAAGTAGCCAATGGGCAGTGCCTTCGCCTCCGGCAGGGAACTCACCCAGGCCGTCGCCTCCTGCATGCGGCCGGTGAGCAGGGGGATGTCGAAGCGGTGCTCGCGCGTGTGCAGGTCGTGCTGCTCCTCGTCGGCGGTGAGCAGGTCGAAGAGCAGGGTGGCGATGCCCGCGTCCTGCAGACGGCGCGCCACTTGGCGGTTGCGCGAGCTGTGCCGGCCGCTGCCGCTGCCGTGCGCGAACAGCACGATGCCCGCCGCGTCGGCGGGCGCGACGAAATCCCCGTACAGCCAGGCAGGGCCGGCGGGGATGCGGACTTCGCGGGAAGCGGCGGGCTGGGCCATCGAGTCTCCAACTTAAGGTGGGGTCGCCACGCCCGTCTGTCGGACGCTGCGCCTTCCGTTGTAGGAGGCGCCGGGGCGGAATTCAACCCCGGGGCGGGCCTTTCAGCTCGATGGTGTTGCCTTCGGGGTCGCGCAGGTAGATGGAAGGGCCTTCGCCTTCGGCGCCGAAGCGCGAACCGGCCTCGCCGGCCTCGGCGCCGCAGGCGCGCAAATGGGCACGGATGGCCTGCTCGTCATAGGGCTCGATGCGCAGGCAGAAATGGTCGAGGTTGCGGCCCTCCGCGCCCGGAGCCGCGCCGCCGGCACGGCCGAGCTTGCCGTCCACCGGCACCAGGTCGATCAGCGAGGAGCCTGCGCGCACCTGGTACAGGCCGATGTCATCGCGCATGCGCTCTTCGGTGCAGCCGAGTACGTCCACGTAGAAGCGCAGCATGGGCTGAAGGTCCTTCACGCGCAGGACGATGTGGTCCAGGCCGTGGAGCGCGAACGGCGCCGCCATGTCAGGACAGCTTCTTGACGAACACCATGCTGCGCCGGTCCCAGTTGTACTTGCGCTTGCGCGCCTCGGGCAGCCAGTCGGCGTCCACCTGCACGAAGCCGCGCTTGAGGAACCAGTGCATGGTGCGCGTGGTGAGCACGAAGATGCTGTCCAGGCCCATGGAGCGGGCGCGCTGCTCGATGCGCTTGAGCACCTTCTCGCCGTCGCCCTGGCCCTGGCTTTGCGGCGACACGGTCAGCGCCGCCATCTCGCCGGTCTTCGCCTCGGGATACGGATAGAGCGCAGCGCACGCGAAGATCACGCCGTCGTGCTCGATGATCGTGTAGTTGGCGATGTCGCGCTCGATCTCCGTGCGGTCGCGCTTGACCAGCGTGCCGTCCTTCTCGAAGGGTTCGATCAGCTGCAGAATCCCGCCCACGTCGTCGGCCGTGGCCTCGCGCAGCTCTTCCAGCTTCTCGTCCACCACCATCGTGCCGATGCCGTCGTGCACGTACACCTCGAGCAGGATGGAGCCGTCCACCGCGAAGGGGATGATGTGGCTGCGATCCACGCCGGACTTGCAGGCCTTCACGCAGTGCTGCAGGTAGAAGGCGGTGTCGCTGGGCTGCTGCGGGCTGGGCAGTGACGCCAGCAGCTGTTCCGCCGCGGCCAGCGGCAGCTCGGTGTCGATGGGGTTGTCCTCGGACTCGGGCTCCAGCGGCTTGACGCGGATGCCGGGGATCTCCGTGAGGAACACCAGCTTGTCGGCCTGCAATGCGATGGCCACGCTGGTGGCGACCTCTTCCATCGTCAGGTTGAAGGCCTCGCCGGTCAGCGAGAAGCCGAAGGGCGAGATCAGCACCATCGCGCCGTGGTCCAGCGAGCGCGTGATGCCGCCCACGTCCACCTTGCGCACCAGGCCCGAGTGCTGGAAGTCCACGCCGTCGACGATGCCCACCGGCCGCGCCGTGATGAAGTTGCCCGAGATCACGCGCACGCGCGAGCCGGCCATGGGCGTGTTGGGCAGGCCCATGCTGAAGGCGGCCTCGATCTCGTAGCGCAATTGCCCGGCCGCTTCCTGCGCCGAATCGAGCGCGACTTCGTCGGTGATCCGCATGCCGTGCGAATACTTCGCCGCATGGCCTTTGGCCTTGAGCTGCTCGTTGACCTGCGGGCGGAAGCCGTGCACCAGCACAACCTTCACGCCCATGCTCTGGATCAGCGCGAGGTCCTGCGCGATGTTCTGCAGCTTGCCCGCCGCGATGGCCTCGCCCGCGATCGCCACCACGAAGGTGCTGCCGCGGTGCATGTGGATGTACGGCGCGACCGAGCGGAACCAGGGCACGAAGGTGAAATTGAAGATCGCGGACATGTCGCGGGAAAGTGTACGGCATGCCCCGCGTAGCCCCCGTTGCGCCGCTGCTGGCGCACCGTTATGGTGATCGCATGCAACTGCTGGTGGCAGCCTTCTGGGGCGCGTTCTTCGGCACCGCCGCACTCATGCTGGCCGGCGCCCTCACGGCATACCTCGCCGAGCTGCGGCGTGTCGCGTGGATCGCGGCGTCCGCGACGGTCACCGTCTGCCTGTTCGCCCTGAGCTACCTGGGGCTGGTCCCCCTGGAAAGCGAAGCGGCGCGCGTGCGCCTGGACGCCAACGTGTTCGCGCTGTGCGCCGCCTTGCTCGGGCACCTGGTGCTGGCCATGATCGGGCACATGCGCGAGCCCGCCGCGGCGCGCCGGTGGCGCACGGTGCTGTACGGCTCGGCCTTGTCCGTGGCGGCCATCGGCTGGCTGCTGCCGGCCTGGCAGGCCTTCGCTCTGAGCACCCTCGAAGGGTTCACCATCGGCGCCATTGGGCTCGTGCTGTGCATCGACCGCGCGCGGCACGGCGACCGCCTCGCGGGCCTGGCCATCGCCGGGGTCGTCTCCGTGGTCGGCGCCGCGACCGGGTTGACCTGGATCGTGGTGCAGGGCGATGCGCCGTGGCCGGTGCATGCGCTGAGCGCCGTCGGCGGCATGGCCTACCTGTCGGTGATCGCCGTGGTCCTGTGGCAGCGCTTCTCGTACCTCATCGAGCTGCGCGAAGTCATGTTGCACGGCGCGGCGTACGACCCCATCACCCGGATGCGCACCCATTCGGAGACCGGCCAGATGGTGGGCATCGCGTTCTTCGAGCAGATGCACGAGGGCAAGCTGGCGGGCGTCGTCGCTGTGTCCATCGGCAACCTGCTGGCGATCGAGAAGCTGCATGGCCGCGCCGCCGTGAACCACGGCCTGTTCGTCTCGGCGGGGCGCTTGCGCCGTGCCTTGCAGGGCGGCGTGGAGGCGGGCCGGCTCGGCGAGGACGGCTTCCTGGTGCTGGTGCGCGACGTCGACGACGTGGCGATGCTGGCGGAGCTGGGCCACGAGATCGTGCGGCGCCTGTCGCGGCCCGTGGCGCTGAGCACCAGCCCGGGCGAGCTGGAGGCCGGGCAGGCGAACTGGGTGGCCCAGGTGGGCGTGGGCATCGTCGTCGCCGCGGCGGACGAGCGCCCCTCGGCCGCGATCGCGCGGGCACGCGCGATGTCGCGGGCCGCGCTGGGTTTTCCCAGCCGGGTCGCGTGGGAAGACGACAGCGGCCATGTGGCGGAGGCGCCCCTGGCGGCGTCCGCTTGAGATAATCGAGGGCTTTCCACGCCCCCGCCTTGCCCGATTTCCGCATCACCTTTCCCGACCAGCTGCCCGTCAGCGGCAAGCGCGACGAGATCGCCGCCGCGATCGAGGCCAACCAGGTGGTCATCGTCTGCGGCGAAACGGGCTCGGGCAAGACGACGCAGCTGCCCAAGATCGCGCTGGCGATGGGCCGCGCCGCCAAGGGCAAGCTGATCGGCCACACGCAGCCGCGCCGCATCGCGGCCTCCAGCGTGGCCAAGCGCATCGCCGAGGAACTGCAGACGCCGCTGGGCGAGGTGGTCGGCTACAAGGTGCGCTTCCAGGATCGCCTTTCGCGCGGCGCGTCGGTGAAGCTGATGACCGACGGCATCCTGCTGGCGGAAACGCAGACCGACCCGCTGCTCAAGGCCTACGACACGATCATCATCGACGAGGCCCACGAACGCAGCCTCAACATCGACTTCCTCCTGGGCTACCTGCGCGAGATCCTCGCGCGGCGGCCCGAGCTGAAGGTCATCGTCACCTCGGCCACGATCGATGCCGAGCGCTTCGCGGAGCACTTCGCGTCGGCGAAGGGGCCGGCGCCCGTCATCTACGTGTCGGGCCGCACCTTCCCGGTGGAGGTGCGCTGGAAGCCCTTCGAGGAATCGCGCGATTACGGCCTCGAGGACGCCATCGCCGACGCCGTCGACGAGCTGTGGACCGGCCGCGAGGGCGGCGACATCCTGGTGTTCCTGCCGGGCGAGCGCGAAATCCGCGAGGCCGCCGATCACCTGCGCAAGCACCTGTCGCACAGCCCGCTGACGCGCGGCGCGGAGGTGATCCCGCTCTTCGCGCGCCTGTCGCAGCAGGAGCAGGACCGCGTGTTCGAGGCGCACCACGCGCGGCGGATCGTGCTGGCCACCAACGTCGCCGAAACGTCGCTCACGGTCCCGGGCATTCGCTTCGTGGTCGATGCCGGCACGGCGCGCGTCAAGCGGTACAGCTTCCGCAGCAAGGTGGAGCAGCTGCTGGTGGAGCCCATCAGCCAGGCGGCGGCCAACCAGCGAGCGGGCCGCTGCGGCCGCGTGGCCAACGGCACCTGCATCCGCCTGTACGACGAGAAGGACTTCACCGGCCGGCCGCGCTTCACCGACCCCGAGATCCTGCGCTCGTCGCTGGCGGGCGTGATCCTGCGCATGAAGTCGCTGCACCTGGGCTCGGTCGAGGACTTCCCCTTCATCGAGCGGCCCTCCAGCCGGGCCATCGCGGACGGCTACCAGCTGCTCAACGAGCTGGGCGCGGTGGACGATGCGAACGAACTCACGCCCATGGGCGCCGAGCTGGCACGCCTGCCGCTCGACCCTCGCGTGGCCCGCATGATCGTCGAGGCCCGCGAACGCGGCGCGCTCGACGAAGTGCTGGTGATCGCCTCGGCCCTGTCGGTGCAGGACGTGCGCGACCGCCCGCTGGAGCTGCAGGCGCAGGCCGACCAGCAGCACGCCAAGTTCGACGACGAGAAGAGCGAGTTCTCGGGCTACCTCAAGCTGTGGCAATGGCTCGACGAAGCGCGCGGCGGCCATGGCAAGGATCACCGGCTGTCGAACCGGCAGTACGAGCAGCTGCTGCGCCAGAACTTCGTCAACGTGCGGCGCGTGCGCGAGTGGCGCGACATCCATTCGCAGCTGCACACGGTGGTGGCCGAGCACAAGTGGCGCATCAACACCGCGCCGGCGAGCTACGACGACCTGCACAAGGCCATGCTCGCGGGCCTGCTGGGCAACATCGGCATCAAGGTCGAGGACGACGGCGCTGCACGGCCCGGCGGCGGGGAGTACCTCGGCGCGCGCGGCATCAAGTTCTTCCCGCACCCCGGCGCGCACTTGAAGAAGCGCCCGGGGCGCTGGATCGTCTGCGCCGAACTCGTGGAGACGACGCGCCTGTTCGGCCGTGGCATCGCCAACATCGACCCCATCTGGGTCGAACAGGTGGCGGGGCACCTGCTCAAGAAGCAGCTGCTGGACCCGCACTGGGAGAAGAAGGCGGGCGAGGTGATGGCCGCCGAGCGCGCCACGTTGTATGGCCTGGTGATCTACAGCGGCCGGCGCGTGCCGTTCGCCCGGGTGGACATGCACGGCGCGCGCGACATCTTCATCCGCGAGGCGCTGGTGGCGGGCCAGTGGGAAACGAAGCTGCCTTTCCTGGCTGCCAACCAGAAGCTGGTGCGCCAGGTGGAGGAGATCGAGCACAAGTCGCGCCGGCAGGACGTGCTGGTCGACGAGGAACTGATCTACGCCTTCTACGACAAGTTCATCCCGCGCGACGTCTTCGGCGCCGCGAGCTTCGAGCGCTGGTACCGCGACGCGAGCCGGGGCAACCCGGGCCTGCTGAAGCTCTCGCGCGACGAGCTGATGCGGCACGAGGCGGCCGGGATCACGACCGACGCCTTCCCGAAGATCGTGCGGATGGGCGGCGTGGATTGCGCGGCAACCTACCTGCATGAGCCCGGCGATCCGCGCGACGGCCTGACGGTGACCGTGCTGCTGTTCGTCCTGAACCAGGTGAGCGAGGAGCGCGCCGAGTGGCTCGTGCCGGGCATGCTGAAGGACAAGGTGCAGGCGCTGCTGAAAAGCCTGCCGCAGAAACCGCGCTCGCGTTTCGTGCCGCTGCCCGAATCGGCGGCGCGCATCGCCGGTGAGCTCGCGCAGCCCGAACGCTTCGCGAGCGGCTCGCTGACCGACGCGATGCTGAAGATCGTGCGCAGCGAGACCAGCCTGGACGTCAAGCGCGCCGACTTCAAGCTGGACATGGTGCCCGCGCACCTGTTCATGAACTTCCGCATCGTCGACGAGCATGGCCGGCAGCTGGGGATGGGCCGCAACCTCGGTGCGCTGAAGGCCGAACTCGGCGCCAAGGCACGCGGCGCGTTCCAGGCGCTGGCGGGGCTGGCGGTGACGACGAAGGCGGAAGGCGGCGAAGGCCCTGCGGACAAGGCGGTCGTCGCGGTGCCCAGGGGCGAAGTGCGCGAACAGGCGGCCGACCAGAGCTACACCGCGTGGACCTTCGGCGAGCTGCCCGAGCTGATGGAGATCCGCAAGGGCGGCACCAGCCTGGTGGGCTTCCCGGCGCTCATCGACCGCAAGGACGCGGTCACCCTCGAAGTCTTCGACGAACCCGAGGTCGCCGCCGCGAAACATCGCGCCGGCCTGCGGCGCCTGTTCGCGCTGCAGTTGAAGGACGCGCTCAAGTACCTGGAGAAGAACATCCCCGACCTGCAGCGCATGGCCGTGGCCTTCATGCCGCTGGGCACGCAGGAGGAGCTGCGCGACCAGGTCATCGAAGTCGCGCTGGACCGGGCCTTCCTGATGGACCCGCTGCCGGCGAACGAGGCCCAGTTCAAGCGCCGCCTGGAAGAAGGCCGCACGCGCCTGAACCTGATCGCAAGCGAAGTGGCCCGCCTGGCGTTCGCGATCCTCGTCGAGTACCAGACCGCGCTGCGCAAGATCAAGGATACGAAGGGGCAGCCCGAGGCCACGGCCGATGCGACGCAGCAACTGCAGCGCCTCGTGCCCAGGCGTTTCCTCGCGGCCACGCCCTGGGCGCAGCTGCAGCACTTCGCGCGCTACCTGAAGGCGATCACGATGCGCCTGGACAAGCTGCGCGGCGACCCCGCGCGCGACGCGTCACGGATGGCGGAAGTGAAGGCCCAGGAGCAGCGGTTCTGGCGCCTGGTGGCCGACCGCAAGGGCGCGATGGACGCGCGCATGGAGGAATTCCGCTGGCTCCTGGAGGAGCTGCGGGTGAGTTTCTTCGCCCAGGAGCTGCGCACCCCGCAGCCCGTGAGCGTGAAGCGGCTCCAGAAGGTCTGGGGCCAGCTGACGAACTGACGGCTTAGAGCCTGCCCATCAGCATCAGGATCAGCACGATCAGCAGCACGAGACCGAGGCCGCCCGACGGCGCATAGCCCCAGCCGCGGCTGTGCGGCCACGTGGGCAGCGCGCCGACCAGCAGCAGGATCAGGACGATCAGGAGCAGCAGCGACATGGACATGAGGTTCTCCCTTGTGTTCGGTATCGGCCCATGCTCCCACCGCCGGCGCGTGTGGCACGACAGTGCGCACCTGAGTTCGCGGTCAGGTGGCTCCTACCCGCGTGTGGGATAGCTTACGTTTGCACCCCGCTACTTTGTTCTTCGGTACAAGGCCGTATGGGGCGTTGCCGAAGCGCCATGCTCTACTGCAGCATGGACCGACGCAGTTTCATCGAGTCTTGTACCGCGGGGGCCGCGTGCCTGTCGTTTCCCCTCGGTGGCATCGCGGGCGATGCCCACCCGCGCGAGTACCAGCGCGCCGTGCTCGTGGACGAGCACGGGCAGCCGATCAAGGCCTCGAAGCTCACGCCGCTGACCAACTACGTCTTCCACTATCCCTTCGTCGCCACGCCCGTGTTCCTCATCGACCTGGGCAAGGCGGTGGCGCCGCACGTCGTGAGCACCAAGGATCGCGGCGCCTACCAATGGCCCGGGGGCGTCGGAGCGCGGAAGAGCATCGTGGCCTACTCGGCCATCTGCGCGCACAAGTTGGTCTACCCGACCAAGGACGTGAGCTTCATCAGCTTCCGCAAGACGCGCGCGCAGAAGGGCGTGCAGGACGAATTGATCCACTGCTGCGCCGAACACAGCCAGTACGACCCCGCGCGTGGCGCGCAGGTGCTCTCGGGCCCGGCCCCGCAGCCGCTGGCCACGGTGCTGCTCGCGTACGACGCGAAGCACGACACGCTCACGGCCCACGGCACGCTGGGCAACGAGGTCTTCGACGAGTTCTTCCGCAAGTACGAAGCCAAACTGAGCCTCGACGTGGGGCCGAAGGCCCACGAGCGAGTGACGCAGGCGACGGTGACGGAGTTGAGCCGCTTCTGCCGCAACTCGATCCAGTGCTGACGGCTTAGAGCTTCGCCAGCCGCCCCAGCGCGGTGTTCAGGGTCTCTTCCTTCTTCGCGAAGCAAAAGCGCACCACCCTCTGGTCGAAGCCGTTGCCATAGAAGGCCGACAGCGGGATGGCCGCGACGCCGATCTCGCTCGTGAGCCACTTGCAGAAGTCTTCTTCCTTCAGGTCGCTGACCTTCGAGATGTCCACGCACTGGAAATAGCTGCCTTCGCTCGGCAGGATCCGGAAGCGCGTCTTCTTCAGGCCTTCACGGAACACGTCGCGCTTGCGCTGGTAGAAGGCCGGCAGCTGAAGGTAGGGCTGCGGGTCGGCCATGTACGACGCCAGGCCGTGCTGCACCGGCGTGTTCACGGTGAAGACGTTGAACTGGTGGACCTTGCGGAATTCGGTGGTGAGTGCGCGCGGCGCCGCGACGTAACCGACCTTCCAGCCCGTCACGTGATACGTCTTGCCGAAGCTCGAGACGATGAAGGCTCGTGCCGCAAGCCCCGGGAAGCGCGCCGCGCTCTGGTGCTGCTCGCCGTCGAACACCATGTGTTCGTAAACCTCGTCGCTGATCAGGAAGATGTCCGTGGGCGCGAGCAGTTCCTCGAGCTGCCGCATCTCGGCGGCGGTCCACACGGTGGCGCTCGGGTTGTGCGGGCTGTTGACCAGGATGGCGCGCGTGCGCGGCGTGATGGCCGCCGAGATCTTCGCGAAGTCGGGCCGGAAGGTGCCCGGCGTGAGCGGCACGCGCACCACGGTGCCGCCGGCCAGCTCGATGTTGGGCACGTAGCTGTCGTAGCAGGGCTCCAGCACGATGACCTCGTCGCCGGGGCGCACGATGGCCAGCACCGCGGTGATGATGGCTTGCGTCGCGCCGGCCGTGATCGTGACTTCATCGCCCGGGTCGTACGTGTGGCCGTACATCGTTTCGATCTTCGCGGCGACGGCGGCGCGCAGCTGCGGGATGCCGGCCATCGGCGGGTACTGGTTCAGCCCGTGGGACATCGCATCGGTGACTGCCTGCACCAGCTTCGGGTCGCAGTCGAAATCGGGAAAGCCTTGCCCGAGGTTCACCGCGCCCTTTTCGGCGGCGAGGGCCGACATGACGGTGAAGATCGTCGTGCCGACGGCGGGCAGCTTGGTCTGCAGGGGCGGGGTGCGTTCAGATCCCATAGTCGTTGGAATGGCCGCTCATGGCCTTGGCGATCAGGTTGCGGTCGAGGCGGTCGGACAGCAGCTCGGCGAACTTGAAGACGAAGTTGCGCAGGTACGCGCCGCGCTTGAAGGCGACGCGCGCGACGTTCTGCCCGAAGATCGCGCCGAGGGGGCGCACGACCAGGTCGCCCTTGTCGTCGCCCTGCATGGACATCTCGGCGACGATGCCGATACCCAGGCCCAGGCGCACGTAGGTCTTGATCACGTCCGAGTCGATGGCCTCCAGCGCGATGCGCGGCTCCAGCTTCTTGTGCGCGAACGCGGTGTCGATGCGCGTGCGGCCGGTGAACGAGGGGTGGTAGGTGATGATGGGCTCGGCCGCGATGTCCTCGAGCGAGATGCGTTCCTTCTTCGCGAGCGGGTGGCCTTGCGGCAGCACCAGCACGTGCTGCCACTCGTAGCAGGGCAGCGTGACGAGCTCCTGGTAGTCCGAGAGCGATTCGGTCGCGATGCCGATCTCGGCGACCTCGTCGATGATGTAGCGCGCCACCTGGTCGGGCGAGCCCTGGTGCAGCGTGACGTTGACCTTGGGATAGGCCTCTCGCAGTTTGGCCACGGGCACGGGCAGCACGTAACGCGCCTGCGTGTGCGTGGTGGCGATCGACAGCGTGCCGCTGTCCTGGGCGCTGAACTGCTCGCCGATGCGCTTGAGGTTGCCGACCTCGCGCATGATCAGCTCGATGCTCTTGAGGACGTGCTGCCCGGGCTCGGTCACGCGCTTCAGGCGCTTGCCGTGACGGGCGAAGATTTCCACGCCCAGCTCTTCTTCCAGCTCGATGATCGCCTTGGAGACCCCGGGCTGCGAGGTGTGCAGGGCCTTGGCGGCCTCGGTCAGGTTGAGGTTGCGCCGGACCGCCTCCTGCACGAAACGGAACTGGTGAAGGTTCATGCCAAATTTCTTCTAAGGAAGAAATTCATTATGCACGAGCTTCTTATTCCAGCGCCGTTTGGGCCAGCAAGTCCAGCACCTTCGCGTTTTCGCCCACGGACGGCCGCAGGTCGAACGCCACGGTGGGGTGGGCACGCCGGCACTCTTCGACGAGGCGGGGCAGATCTTCGCGGGCATGGCGCCCGGCGCCCAGGAACATCGGGACGACGCGGATCGCATCGATGCCGGCGCCCGCGAGTTCGGCCGCGACCGCCGGCAGGTGGGGCGAATCGAGTTCGAGGAAGGCGCAGCGCACCTCGACCTCGGTGACGCGGGCGCGGATGCGGCGCGCCACCGCGTCCATCGGCTCGCGCCATTGCGGGTCGCGCGAGCCATGGCCGAAGAGCACGATCGCGCGCTTCATCGTCGCAGCACCAGCCAGCCGAAGGCCCCCAGCGAGAACATCGTGTAGATCACCGCCGGCGCGGCTGCGGTCAGCCAGGGCCGCCAGTTCTGCAGGTTGCCGATGTAGCCGAAGACGTTGTTCAGGAGGAAGAAGCTGATTCCCAGCAGCACGCCGCCGAAGACGTAGCCCGTGATCCCGCCCGAGCGGAAGTGCAGGTAGGCGAAGGGCAGGGCCAGCACCACCATCACCGTGCAGCTGAGGGGGTAGAACACCTTGCGCCAGAACTCGATCTCGTAGCGCTGCGAGGTCTGCCCGTTGGCCTCGAGGTGGCGGATGTACTGGAACAGGTCCAGCGTGCCCATGCGCTCGGGCTTGAGCAGCGCCACCGACACCATCTCCTGCGTGATCTCGGTGGGCCAGCGGTAGCTGGGCATGCGCACGCGGTCGACCTTGGGCGTGTCGGGGCCGGCGCTGGAGAACTCGCTGCGCTCGGCGTTCTCCAGCACCCACGAGCCGTCGTCGGCGAAGCGGCCGCGCGCGGCCTGCGTGATGGACACGAGGTAGCCCTTCGCGTCGGCTTCGTAGATGCGGATGGACTGCATGTCGCCGTCGGGCGAGAGCGAGCCGACGTTGACGTTGTAGGTGTGGAAGGACTGCCGCTCCTTCAGCCACGCGCCCGTCTGCCCGACGCTGATGCGGCCCTCCAGCCGCGCCTTGAGCAGCTGCGCCGTGCGATCGGCCGCCGGCGCCAGGTAGTCGCCCGCTGCGAACGTGGCGGCCGCGAAGGCCAGGCCGAGGAACAGCAGGGTGCGCATCGCGCGCCACGGCCCCAGCCCGCTGGTGCGCAGGATGGTGTATTCCGAGCTTTGCGCCAGCCGCGCCATCACGAAGATCGTCCCGATCAGCACCGCGATGGGCAGCAGCTCGTACAGGTGGCTGGGCACCATCAGCGCCACGTACATGAACGCCTGCGTCAGGCGGTAGCCGGTCATGCCGCGCCCCACGTTGGGCAGCTCGTCGACCAGGTCGAAGAAGAAGAACAGCGCGAGGAAGCCCACGGTCACGAACAGGACGGCGGCGATCACCTCGCGGTAGATCAGGCGGCGGATGGTCTTCACGCGGGCTCGGCCTCTTTCGCGCGGCGGGCGAACCGCAGCAGGGTCCAGTTGTTGTGCTGCTTGGCGAGCCACAGCGCCGACAGCAGGAACACCCCACCGTGCAGGGCCAGCATGAAACCCGCGAAGCTCGCGCGCCCCGTGGTCACCCAGCTCTGGCCGATGTTCAGGAGGTTGTAGTAGATGACGAAGGCGAACAGGGCGAACACCAGGTTGCCGCTGCGGCCCGCGCGCGGGTTCACGTTGGACACGATGACGGCGATCACCACGAAGTTGAACGCCGCCAGCGCCAGGCCCAGCCGCCAGCCGAGCTCGCCCAGGTTCACCGGCGTCGGCTCCATCACCAGCGTGAGCGTCGACCGCGTCTTGGCCGGCGCGGAATCGCGCGATGCCAGTTGCGGGCCACCCACGCGCGCCGCGTACTCGTCGAACTCGCTCACGCGGATTTCCTTGGGGCCCTTCGTCGGCGTCTCCATGCGCTGGCCGTTGCCCAGCAGCAGGAACTGCCCCTGGCCGATCTCGACGATGCGGCCGCTGCGCGCGGCGGTGACGGACTCCTTGCCGTGCTCGTTGGTGGCGATGAAGATGTTCTTGCCCGACTTGTTGTCCGGCGTGTCCTTGTCCAGGAAGAACACGCGCGTGCCGCTGGCCGATTCCTGGAACTGCCCCGGCGCGACGCGCTCGAGGTCGCCGCGCTTGCCGTAGCGCTCCTTCAGCTCCTGGGTCTGCGAATTGGCCCAGGGCCAGATGACCAGGGCCAGCGCCGCGACCACCAGCAGGATCGGCCAGGCGAAGCGGAACAGCGGCGCGAGCAGCGCCGACAGGCCGCGGCCCGCGCCGAACCAGATCACCGTCTCGCTGTCGCGGTACATGCGCGAAAGCGTGCCGACGATGGCGATGAAGAGCGACAGCGTGAGGATCGGCGGCAGGTAGCCCAGCACCGTGTAGCCCATGACCATGAGGATGTCCTCGGGGTTCACGGTGCCCTTGGTGGCGAGGCTCAGCGTGCGCACCAGCGTCATCGTCATCACGATGGTCACGAGCACGACCAGCGTCGCCCCGAAACTGCGGGCCAGTTCCTTGCGCAAGGACGAATGGAATAACATCGGCGCGGCAAAAACCTTACACAGCAGAACAGATCCCTCAGATTATGGACTTCCAACTCAAGACCCTGGACGCCGCGGGCGCGGCTCGCGAGAAGTGCGATGCGCTCGTGTTCGTGATCGCCGAAGGCTTCAAGCCCGGCCGCGACCCGTTGTCGCGCCTGGCCGCCGAAGCCGTGAAGGCCGGCGACCTGGACACCAAGCCCGGCAAGCTGCTGCAGGCGTATCGCCCTGCCGGGGTCGGCGCGAAACGCGTGGTGCTCGCGAGCGCCGGCGACGGCTCGCCGCGCCGCGTCCAGGCCGCGATCGGGTCGGCCGTGTCGTCGCTGAAGTCCGCGGGCGCCAAGCGCCTCGTCGTCGTGCTGCCCAGCGGCGCCGGCGACGACCACGTGCGCGCCGCAGTGGCCGGCACGGCCGAAGCCAGCTACGTCTACGTCGCCACGAAATCCAAGCCCGAAGGCCGCGAGCTCGAGCGCATCACCATCGCGGTGGGCAATGCGGCCGCGTCGAAGGGCGCGTTTGAGCTGGCGCGCGCGACCGCCGCGGGCATCGAGTTCGCGCGCGAGCTGGGCAACTTGCCGCCCAACCTCGCCACGCCCACGCGCCTGGGCGAAGAGGCCAAGGGCCTCGCCCGCACCTACGGCTTCCGCTGCGAAGTGCTCGGCCCGAAGGAGATCGCCAAGCTCGGCATGGGCGCCTTCATGGCCGTGGCGCAGGGCTCGGAGGAGCCGGCGCGCTTCATCGTGCTCGAATACAGGGGCGGCGCCGCGAACGAGGCGCCGGTGGTCCTCGTCGGCAAGGGCATCACGTTCGACTCCGGTGGCATCTCGATCAAGCCGGCGCCCGACATGGACGAGATGAAGTTCGACATGAGCGGCGCGGGCAGCGTGCTGGGCACCTTCCGCGCGCTCGGCGAAGCCAAGCCGGCGATCAACGTCGTGGGCCTGATCCCCTCGTGCGAGAACCTGCCCGACGGCCGCGCCGTCAAGCCGGGCGACATCGTCAAGACCATGAATGGCCAGACGGTGGAAATCCTGAACACCGACGCCGAAGGCCGCCTGATCCTGTGCGATGCGCTGGCCTATGCCGAGCGCTTCAAGCCGGGCGCCGTGGTGGACATCGCCACGCTCACCGGCGCCTGCGTGGTGGCGCTGGGCTTCGTGCGCAGCGGCCTGTTCTCGCCCGACGATGCGCTGGCGCAGGAACTGCTCGCGGCCGGCGAGGCCGCGAACGACCTCGCGTGGCGCATGCCGCTGGACGACGAATACGCGGACGGCCTGAAGACCAATTTCGCGGACGTCGCCAACGTCGGCCCGCGCTGGGGCGGCGCGATCACCGCCGCCAAGTTCCTGCAGCGCTTCACGTCCAAGTACCGCTGGGCGCACCTGGACGTCGCGGGCCCGGCTTCGAAGAGCGGGCCGCAGAAGGGCTCCACCGGCCGCCCCGTCGGCCTGCTGTTCCAGTTCCTGCTGGCCCGACAGAACGGCGCCGCCGCGCCGGCGAAGGCCGCCAAGGCCAAGGGCGCGAAGGCCCGGTGACCAGCGTCGAGTTCCGCTTCAACGCGCCCGACAAACTGGGCTACGCCTGCACGATGCTGCGCCGGGCGGCGCTGCAGCGTGCGAAGGTGGCGGTGACTGCGGAGCCCGAGCTGCTGCGCGAGCTGGATCGCGTGCTGTGGACGTTCGAGCCCCTCGAGTTCGTGCCGCACTGCTTCTCCGGGGCGCCCGCCGAAGTGCTCGAGGCATCGCCCATCGTGCTGTGCGATTCGCCGCGCGGGGCGCCGCACCACGATGTGCTGGTCAACCTCGGCGCGGAGGTGCCCGAGGGTTTCGAGCGCTTCGAGCGCCTGATCGAGGTGGTGACGCCCGACGAGGCCGACCGCCAGGGCGCGCGCGGCCGTTGGCAGCACTACAAGAGTCGCGGCTACGAGATCCAGCGCAAGGACCTCGAGGCGCAGGAGGGCTGATGGCCGCCCGCACCCCGCCCAAGTTCGTGCCGACGCTCACCGAGGTCGTGCGCAGCGGCGTGGCCTCGGGCGCATCGAAAGCCGAAGGCGGCCTGACGCAGGAGCAGCTGGTGCAGCGCGTGATGCAGCGCGTGGACATGGCGCTGGAAAGGCGCCTGCGCGAGGCGATCGCGGCCACCGTGCTCGAACAGACGCGGGCGCTCGGCCCCATCCTGCGCGAGGAGATCGAGCTGGTGGTGCGCGAGGCGGTTTCGCAGGCGTTCGCCGAGGAACTGTCGCCGCCGCACAAGACGCGCAAGTGACGCGGCGGGTTGGGGTTATCCCGTTCATCGAAAGCGCGGGCGAAGGCGTTTCCCCTATGGCCCGGGTGCGGAAATTGCGATATGTTCGCGCCCGTTGAGCCCACGAGGTTCTCAACCTTTATCCCTACCCTGGAGGTTCCCCCTATGCAAATGAAATACAAGCTGACGGTGGCCGCGGCCATCGCCGCCGTCGCGGGCTTTGCGTCCGCGCAAGAAGTGCTGAAGATCGGCCACGTGGCCCCGATGTCCGGCCCGCAGGCCCACTACGGCAAGGACAACGAGAACGGCGTCCGCATGGCCATCGAGGACCTCAACGCAAAGGGCGTCACGATCGGCGGCAAGAAGTACAAGGTCGAAATCGCCGCCGAAGACGACGCCGCCGACCCGAAGCAGGGCACGGCCGCCGCCCAGAAGCTGTGCGACGCCAAGGTCGCCGGCGTGGTCGGCCACCTGAATTCCGGCACGACGATCCCGGCCTCGAAGGTCTACAACGACTGCGGCATCCCGCACGTCACGGGCGCGGCGACCAACCCGAACCTGACCAAGCCGAACTACAACACCACGTACCGCATCATCGCGAACGACAACGCGCTGGGCGCGGGCCTGGCCATCTACGCGGCCGACAAGCTCAAGCTCAAGAAGGTCGCCGTGATCGACGACCGCTCGGCCTACGGCCAGGGCGTCGCCGAGATCTTCGCGAAGACCGCGAAGGAAAAGGGCATCGAGATCGTGGACAACCAGTTCACGAACGACAAGGCCACCGACTTCATGGCCATCCTGACGGCCATCAAGTCCAAGAACCCGGACGCCATCTTCTTCGGCGGCATGGACACGCAGGGCGGCCCGATGCTGCGCCAGATGGAGCAGCTGGGCATCTCCAACGCCAAGTTCTTCGGCGGCGACGGCATCTGCACCGAGAAGATCATCGAGCTCTCGGGCAAGAGCAAGCTGCTGGACAACGTGGTTTGCGCCGAAGGCGGTGCGTCGCTCGACAAGATGCCCGGCGGCAAGGCCTGGAAGGACAAGTACGACAAGAAGTACCCCGGCCAGTTCCAGGTCTACAGCCCCTACACGTACGACGCGACGTTCGTGCTGGTCGACGCGATGACCCGCGCCGGCTCCACGGACCCGAAGAAGTACATCCCCGAGCTGAAGAAGGCCAACTACAAGGGCGTGACGGGCACGATCGTGTTCGAGCCCAACGGCGAACTGAAGAACGCCGCCATGACGCTCTACTCGTACAAGGGCGGCAAGAAGGCCCCGATCAACTGAGCAAAGGGGCAAAAACGAGGCTCAGCTTCGCGAGCCTCGTCCTTCTGAAAAGGGACCCACGGGTCCCTTTTTTGTTTTCCTGCTCACATCTCGTTTCATGGCACACGCCTACTGACTTGTAGGTTGGGCATGGCTATCGCCGTCAGCCCATTCCTACAACCCGCGCCAGTATTGGCTTTGCGGGCCATCCACATTTCGCACCGGTTGTAGCGGTCATGCCAAGGAAGTAATCTCGCCCCCGCTTCTTGCCGAGTTGAGGCAGGTACGTCTATTGGGGGAACGCATGGAAGTAGTAGCGAAGTTGCCCACCGCGGATCAGCGCGACAGTGAACTGAGGCAGGTGCTCAAGGCACTGGGCGCGTTCCGTCGCGGCGAAGCCGGGGTCACGTTGCCGACCGAATGGGACGGCGTCTACGGGAAGATCGCCAACGAGTTCAACGAGCTCACGGCGCAGACGATGCGCACGTCGAACCGGCTGCACTCGCTGGACCCGGCGAGCCGCAGCGCCGCCAAGGCCAACCGGCGCATGCCCGACGACAAGCTCACGGGCTTCTGGCAGGAGGATGTCGCCTCCGTCAACGGCCTGCTGGATTACTGCGAATCCGTTTCCGCGCACACGCGCACGCTGCTCGCGGCGCTGACGGACCTGAAGAAGGGCAACCCGCGCGCCGCGCTGCCGCAGGACTGGACGGGCGTGTTCGGCAAGGTCGCCGACGCCTTCAACGACGTGGTGCAGGAAAACCTGCGCATGTCGCAGGAGCTGGCGCGCCTGTCGCGCGTGGTCGGCAAGGAAGGCAAGCTGAAGGAGCGGGCGCAGGTGCCCAACGCCACCGGCTTCTGGCGCGAGAGTGCCGACTCCATCAACTCCCTGATCTCCGACCTGGTGCACCCGACGTCCGAAGTGGCGCGCGTGATCGGCGCGGTGGCGCAGGGCGACCTGACCAAGTCCATGGCGCTGGAAGCCGAAGGCCGGCCGCTGGAGGGCGAATTCCTGCGCACGGCCATGACCATCAACAAGATGGTGCAGCAGCTGGGCACCTTCGCGGCCGAAGTGACGCGTGTGGCGCGTGAAGTGGGTACCGAAGGCAAGCTGGGCGGCCAGGCCGACGTGCAGGGCGTGGCCGGCACGTGGAAGGACCTGACCGAGTCCGTGAACTTCATGGCCGGTAACCTCACCTCGCAGGTGCGCAACATCGCCGACGTGACCAAGGCCGTGGCCGCCGGTGACCTTTCCAAGAAGATCACGGTGGACGTGAAGGGCGAAATCCTGGAGCTGAAGAACACCATCAACACCATGGTGGACCAGCTGTCCTCGTTCGCTTCGGAAGTGACGCGGGTGGCGCGCGAAGTGGGTACCGAAGGCAAGCTGGGCGGCCAGGCCGACGTGCAGGGCGTGGCCGGCACGTGGAAGGACCTCACGGACAACGTGAACTTCATGGCCTCCAACCTCACGGGCCAGGTGCGCAACATCGCCGACGTGACGACCGCCGTGGCGGCCGGCGACCTCTCCAAGAAGATCACGGTGAACGTGAAGGGCGAGATCCTGGAGCTGAAGAACACCATCAACACCATGGTGGACCAGCTGCGCGCCTTTGCCTCGGAAGTGACGCGCGTGGCGCGTGAAGTGGGTACCGAAGGCAAGCTGGGCGGCCAGGCCGACGTTCCCGGCGTCGCCGGCACGTGGAAGGACCTGACCGACTCCGTGAACTCGATGGGCGGCAACCTCACGGCACAGGTGCGGAACATTGCGGACGTGACCAAGGCCGTGGCGGCAGGGGACCTGTCCAAGAAGATCACCGTGGACGTGAAGGGCGAGATCCTGGAGCTGAAGGCCACGATCAACACCATGGTGGACCAGTTGCGGTCGTTCGCCTCGGAAGTGACGCGCGTGGCCCGCGAGGTGGGCTCCGAAGGCAAGCTGGGCGGCCAGGCCGACGTGCAGGGCGTGGCCGGCACGTGGAAGGACCTGACCGATTCCGTGAACTCCATGGCCGGCAACCTGACCGGCCAGGTGCGCAACATCGCCGACGTGACCAAGGCCGTGGCGGCCGGTGACCTTTCCAAGAAGATCACCGTGGAGGTGAAGGGCGAAATCCTGGAGCTGAAGAACACCATCAACACCATGGTGGACCAGCTGTCCTCGTTCGCATCCGAAGTGACGCGCGTGGCGCGTGAAGTGGGTACCGAAGGCAAGCTGGGCGGCCAGGCCGACGTGCAAGGCGTAGCCGGCACGTGGAAAGACTTGACCGAGTCCGTGAACTTCATGGCCGGCAACCTGACGGGCCAGGTGCGCAACATTGCCGAGGTGACGACGGCCGTGGCGGCCGGCGACCTGTCCAAGAAGATCACCGTGGAGGTGAAGGGCGAAATCCTGGAGCTGAAGAACACCATCAACACCATGGTGGACCAGCTTCGAAGCTTCGCCTCCGAAGTGACGCGTGTGGCGCGTGAAGTGGGTACCGAAGGCAAGCTGGGTGGCCAGGCCGACGTGCAAGGCGTGGCGGGTACCTGGAAGGACCTGACCGACTCGGTGAACTCGATGGCCGGTAACCTGACCTCGCAGGTGCGGAACATCGCGGACGTGACGAAGGCCGTGGCCGCGGGCAACCTGTCCAAGAAGATCACCGTGGAGGTGAAGGGCGAAATCCTGGAGCTGAAGAACACCATCAACACCATGGTGGACCAGCTGTCCTCGTTCGCATCCGAAGTGACGCGTGTGGCCCGCGAAGTGGGCTCCGAAGGCAAGCTGGGCGGCCAGGCCGACGTGCAGGGCGTGGCGGGTACCTGGAAGGACCTGACCGAGTCGGTGAACTTCATGGCCGGCAACCTCACGTCGCAGGTGCGGAACATCGCGGACGTGACCACCGCCGTGGCGCGGGGCGACCTCTCGCGCAAGATCACCGTGGAGGTGAAAGGCGAAATCCTGGAGCTGAAGAACACCATCAACACCATGGTGGACCAGCTCTCTTCGTTCGCCTCGGAAGTGACGCGCGTGGCGCGCGAAGTGGGTACCGAAGGCAAGCTGGGCGGCCAGGCCGACGTGCAGGGCGTGGCTGGCACGTGGAAGGACCTCACGGACAACGTGAACTTCATGGCCTCGAACCTGACGGGCCAGGTGCGAAACATCGCGGACGTGACGAAGGCCGTTCAGGCCGGCGACCTGTCCAAGAAGATCACCGTGGAGGTGAAGGGCGAGATCCTGGAGCTGAAGAACACCATCAACACCATGGTGGACCAGCTTCGAAGCTTCGCCTCGGAAGTGACGCGCGTGGCGCGCGAAGTGGGTACCGAAGGCAAGCTGGGCGGCCAGGCCGACGTGCAAGGCGTGGCCGGCACGTGGAAGGACCTCACCGACAACGTGAACTTCATGGCCGGCAACCTCACGGCGCAGGTGCGGAACATCGCGGACGTGACCAAGGCCGTGGCGGCCGGTGACCTGTCCAAGAAGATCACCGTGGAGGTGAAGGGCGAGATCCTGGAGCTGAAGAACACCATCAACACCATGGTGGACCAGCTGCGGTCCTTCGCTTCCGAAGTGACCCGCGTCGCGCGTGAAGTGGGCACCGAAGGCAAGCTGGGCGGCCAGGCCGAGGTGACCGGCGTGGCCGGCACGTGGAAGGACCTCACGGACAACGTGAACTTCATGGCCGGCAACCTCACGTCGCAGGTGCGCGGTATCGCCAAGGTGGTGACCGCCGTTGCCAACGGCGACCTGAAGCAGAAGCTGACCGTGGAGGCCAAGGGCGAGATCGCCGCGCTGGCCGAGACGATCAACTCGATGACCGACACGCTGGCGACGTTCGCCGACCAGGTGACGTCGGTGGCCCGCGAAGTGGGCGTCGAAGGACAGCTGGGCGGCCAGGCCAAGGTGCCGGGCGCCGCGGGCACGTGGAAGGGCCTGACGGAGAACGTGAACCAGCTGGCCGCCAACCTCACAACGCAGGTGCGGGCCATTGCCGAAGTGGCGACCGCCGTGACGCAGGGTGACCTGACGCGTTCGATCACGGTGGAAGCGCTGGGCGAGGTGGCCGCGCTGAAGGACACGATCAACGAGATGATCCGCAACCTGCGCGACACGACCCAGCTGAACGCGGAGCAGGATTGGCTGAAGACAAACCTCGCGAAGTTCTCGCGCATGCTGCAGGGCCAGAAGGACCTTGTGGCCGTCGGCCACCTGATCCTGTCGGAGCTGGCGCCCGTGGTCGGCGCGCAGCAGGCCGAGTTCTACGTGCTGCGCTACACGCACGAGACGCCCAAGCTGCGCCTGATGGCGAGCTACGCGTCGGAAGGCCAGAGCTCGTACGGCAAGGAACTCGACATGGGCGAAGGCCTGGTCGGCCAGTGCGCGTACGACAAGAAGAAGCTGCTGCTGACCTCGAGCATCCCCGAGTCGCTGCGCATCGCGTCGGGCCTGGCCCAGGTGCAGCCGCTCAACGTGCTGGTCATGCCCATCATCTTCGAAGGGCAGGTGCGCGGCGTCGTCGAACTGGCGTCGGTGCAGAACTTCAACCCGACGCACCAGGCCTTCCTGGACCAGCTGATGGAATCGATCGGCATCGTGATCAACACGATCGAGGCCAACACGCGGACGGAAGACCTGCTGTCGCAATCGCAATCGCTGGCGCAGGAGCTCCAGAGCCGCCAGCAGGAGCTGCAGCAGACCAACCAGGAACTGCAGGAAAAGGCCCGCTTGCTGGTGCACCAGAACCAGGAGGTGGAGCGCAAGAACGCGGAAGTGGAACAGGCGCGGCAGGAGCTGGAGAACAAGGCGAAGCAGCTGGCGCTGACCTCCAAGTACAAGTCCGAGTTCCTCGCGAACATGTCGCACGAGCTGCGCACGCCGCTCAATTCGCTGCTGATCCTGTCGGACCAGCTGTCGAAGAACATCGAGGGCAACCTGAACCCGAAGCAGGTGGAGTTCGCCAAGACCATCCACTCGTCGGGCAACGACCTGCTGATGCTGATCAACGACATCCTGGACCTGTCGAAGATCGAGTCGGGCACGGTGGTGGTGGACGTGAACGAGCTGCGCCTGTCGGACCTGCAGCTGTACGTGGAGCGCACCTTCCGCCACGTGGCCGAGGCGAAGAACGTGGACTTCATGATCCACACCGGCGTGAACCTGCCGACGTCGATGGTCACGGACGTCAAGCGCCTGCAGCAGATCCTGAAGAACCTGCTGTCCAACGCCTTCAAGTTCACGCACCAGGGCCACGTGACGCTGACCATCGAGGAAGCGTTCACCGGCTGGTCGGCCGACAACGAGGAACTGCACCGCGCGCAGCAGGTGGTGGCGTTCTCGGTGGAGGACACCGGCATCGGCATCTCGGGCGACAAGCAGCAGATCATCTTCGAGGCCTTCCAGCAGGCCGACGGCTCCACGAGCCGCAAGTACGGCGGCACGGGCCTGGGCCTGGCCATCTCGCGCGAGCTGTCCAAGCTGCTCGGCGGCGAGATCAAGCTGACGAGCTCGCCGGGCTCGGGCTCGACCTTCACGCTGTACCTGCCGCTGGCCTACATCGGCGCGCGCGGCCAGCGCCGCGGCGTCGCCGCGAACGAGCCGCGCTCGGACGCCACGCTGCCCGGCCCGGCCACGGCCAAGCGTGCGCAGCCGCAGCAGCGCCCCGAGCCGGACGTCGAGGATGCGGTGGTCCTCGACGAAAGCGTCATCCTCAAGAACGAGGCGGGCGATGACCGCGACACCATCGCGGGCGGCGACCTGGTTCTGCTGATCGTCGAGAACGACATCGCCTTCGCCAAGTTCCTGCTCGATGCCGCGCGCGCCAAGGGCTTCAAGGGCCTGGTCACGCCGATGGGCGCCGGCGCCCTGACGCTCGCCAACCAGTACAAGCCCAGCGCCATCACGCTCGACATGTACCTGCCCGACATGGACGGCTGGCGCGTGCTGGACCGCCTGAAGCAGGACATGGCCGCGCGCCACGTGCCGGTGACGGTGATCTCCACGGACGACTCGAAGGAGCGGGCTTTCCGCTCGGGTGCGGTGGCCTTCGTCGAGAAGCCGATCCAGCGCAAGGAAGTGCTCGACACGATGCTGGACAAGCTGCACTCGTACCTGACGCGCAGCCAGCGCAACGTGCTGGTGGCGCTGAAGGACGCGTCCGCGCGCAAGGAGCTGCTGGCCGAGCTCGAGGACGAACAGTTCTCGGTGATCGTCGCCAAGAGCGCCGACAAGCTCGCCGAGGCGCTGGAGGAGAACCGCTTCGACGCGGTGGTCCTCGAGGACGGCTTCCCCGGCCTGGAGCCGCGCGAATGCCGCAAGCTGCTGGCGGCGCAGGCCGAGCTGGGCCCCTTGCCGCTGCTGCTGTACCACGGCTCGTCCAAGGACGGCGGCAAGTTCACGTGGCACTCCGACGACAAGGTCACCGTGCACGAGTCGCACTCGGTGCCCAAGCTCTTCGACGACACGCTGCTGGCGCTGCACCACAACGTGGCCAAGCTGCCCGAGGCCAAGCGCGGCATCATCAACACGCTGCACGAGTCGAGCAAGCCGCTGCACGGCAAGCGCGTGCTGATCGTCGACGACGACATGCGCAACATCTTCGCGCTGGCGACCGTGCTCGAGGAGCACGGCATGGACATCGTGTGGTCCGACAACGGCCGCGACGCGATCCAGCGCGTGGCCAACGACCCGCAGATCAAGGTCGTGCTGATGGACATCATGATGCCGGAGATGGACGGCATGGCCACCATGAAGGAGATCCGCAAGCTGCCGCAGGGCAAGAACCTGCCGATGGTGGCGGTGACCGCGAAGGCGATGAAGGGCGACCGCGAGAAGTGCATCGAGGCCGGCGCCTGGGACTACCTGTCCAAGCCCGTCAACACGCAGGACCTCCTGACCGTGCTGAGGGCGTGGCTGCACCAGTGACGCATGTGACCGAAAAACCCACGACCGCCACCCCCGAAGACCAGGTCAGCATCCTGGTCGTGGACGACCTGCCGGAAAAGCACGTCGTCTTCCGCACCATCCTCGAGGACCTGGGGCACGTCGTCAGCGCGAACTCGGGCAAGGAGGCGCTCGCGCGCATCCTGGAGCAGGAGTTCGCGGTGATCCTGCTGGACGTCAACATGCCCGACATCGACGGGCTGGAGACGGCCGGCCTGATCCGCCAGTACAAGAAGTCGGCGCAGACGCCCATCGTCTTCATCACGGCCTACGTCGACGAGGTGCAGGCGGCGCAGGGCTATGCGCTGGGCGCGGTGGACTACATCCCTTCGCCGGTGGTGGCGGACGTGCTGCGCTCCAAGGTGCGCGTGTTCGTCGAGCTGTTCCGCATGAACCGCGAGCTGCAGCACCAGGCTGCGGCCCGCGAGGCGCTCGCGCGGTCCGAGGCGGCGCGGGCGGCGGCGGAGGATGCGATCACGCGGGCCGACTACCTCGCGGAAGCCAGCCGCGTGCTGTCGCGGTCGCTGAACCTCGACGACACCATCGCCGCGGTGCTGGACCTGTGCGTGCCGGTGCTCGGCGACCGGGCCATCGTGGGCCTGGCCGACCGCGAAGGCGGCGTGCGCCGGCTCGAGATGCAGCCCGCGGCCCAGGCCAACGATACCGAGGCCTTCAGCCCGCAGCTGCGAGCCGAATGCGACCAGGCGATCCGCACGCGGAAGTTCCGCGTCTGGAAAGACGGCGCGCGCGGTGCGGCCATCGCGCCGCTGATGGCCGGCGACGAGCCGCGCGGCGCGCTGGTGATCCTGGGCGCGGCCGAGAGCTTCGACGCGCAGCGCAACGCGCTGGTGCGCGAGGTTGGCAGCCGCGCGGGCATCGCGATGGAGAACGCGCGCCTGTACACGGCCGTGCAGGAGGCCGACCGGCGCAAGAACGAGTTCCTGGCCATGCTGGCGCACGAGCTGCGCAACCCGCTGGCCCCCATCCGCAACGCCGTCCACATCATGCAGGCCGGCGACGTATCGGTCGAAACGATGCACTGGGCGCGCGACGTGATCGGCCGGCAGGCCGACCACATGACGCGCCTCATCGACGACCTGCTGGACGTCTCGCGCATCGTGCAGGGCAAGGTCACCGTGCGGCCCGAGCCGCTCTCGCTCGAATCGATCGTGGAGCGTGCGGTCGAGGCCACCGCGCCGCGCATGCAGGCGCGCGAGCAGGAGGTGGTGCTGCGCCTGCCCGACGAGCCCATCGAGATCCAGGGCGACGCGGTGCGCCTGTCGCAGGTGCTGTCGAACCTGGTCAACAACGCGTCGAAGTTCTCGGGGCCGGGAACGGCGATCGAGATCGCGGCCACGTACGCCGACGGCCAGGTGCGCATCGCGGTGAAGGACGAGGGGGCGGGCATCGAGCCCGACTTCCTGCCGCACATCTTCGACCTGTTCGCGCAGGGTGACCAGTCGCTCGACCGCTCTCAGGGCGGGCTGGGCATAGGCCTCACGCTGGTCAAGCACCTGGTGGAGCTGCATGGCGGCGGCGTCGAGGCCTTCAGCGCCGGCAGCGGCAAGGGCACCGAGGTGATCGTGCGCCTGCCGGCCACCGTCGTGGAGCGCCCGCAATCGGCCACCATCGCGCCCATCGTGGCGCGGCCCGCGGCGGCGCGCGACAAGCCGGCGCGCATCCTGGTTGTGGACGACCTCGCGGCGTCGGCCGAGACGCTGATGACGCTGCTGGAGATGGAAGGCTTCGAGGTCAAGACCGCGCACGAGGGCATGTCGGCGCTGAGGATCGCCGAGGACTTCCGGCCCGACGTGGTGCTGCTCGACATCGGCCTGCCCGGCATGAACGGCTTCGAGGTGGCCAACCGCCTGCGCAGCCAGCCGCAGTCGCGCGACGCGCTGCTGATCGCGCTGACGGGCTACGGCGAGGCCGAGAGCCGCTCGCGCTCGGTGCAGGCGGGCTTCGACTTCCACATGGTCAAGCCGGCCGACGTGAACCTGCTGCTGACGATGCTGTCCGACCCGGCGAAGATGCGCAGGGCGGAAGCGGCGTAGCCCGCTGGTAGAATCTGCGGTTCGCGCAGGAGAGGTGGATGAGCGGTTTAAGTCGCACGCCTGGAAAGCGTGTGTGGGCTAATCCCCACCGCGGGTTCGAATCCCGCCCTCTCCGCCAGAAGCACCGTGAAGCCCGCACCCGCGGGCTTTTTCACGAGGCGGCTACGATCTCGCTCATGCGCACCACGGTCACCCCCGCACCGCGCAGCACCTCATCGAACCCATCTTGCGAGAACACTTCCCACTCCACGACGCGCGGCTGCGCGATCTCGTCGCCGGGCACGATGCCGGTGGCCACGTGCGCCATCAGCAGGTCGCCGTCGCGTGCATGCGCCATCCAGTCGGCGAGCAGCCGGCGGTAACGGTCGGCGCCGCCGCGGAAGTCGTAGACGCCCAGCAGCGAGCGGTTCTGCGGCAGGCGCGTACGCCGGCCGGACGTCACCCAGGCCAGCGCACCCATCGTCTCGATGACCATGCCCTTGAAGCGCCAGCGCGCCGCGCCGCGGATGCTGCGCAGCCAGGGGCGGTGGCCGCCCGCATAGCGGCGCTCCAGTTCCTCGATGACGATGTCGCGCACCACCGGGAACTGGTGGATGTGCTGGTGCCCGTCCACGTGCGCGGGCGCGCGGCCCATCGTGGCCTCGAAACGATCGAGCTGCGCCACCAGCTCCGCGCGCACGCGCTTGCGGTCGAGCGTGCGCAGCAGGCTGTCGCGCATCCACGCGCCCACGGGCTTGCGCAGCGTCGCGTCGAGCGGGTCTTCGGTCAGGTCCAGGTGCAGGCCGGCATCGACGCGTCCGGCATCGAAGGCTTGCTTCAGCCGCGGCGCGTCCTGGGTCCACGCCGGCCCGCCCACCAGGCAGCTCGTCGCGCTGACGCGCCCGCGCCCGACCAGGGCGAGGATCGCCTCGTCCACGGCCGGGTGCAGGCCGTAGTCGTCGATGCAGATGGCGATGCGGGCCGTCATGGTTTCACGCAGGGGATGCTCGCATGCTGCGCCGGGTAACCTGGTTCATCGTCGTCGGCAGCACCTCGGCAGGGGTGCACCTGCTCACGGTGATGGGGCTGGTGTCGCAGCTCGGCTGGCATCCGCTGGCGGCGAACATCGTCGCATGGCTCATCGCGTTCTGCATCTCCTTCATGGGCCACTACCACCTGAGCTTCCCGCGCTCCGGTGCGCCGCTGGCCCGCGCCGCGGCCCGCTTCCTGGCGATCTCCGCCACCGGCTTCGCGATCAACGAGGCGACGTACGCGCTGCTGCTGCACCTCGCGGGCACGCACTGGTACGCGGTCATCCTGTTCTTCGTGCTCATCGGCGTGGCGGTGATGACGTGGATCCTGAGCTCGCGCTGGGCTTTCCGCGGCACTGGTCCCGCCTGAGCGGCGTATCCGCCGCCGCGCGCCACAGCGACAGCTCGCCGCGCGTGGCGACCTTCTCGGCGTGCTTGAGCCACGGGAACTCCTCGATGATGTTCGTGTTGCCCACGAACCAGGCAACGCCTGCGGCGGCGCACGCCCGGGGCAATACCGCGTCGTGTTCGACCAGCCATTCGCGGTGCTCGGCGAACGCGGCGGCGTCGGCCAGTTCGCGGCGCCAGTTGTCGCGGCTGGCGACGGCTTTCGGCGACCAGTCGGCGGCGACCACCACCGGCTTGCGCAGCCGCGCCTCGAACAACAGGCCGTAGCGGTATTCGTCCAGGGCGAAGACCTCGTCGGCCGGCGCGGCGCGCTCGCGCAGCAGCCGCGCCAGCTCGCCTTGCGAGCCGTCGGCATGGCGCGCGAGCAGGGCGGTGCCCGCCAGGCAGGCGGCCACGGCGACGGCGGCAGCGATGCGCCACGCGGATTGCCAGCGCGGCGCGCGCGCGCGCAAGGCCGTTGCCGCGTCGGCGGCCAGGTAGATGAGAGGCGGCACCACCGGCAGGATGTAGCCGGCCAGCTTCGAGCGCGGCAGCGAAAAGAACAGCGTGATCGCCACGGCCCACAGCAGCATCAGCCGGCGCGCGGCGGCCGGTTCCGATCGTTCGCGCCATTCGCGCTGCCGCGCGCCGGCCCACCACAGCGACCAGGGCAGCGTGGCCGCCGCCAGCACCACCGGGTAGAACCACGGCCCGCGCGGGTTGTTGAAGCCGCCTTCCGAGAAGCGCTGGAAGTGCTGCACCACGAAGAAGTAGTGCGTGAACGACTCGAAGCGCTGCTGCATCAGCACGAACCACGGCGCCGCGACGATCAGGAAGCACAGGATGCCCGGCCACCAGAGCAGCTGGAACATCGCCTGCCACCGCCGCTCCACCAGCAGCCACAGGACCAGCACCATGCCGGGCAGCACGATGCCGATGAGCCCCTTGGCCAGCACGCCCAGCGCGCACAGCACGTAGGCGAGTAGCACGGTGCGCTTCCACGCCGCATCCTCGCGGCCCAGCAGCACCGCATGCGTGAAGGCGAGGATGGTGGCGGCGATGCAGCCGGCCACCAGCATGTCGAGGTTGGCGTACTGCGCGCCGAAGAAGAACAGCGGCGCGGTGACCAAGGCGAACAGGCCGGCCAGCGCCGTGTCGCGCCCGGCCCAGCGCCCTGCGAAGAGGAAGAGCGACGCCGTCCCCAGGCACGCGCCCAGCCATGGGGCGGCGCGCGCGGCGACTGTCGTGTCGGAAAGGGCAAGCGCCGTGGCGGTGATCCAGTAGAAGAGCGGCGGCTTGTGGAAGTAGGGCAGCCCGTCCAGCATGGGCACCAGCCAGTCGCCCGAGTGCAACATGCCCCACGCGACGCCGATGTAGCGGCCCTCGTCGGGCAAGGCCAGCGGCCGCAGCCACGCGGTGGCGGCCAGCCAGAAAAAAGCGGCGACCAGCAGCGCGCCATCGCGCCGCGCGGTTTGTGCAGGCACGGTCACGGCGCCGAATCCGGCAGCCCGCGCCCCACTTCGCGCTTGACCAGGTACACGGGGCGCTGCTTCACCTCCTCGAAGATGCGCCCGATGTACTCGCCGATGATCCCCGTGAAGATCATCTGCACGCCGAAGAAGAACAGCATCGCCACCACGATGGTCGTCCAGCCGGAGACCTGGTTGCCGATGAAGAAGTACTCGATGCTGATGAACGCGCCATACGCGAAACCGAGCAGGGCCATCACCACGCCCACGTAGCTCACGATGCGCAGCGGCCAGGTGGTGAACGACGTCAGCCCGTCCAGCGACAGGCCCACGAGCCGCCGCAGGCTGAAGTGCGACCGGCCGTGGGCGCGCTCCTCGGGCAGGTAGGGCAGGGCTTCGGCGTGGAAGCCGACCCAGGCGTACAGGCCCTTCATGAAGCGGCGCCGCTCGGGCAGCAGCAGCAGCGCCTGCACGGCGGACCGGTCCATCAAGCGGAAGTCGCCGGCGCCCGCGGGCACCTCGAAGCGGTCGCCGGCGTTGAGCAGGCGGTAGAACAGGCCCGTGCCCGCGCGCTTGACCAGCGACTCGTCCGAGCGGTCCTCGCGCACGGCATACACGATGTCCGCGCCCTGGCGCCAGCGGCCCAGCATGTCGGTGATGAGCCCGGGCGGGTGCTGCAGGTCGGCGTCCAGGATGACGACGATGCCGCCGCGCGCCGACTCCAGGCCGGCGGTGATGGCGGCTTCCTTGCCGAAGTTGCGCGACAGCTGCAGCAGGCGGATGCCGGGCACGCGGTGGGCCCAGGCGGCTCCAATGGCGGGCGTCGCGTCGGTGCTGCCATCGTCGATCAGCAGGATTTCCCAGGGCAGGCCCAGCGTGGGCAGCACCTCCGCCAGTTTGGGCAGCAGCAGCTCAAGGTTCTTCGCCTCGTTCTTGCAGGGCACGATGCAGGACAGGCCCGCGCCCGCGTCGCGCGGGACCGCGGGGCGGTGGGGTTCCTGCTGGGCCACTGCTGCGTCCACGCGCGGATTCTCGCTCAGGCGGCGGGCGACTTCGTGGTTTGCATCATCTTCATCGCCGAGGCGATGAGCGTGGCCATCTCGGTGGTGTTGCTCGGGACGATGAGCGTCGTGGTCGCGTCGGCGGCGACCTTGCTGTATGCGTCCACCGCGCGCTCGGCCACTTTCAATTGCACGGCCTGCTCGCCGCCGGGCTGGCGGATCGATTCGGCGACCTTGCGGATGGCCTCGGCAGTGGCTTCGGCCACGGCGAGGATGGCCGCCGCCTCGCCTTCGGCCTTGTTGATCTGCGCCTGCTTCTCGCCCTGCGAGCGGGCGATGAAGGCCTCGCGCTCGCCGGTGGCGATGTTGATCTGCTCCTGCCGGCGGCCCTCGGACGCGGCGATCAGGGCGCGCTTTTCGCGCTCGGCGGTGATCTGGGCCTGCATCGCGTGCAGGATCTCCTTGGGCGGTGTGAGGTCCTTGATCTCGTAACGCAGCACCTTCACGCCCCAGGTGAGCGCCGCCTCGTCGATCGCCGCGACCACCTGGCCGTTGATGATGTCGCGCTCCTCGAAGGTCTTGTCTAACTCCAGCTTGCCAATAACGCTGCGTAGAGAGGTCTGTGCAAGTTGAGTTATCGCCACGATGTAGTTGGACGAGCCGTAGCTAGCCTGCTTCGGGTCAGTCACCTGAAAGTACAAGATGCCATCGACTTGAAGTTGCGTGTTGTCCCTCGTGATGCAAACCTGGCTGGGCACGTCCAGCGGCACCTCCTTCAGGCTGTGCTTGTAGGCCACGCGGTCGATGAAGGGGATGACGAAGTTCAGCCCCGGGGCCAGCGTGCCGTGGTAGCGGCCCAGGCGCTCGACCACCCAGGCGTGCTGCTGGGGCACGACCTTGAGCGTGCGGATCACGAAGACCATGGCGACGACGAACAGGATGATGGCGGTGTACATGCTGCTTGCTCCTAGGCTTTCTCGACCACGAGGCGGTTGCCGACGACCTCGCGGATGCGGTGCGGGCCGGGCTCTCGCGCGGTGCCGGGTGCGGCGACGGCCGTCCACCGGGCGCCGCGGTAGTGGACGCTGGCCGAGCCGTCGGCGCCCCAGGCGTCCACCTGCACGACCTCGCCGATGTCCGGGTTGACGTCCGGGTTGGCGCGCGCCTGGGCGCCCGGGGGCTCGCGCCGCCGCTTGGCGTGCCAGGCCGCGACCGCGCCGCCCCCGACGAGGGCTGCGGCGACCACCTGCAGGGTCGGATCCAGCCCCAGGTGGGCCGCGATGGCGCCCGCGGCCAGGCCCGCCGCGATCATCAGCAGGTAGAACGTTCCGGTGCCCAGCTCGACGGCGACCGCGATGCCGGCGGCGACCCACCACCACGTGGCTTGTGCCATGGACCCTCCTCGTTTCGGCGCATTGTGGCAAATCTTGCATACACTTCGCGCCTGTTTTGCGTTTTCCCGCCTGAAAGGCCGCCGCGATGAAGTTCCGCTTCCCCATCGTCATCATCGACGAGGACTACCGCTCCGAGAACACCTCGGGCCTGGGGATCCGCGCATTGGCCCAGGCCATCGAGGCCGAGGGCTTCGAGGTGCTGGGCGTCACCAGCTACGGCGACCTGTCGCAGTTCGCGCAGCAGCAAAGCCGCGCCAGCGCCTTCATCCTGTCGATCGACGACGAGGAGTTCACGCCGGGGCCGGACCTGGACCCGGCGGTGCTGAACCTGCAGACCTTCATCGACGAGGTGCGGCGCAAGAACGCCGACGTGCCGCTTTACATCTACGGCGAGACCAAGACCTCGCGCCACCTGCCCAACGAGATCCTGCGCGAGCTGCACGGCTTCATCCACATGTACGAGGACACGCCGGAGTTCATGGCGCGCCACATCATCCGCGAGGCGAAGTCGTACCTGGAAGGTATCCAGCCGCCGTTCTTCAAGGCGCTGCTCGATTACGCCGAGGACGGTTCGTATTCCTGGCACTGCCCGGGCCACTCGGGCGGGGTGGCGTTCCTCAAGAGCCCCATCGGCCAGATGTTCCACCAGTTCTTCGGCGAGAACATGCTGCGCGCGGACGTGTGCAACGCTGTCGATGAACTGGGGCAGCTTCTTGACCACACGGGGCCCGTCGCGGCCAGCGAGCGCAACGCGGCGCGCATCTTCAACGCCGACCACTGCTTCTTCGTCACCAACGGCACGTCCACGTCGAACAAGATGGTGTGGAACCACACGGTGGCGCCCGGCGACGTGGTGGTGGTGGACCGCAACTGCCACAAGTCGATCCTGCACTCGATCATCCTCACGGGCGCGATCCCCGTGTTCATGAAGCCGACGCGCAACCATTTCGGCATCATCGGGCCGATCCCGCAGTCGGAGTTCTCGCCCGAGGCGATCAAGGCCAAGATCCGCGCCAACCCGCTGCTGGCCGGCGTGGACGCCGACAAGGTCAAGCCCCGCATCCTCACGCTGACGCAGTCCACCTACGACGGCGTCCTGTACAACACCGAGACCATCAAGGGCATGCTGGACGGCTACGTCGAGGCGCTGCACTTCGACGAGGCCTGGCTGCCGCACGCGTGCTTCCACCCGTTCTACGGCAACTTCCACGCGATGGGCCGCAAGCGCGCGCGGCCGCAGAAGTCGCTGGTCTACGCCACGCAATCCATCCACAAGCTGCTGGCCGGCATCAGCCAGGCCAGCCACGTGCTGGTGCAGGACGCGAACGAGAACAAACTGGACCGCCATTTGTTCAACGAGTCGTTCCTGATGCACACGTCCACCAGCCCGCAGTATTCGATCATCGCCAGCTGCGACGTCGCGGCCGCCATGATGGAGCCGCCCGGCGGCACGGCGCTGGTGGAGGAGTCGATCCTGGAAGCGCTGGACTTCCGCCGCGCCATGCGCAAGGTCGACCAGGAGTACGGCAAGGACTGGTGGTTCAAGGTCTGGGGCCCGGACAAGCTGGTGGACGAGGGCATTGGCCGCGCCGACGACTGGATCATCAAGGGCGAGGCGCGCACGGCCAAGTGGCACGGCTTCGGCAACCTGGCCGAGGGCTTCAACATGCTGGACCCGATCAAGTCCACCATCGTCACGCCCGGCCTGGACCTGAACGGCAAGTTCGCCAAGACCGGCATCCCGGCATCGATCGTCACGCGCTTCCTCGCCGAGCACGGGATCATCGTGGAGAAGACCGGCCTGTATTCCTTCTTCATCATGTTCACCATCGGCATCACCAAGGGCCGCTGGAACACCATGCTCACGGCGCTGCAGCAGTTCAAGGACGACTACGCGCGCAACCAGCCGATGTGGAAGATCCTGCCCGAGTTCTGCCAGCAGTTCCCGCGGTACGAGCGCATGGGGCTGGCCGACCTGTGCCAGCACGTGCACGAGCTCTATGCCAAGTACGACATCGCCCGCCTGACCACCGACATGTACCTGTCGGACCTGCAGCCGGCGATGAAGCCCAGCGACGCCTTCTCCTACATCGCCCACCGCAAGACCGAGCGGGTGGAGATCGACCACCTGGAAGGCCGGGTGACCACGTCCCTGGTCACGCCTTACCCGCCGGGCATCCCGCTGCTGATCCCGGGCGAGGTGTTCAACAAGAAGATCGTGGACTACCTGCGCTTCTCGCGGGAGTTCAACTCGATGTGCCCGGGCTTCGAAACCGACATCCACGGGCTGGTCGAGGAGGTCGATGCGGACGGGAAAGTACGGTTCTTCGCCGACTGCGTGAAGAACTGAGGCTCCCGCCCGTCCCGCCAGCCGGCGGTTCGTCGCACTTTCCCGCAGTTCGTCGCATCCCGCTCGCGGCGGGGCGGGGCGGTCCCTACAGTCCATCTCCATCGGGGCCCCAACGGCCTCCAGGAGAGACGAAATGACCACGAACCGCCCCCAACCGCTCAATTCCGCCGCCACCCGCTTCGCCGCCGCCTTCGCCGTGGCCGGCCTGGTGACCGCCGCCTGCTTCGCCGCCGGCCATGAAAGCCACCGCGCCGTCGACGAAAGCTCGGCCGCCATGTCCCGCGGCACGATCTACGTGAAGCTGCCGACGGTGGAGATCGTGGCGCGCCGCGAGGCCGCCAGCGCCGTCGCCGCCAGCACCGTTCACCGCGCCGCCGCGGCCCTGTGATCCATGAAGGGAACGGACGGGAATAATCCGGCCATGGAACCCGAGAAGAAACCCGTCCCGCAGCGCCGTTTCGGCCTGGACGTCGACTGGCTGCTGCGCGCGAACGCCCAGGTCAGCACCTGGGCCGCGTCCATGAGCTGGTGGCGGCTGCTGCTGCTGTTCATCATCGTCATCGCGGCGGGCGGCATCATCTCCGAGCAGCTGCACCTGCGCCACGACACCGTCAAGGTGGTGCGCAACAAGGAAAAGAACAACGTCGACGTGCAGATCGGCGGCCCCGGCGGCATCACCATCGTCCGCCGCCGCGCCACGCCCACCCCGGCGGCCTCCGCGGCTTCCGCGCCTTCGGCCGAACACGAGGACGAAGAGGCCGCCGAGAAGCCGCCCGCGCCACCCATCCCGCCCGTGCCCGGCAAGAAGGGCATCCGCATCGAAGGCATCGACGTCGACACCGACGACGACGACGACACGCCCCGCACCATCAGCAAGCAGATCTTCACCTTCCGCGGCCTGATCGGCGACGTGGGCTCCGCGCTGCTGGTCATCGTGTTCGCCTACCTCGTGGCGTCGAAGATCGTCGTGCGCAAGGTCGCGCAGGCCGACGCCAAGGTGAAGTCGGCGCAGCAGTCCGCCGAGCACGAGGCCATGGAGCGCCAGCTGGTGCAGGCCCGCCTGCAGGTGCTGCAGGCCCAGGTCGAGCCGCACTTCCTGTTCAACACGCTCGGCGCCATCGACTACCTGATCGAGACCGACCCCAAGCGCGCCAGCCAGATGCAGAAAGCGCTGATCGTCTACCTGCGCGGCGCGCTGCCCCAGATGCGCCAGGAGACGTCCACGCTGGGCCGCGAACTGCGCCTGATCCGGTCCTTCCTCGACCTGCTCAAGATGCGCATGGAGGACCGGCTGGACGTCGAGTTCGCCGTGCCCGAAGGCGCCGAAAGCGCGGAATTCCCCCCCATGATGCTGCAGTCGCTGGTGGAGAACGCCATCAAGCACGGCATCGAGCCCAAGCCCGAAGGCGGCAAGGTGACGGTGGCCGCGCGCATCCAGAACGGCCAGCTGTGGGTGGAGGTCAGGGACACCGGCATCGGCATCCCCGACACCACGCGGCTCGAAAGCGCCACCTCGGGCACCGGCCTGGGCCTGCAGAATATCCGCGAGCGCCTGGCCATGATGTTCCCCGGCAAGAGCCGCCTGATGATCGTGTCCGACGACACGCAGGGCACCACCGTGAAGATCGTCGTGCCCTACCAGGTGGGTCCCGAGACGGTGGCCAACATCGACGGGCTGCGGGGGACGCCGGCATGAACGCCCCCGCCAAACCCCTGACGGCGGTGATCGCCGACGACGAGCGCCTGCTGCGCGAGCAGCTCAAGACCCGGCTGCAGGCGGCTTGGCCCGACCTGCAGATCATCGGCGAGGCCCGCGACGGCAACGAGGCCCTCGCCAGGGCCGACGAGCTGCGCCCCGACGTGATGTTCCTCGACATCCGCATGCCCGGCATGACGGGCATCGAGGCGGCGCGGGAGATCCTGGCGCTGCCCGGCTGGCAGGGCGAGATCGTCTTCGTGACGGCGTACGACGAATACGCCGTCTCCGCCTTCGAGCACGGCGCGCTCGATTACCTGCTCAAGCCGGTGGAGCCCGAACGCCTGGTCCAGACGGCGCAGCGCGTGAAGTCGCGCCTGGCCCGCCGCGCGGTCCCGCCGCCGCCCACCGACGAAGTGGCGCTGGACTCGCTGTTGGCCAAGCTGTCGCAGCTGCAGCAGGGCATCACGCCGCGGCCATCCGAGCCGCTGCGCTGGATCCAGGCCACGACGGGCAGCACCACGAAACTGATCGACGTGAAGGACGTGCTGTTCTTCAAGTCGGACGAGAAGTACACGCGGGTGCAGACCCGCGACCAGGAGGCGTTCATCCGCACGCCGATCCGCGAACTGCTGCCCCAATTGGACCCGCAGCAGTTCTGGCAGATCCACCGCAGCGCGGTGGTGAACCTGGGAGCCATTGCGGCGGTGACGCGCGACGACACCGGTCGCCAGCGTGTCCACATCCGCGAGCACGCCGAGGTGCTCGAGGTCAGCCGCAGCTTCGCCCACCTGTTCCGCGCGTCCTGACCGGGGGCGTGGAACAGGTGGGCTGTTTTTTGGCCTAGTCGCCCAGCGCCACGGCCCCGTGGCTGAAGCCGCCGTCGACGTAGGTGATCTCCGAGGTCACCCCGGCGGCCAGGTCGCTCAGCAGGAAGGCGGCCACGTTCCCCACATCCTCGATGGTCACGTTGCGGCGCAACGGCGCGACGCCCGCCACCACGCCCAGGAGCTTGGAGAAATCCTTGATGCCGCTCGCGGCCAGGGTCTTGATCGGGCCGGCGCTGATGCCGTTGACGCGGATGGAGCGGCCATCGGGCAGCTTGCCCACCGCTTCGGCCAGGTAGCGCACCGAAGCCTCCAGCGACGCCTTGGCCAGGCCCATGGTGTTGTAGTTGGGCACGGCCCGCAGGGCGCCCAGGTAGGTCAAGGTCAGCAGTGCCGATTTGTCGTTGAGGTAAGGCAGCGCGGCCTTGGCCATGGCCGGGAAGCTGTAGGCGCTGATGTCGTGCGCGATGCGGAAGTTCTCGCGGGTCAGCCCGTCGAGGAAGTTGCCGGCGATGGCTTCGCGCGGAGCGAATCCGATGCTGTGCACGAACCCGTCGAATTTGGGCCAGGTGGCCGACAGGTCCTTGAAGAGCTGGTCGATCTGGGCGTCATCGCCCACGTCGCAGTCGAAGACCAGTTTCGAGCCGAAGTCGGCGGCGAATTCCGTGATGCGGTCCTTGAACCGGTCGCCCACGTAGCTGAACGCGAGTTCGGCCCCTTGGGCGTGGCAGCACTTGGCGATGCCGTAGGCGATGGACCGGTTGGACAGCACGCCGGTGACGAGGAACTTCTTGCCCGAAAGGAAACCCATGGAAGGCCTGGCTGAGTAGTAAAACTTTGCTGGGATTCTAAGGGCCGCATTCGGGGCGTTTGGCCTCCAAGCCGTTGCAAATCAAGGGTTTGCGGGTTACAATACCGGCCTCACGACCTAGACAGACGGGCGGAACCTACCGCCCGTTTTTTATGGTCGATCGGTTTTTGCGAAGGGTGTGGACAAGCGTTGGCGCTGCAGGATGTCGTCGAGCAGGCCGTGACCGGGCTCGGTTACGACCTCGTGGAGGTGGAGCGATCCGCCGGGGGCCTGCTGCGCGTCACGATCGACATGCCCTGGAAGGGGCGGGGCGCCGGCGAACAGTCCGTGAACGTTGAGGACTGCGAGAAGGTCAGCCGCCAGCTGCAGTACGCGCTGGAAGTCGAGGCCGTCGACTACAAGCGCCTGGAAGTTTCGTCGCCGGGCATCGACCGCCCGCTCAGGAACGAAAGCGACTTCGAGCGCTTCGCCGGCGAGGTGGTCGACATCACGCTGAAGCAGCCCATGGGCGAGGCGGGCGCCGGCCAGGTGGCGGCGAACCGCAAGAAATTCCGCGGCACGCTGGAAAAAGCCGGCGACCGCTGGCAAGTGGTGTGGAGCGATGCGCCGGAAGAAAAGCCGGGGCGCCGCGTGAGCAAGAAGAAGCAGCCTGCCCCGTTGCAGGCATTGGGTTTTTCGCTGGACGAGCTCAGGGAAGCGCGTCTGGCGTCGATAGTGGATTTCAAGGGCCGAAAGTCCCGAGCGCAAGGAGAGCAGTGACATGAACCGCGAACTGTTGATGCTGGTGGAAGCCATTTCGCGCGAGAAGAACGTCGAGCGCGATGTCGTGTTCGGCGCGGTGGAGTCCGCCCTGGCGCAGGCCACCAAGAAGCTGTACGAAGGCGACGTCGACATCCGCGTGGCGATCGACCGCGACAGCGGCGCCTACGAGACCTTCCGCCGCTGGCTGGTGGTGCCCGACGAGCAGGGCCTGCAGAACCCCGACGCCGAAGAGATGCTGATGGACGCCAAGGAGCGCGTCGAGGACGTCGAGCCGGGCGACTACATCGAGGAGCCGGTGGAATCCGTGCCGATCGGCCGCATCGGCGCCATGGCCGCCAAGCAGGTGATCCTGCAGAAGATCCGCGACGCCGAGCGCGAGATGCTGCTGAACGACTTCATGTCGCGCGGCGACAAGATCTTCGTGGGCACCGTCAAGCGCATGGACAAGGGCGACATCATCGTCGAGTCGGGCCGCGTCGAAGGGCGCCTGCGCCGCAGCGAGATGATCCCCAAGGAGAACCTGCGCAACGGCGACCGCGTCCGCGCCATGATCATGGAGGTGGACCTGACGCTGCGCGGCGCGCCCATCATCCTGTCGCGCGCGGCGCCCGAGTTCATGATCGAGCTGTTCCGCCAGGAAGTGCCCGAGATCGAGCAGGGCCTGCTGGAGATCAAGAGCTGCGCCCGCGACCCGGGTTCGCGCGCCAAGATCGCCGTGGTCTCGCACGACAAGCGCGTCGATCCCATCGGCACCTGTGTCGGCGTGCGCGGCTCGCGCGTGAACGCCGTGACCAACGAACTCGCCGGCGAGCGCGTCGACATCGTGCTGTGGTCGGACGACCCGGCGCAATTCGTGATCGGCGCGCTGGCGCCCGCGAACGTCACCTCCATCGTCGTCGACGAGGAGAAGCACGCCATGGACGTGGTGGTCGACGAGGAGAACCTCGCCATCGCCATCGGCCGCGGCGGCCAGAACGTGCGGCTCGCGTCCGAGCTCACGGGCTGGAAGATCAACATCATGGACGCGAACGAATCGGCGCAGAAGCAGGCCGAGGAGTCCTCGGGCATCCGCCAGCTCTTCATGGAAAAGCTGGACGTGGACGAGGAAATCGCCGACATCCTGATCTCCGAAGGCTTCACCAGCCTGGAAGAAGTGGCCTACGTGCCGATCCAGGAAATGCTGGAGATCGAGGCCTTCGACGAGGACACGGTGAACGAACTCCGTGCCCGCGCCAAGGACGCGCTCCTCACGATGGAGATCGCCCGCGAGGAGAGCGTCGAGGAAGTCTCGCAGGACCTGCGCGACCTCGAGGGCCTCAACCCGCAACTGATTGCCAAGCTCGCCGAGAACGGCGTGCACACCCGCGACGACCTGGCCGACCTGGCCGTCGACGAGCTCACCGAAATCACCGCCCAGTCCGAGGACGAGGCCAAGGCCCTGATCATGAAGGCGCGCGAGCACTGGTTCACCGGTGCGGCGGCGGCGACCCATGAATAACGGGAGGCAAACGAACACATGTCCAGTACCACCGTCGCCGAGTTCGCCGCAGAACTCAAGAAATCTCCCGACACCCTGCTCGAGCAGCTGAAGAGCGCGGGCGTGGCCAAGTCGGCCGCGTCCGATTCGCTGTCGGAAACCGACAAGCAGAAGCTGCTCGGCTACCTGAAGGCCGCGCACGGCACCGCCGCCGCGCCCGAGCGCAAGAAGATCACGCTGACCAAGAAGTCGACCAGCGAGATCAAGCAGGCCGACGCCAGCGGCAAGGCCCGCACCATCCAGGTGGAAGTGCGCAAGAAGCGCACCTTCGTCAAGCGCGAGGAAGGCGGCGACACCGCCGTCATCGAAGCGCCCGAGCAGGAAGCCCCGCAGCCCTCCGCGCCGCGCGTGGACGAGGCCGAGCTGGCCCGCCGCGAGGAAGAAGCGCGCCGCCAGGCCGAGCTGATCCGCCGCCAGGAAGAAGACCTGGCGGAAAAGCGCCGCCTGCGCGAGGAAACGGAAAGGCGCGAGCGCGAAGCCGAGGAGCGTGCCGTGGCGCACGCCGCGAGCGAGGACGCGAAAAGGGAGAAGGTGCAGTCGGACCAGGCCACCGCTACCAAGGAAGCGGGGGAAGCGCAGGCCGCCCGCGCTGCCGCGCATGCCGAGGCGCGCGCGAAGGCGGACGCCGCGTCCAAGGCACGAGCCGAGGAAGAAGCGGCGCGCATGACCGACCTGGCCGACCGCCGCAAGAAGGCCGAAGCCGAAGCCGCCGCCATCCGCTCGATGATGTCCACGCCGAAGAAGGTGCTGGTGGCGAAGAAGCCCGAGGAGGCCAAGCCCGCCGCGAAGCCGGGCGATGCCAAGCCGGCCGCCAAGGGCACGCTGCACAAGCCTACGGTGACCCGTCCCGGCACGCAGGCGCCGGCGCCGGCGGCGCCGGGCGCGAACAAGGAAGTCAAGTCGGCCAAGCTCTCGTCGAGCTGGGCCAGTGACCCGTCCAAGAAGAAGGCCATCCCCACGCGTGGCGATGCCACCGGCGGCGTGGGCCGCAATTCGTGGCGCGGCGGCCCGCGCGGCCGCCGTGGCGACCGCGGCGACCACCGCGACGACCAGGCGCAAGCCGCGCCGGTCGAGCAGCGCGTGATCGAGGTGCACGTGCCGGAGACGATCACCGTCGCCGAGCTCGCGCACAAGATGTCGGTCAAGGCGTCCGAGGTGATCAAGCAGCTGATGAAGCTGGGCCAGATGGTCACCATCAACCAGCCGCTGGACCAGGACACGGCCATGATCCTGGTCGAGGAAATGGGCCACAAGGCCCTGCCCGCGGCGCTGGACGACCCCGAAGCCTTCACGCAGGAAGACGTGAGCACGGAAGCCGAGGCGAAGCCGCGCGCTCCCGTCGTCACCGTCATGGGCCACGTCGACCACGGCAAGACCTCGCTGCTGGACTACATCCGCCGCACCAAAGTCGCGGCGGGCGAAGCCGGCGGCATCACGCAGCACATCGGCGCCTACCACGTCGATACGCCGCGCGGCTCGATCACGTTCCTCGACACGCCGGGCCACGAGGCTTTCACGGCGATGCGCGCACGCGGTGCGCAGGCCACGGACATCGTGATCCTGGTGGTCGCGGCCGACGACGGCGTCATGCCGCAGACCAAGGAAGCCGTGAAGCACGCCAAGGCGGCGGGCGTCCCGATCGTGGTCGCGGTGAACAAGATCGACAAGCCGGGCGCCAACCCCGACCGCGTCAAGCAGGAACTCGTGGGCGAGGAAGTCGTGCCCGAGGACTACGGCGGGGATTCGCCGTTCGTCAACGTCTCCGCCCTCACGGGCCAGGGCGTCGAGGAACTGCTCGAGCAGGTGCTGCTGCAGGCCGAAGTGCTGGAGCTGAAGGCGCCCGTCGACACGATGGCCAAGGGCCTCGTGGTCGAGGCGCAGCTGGACAAGGGCCGCGGCCCGGTCGCCACCGTGCTGGTGCAATCCGGCACGCTGAAGATCGGCGACGTGGTGCTCGCGGGCCAGACGTACGGCCGCGTGCGCGCCATGCTCGACGAAGACGGCAAGGCCATCAAGGATGCCGGCCCGTCGATGCCCGTGGAGATCCAGGGCCTGACCGAGGTGCCGCAAGCCGGCGACGAGTTCATGGTGCTGACCGACGAGCGCCGTGCGCGCGAGATCGCGACCTACCGCGCCGGCAAGTTCCGCAACACGAAGCTGGCCAAGCAGCAGGCCGCCAAGCTGGAGAACATGTTCACGGACATGACCGCCGGCGAGGTGAAGGTGGTGCCCATCATCGTCAAGTCGGACGTGCAGGGCTCGCAGGAAGCGCTGTCGCAGTCGCTGCTGAAGCTCTCGACCGAGGAGGTCAAGGTCCAGCTCGTGTACGCGGCCGTCGGCGCCATCTCCGAGTCGGACATCAACCTGGCCATCGCCTCGAAGGCGATCGTGATCGGCTTCAACGTGCGCGCCGATGCCGGTGCGCGCAAGCTGGCCGAGAACAACGGCATCGACATCCGCTATTACAACATCATCTACGACGCCGTCGACGAGCTGAAGGCCGCGATGTCGGGGATGCTGGCACCCGAGAAACGCGAGGAAGTCATCGGCTCCGCCGAGATCCGCACGGTGTTCGTGGCGTCCAAGATCGGCACGGTGGCCGGCTGCATGGTCACGTCGGGCATGGTCACCCGCAGCTCGCACTTCCGCCTGCTGCGCGACAACGTGGTGATCTACACCGGCGAGATCGAGTCGCTCAAGCGCCTGAAGGACGACGTGCGCGAGGTCAAGGAAGGCTTCGAGTGCGGCATCAAGCTCAAGGGCTACAACGACATCAAGGAAGGCGACCAGCTCGAGTTCTTCGAAGTCAAGGAAGTCGCCCGTACGCTGTAAGCCATGAAGAAGCAGGCCAAGCCCAACCGAGCTTTCCAGGTCGCGGACCAGATCCAGCGCGACCTGGCGGAGCTCATCCGCGAGGTGAAGGATCCCCGCCTGGGCATGGTCACGATCAATTCGGTGGAGGTCACGCCCGACTACGCGCACGCGAAGGTCTTCTTCAGCGTGCTCGTGGGCGACCCGCACGAGTGCGAGGAGGCGCTGAACCACGCCGCCGGCTTCCTGCGCAACGGCCTCTTCAAGCGCCTGCACATCCACACCGTGCCGACGCTGCACTTCAACTTCGACCGCACGACCGAGCGGGCCGCCGACATGAACGCGCTGATCGCGCGCGCCGTCGCCTCCCGTTCCAAGATCGACGAGTAAGCATGTCCGCGCCACGCACCAGGGTGCAACGGCGCCCTGTGCATGGGGTGTTGTTGCTAGACAAACCGCTCGGCCTTTCCAGCAACCAGGCGTTGCAGAAGGCCAGTTGGCTGCTGCGCGCCGAAAAGGCGGGCCACACCGGCACGCTCGACCCGCTGGCCACAGGCGTCCTGCCGCTGTGCTTCGGCGCCGCGACCAAGTTCGGCCAGCTGCAGCTCGATGCGGACAAGACCTATGAAGCGACGATCCGCCTGGGCGTGAAGACGTCCACCGGCGACGCCGAGGGCGAGGTCGTCGCTACCCGCCCGGTGCCGCCGCTCGACGCCGCCCGCATCGAGGAAGTCGCGCAACGCTTCACCGGCGCCATCCGCCAGGTGCCGCCGATGCACAGCGCCCTCAAGAAGGACGGCCGCCCGCTGTACGAGCTGGCGCGCGCCGGCCAGGAAGTCGAGCGCGAGCCACGCGACGCCGTGGTGCGGTCGCTCTCGCTGCAAGCGGCGGCGCCGGAGGTGCTGATGCTCGTCGCCACCGTCAGCAAGGGCACCTACATCCGCACGCTGGGCGAAGACATCGGCGAAGCGCTGGGCTGCGGCGGCCACCTCACGTCGCTGCGGCGGGTCGCGTCCGGCGGCATCGCCGTGGACCGCTGCATCACGCTCGACAGGCTCGAAGCCCTGGGCGAAGACGAGCGCATGGCGCACCTTCACCCCGTGTCGTCGCTCCTCGATAGCCACACCCCTGTCACGCTCGGCGAAGACGATGCCGGGCGTTTCCTCTCCGGCCTGCGCCGCCGCGGCGACTGGCCGGACGGCGACCGCATCGCCGTCTATTCGTCGAATTCGCTTTTGGGCACCGGCCACGTCAAGGCCGGCGAACTCATCCCGGGCCGGCTGCTGAGCCCGATCGAAATCCAGCAGATCCTGCAAAGCGCCAACGCATCATGAACACCCGCCAGATCCGCAACATCGCCATCATCGCGCACGTCGACCACGGCAAGACCACCATGGTCGACCAGCTCCTGCGCCAGTCCGGCACCTTCGCCGAACACGAGAAGGTGGTCGACACCGTCATGGACAACAACGCCATCGAGCGCGAGCGCGGCATCACCATCCTCGCCAAGAACTGCGCCGTGTCCTGGAAGGGCACGCACATCAACATCGTCGACACGCCCGGCCACGCCGACTTCGGCGGCGAGGTGGAGCGCGCGCTGTCGATGGTCGACGGCGTTCTGCTGCTGATCGACGCGCAGGAAGGCCCGATGCCGCAGACGCGTTTCGTGACGAAGAAGGCGCTGGCCCTCGGCCTGCGTCCCATCGTCGTCGTGAACAAGGTCGACAAGCCGGGCGCCAACCCCGACAAGGTGATCAACGAGGCTTTCGACCTGTTCGACAAGCTGGGCGCCACCGACGAACAGCTCGACTTCCCCGTGGTCTACGCTTCGGGCATCAACGGCTGGTCGTCGCTGGAGCAGGGCGAGCCCGGCAAGCAATGGGGCCCCGACATGTCGGCCCTGTTCGACACGGTGCTCCAGCACGTGCCCGAACACGAGGGCGACCCGGCCGCCCCGCTGCAGCTGCAGATCTCCGCGCTCGACTACTCGTCGTTCGTCGGCCGCATCGGCGTGGGCCGCATCAACCAGGGCACGATCCGCCCGGCGATGGACGTCCTCGTCATGGAAGGCCCGGATGGCACGCAGGTCAAGGGCCGCATCAACCAGGTGCTGACGTTCGAAGGCCTGACGCGCGTGCAGGTCAAGGAAGCCGGCCCCGGCGACATCGTGCTGATCAACGGCATCGAGGAGGTGGGCATCGGCGTGACCGTGACCGACCCGCTCGAGCCGGCGCCGCTGCCCATGCTGAAGGTCGACGAGCCGACGCTGACGATGAACTTCTGCGTCAACACCTCGCCGCTGGCGGGCCGCGAAGGCAAGTACGTCACCAGCCGCCAGATCTGGGACCGCCTGCAGAAGGAACTGCAATCGAACGTGGCGCTGCGCGTGAGCGACACCGGCGAGGAAGGCGTGTTCGAGGTGATGGGCCGCGGCGAACTGCACCTCACCATCCTGGTCGAGAACATGCGCCGCGAAGGCTACGAGCTGGCGGTGTCAAAGCCGCGCGTGGTCTTCAAGGACATCGGCGGCGTGAAGCACGAGCCGATCGAGCTCGTGACGATCGACGTCGAGGACCAGCACCAGGGCGGCGTGATGCAGGCCATGGGCGAGCGCAAGGGCGAACTGGTCAACATGGAGCCGGACGGCCGCGGCCGCGTGCGCCTGGAGTACCGCATCCCCGCGCGGGGCCTCATCGGCTTCTCCAACGAGTTCCTGAACCTCACGCGCGGCTCGGGCCTGATCTCCAACATCTTCGACGGCTGGGAGCCGCACAAGGGCGACATCGCCGGCCGCAAGAACGGCGTGTTGATCTCCATGGACGACGGCGAGATCTTCACCTACGCGCTGGGCAAGCTGGACGACCGCGGCCGCATGTTCGTCAAGGCCAACGACCCGGTGTACGAGGGCATGATCGTCGGCATCCACAACCGCGACAACGACCTGGTGGTGAACGCCACGCGCACCAAGCAGCTCACCAACTTCCGCGTGAGCGGCAAGGAAGACGCGATCAAGGTCACCCCGCCGATCGAGCTCACCCTGGAATACGGCGTCGAGTTCATCGAGGACGACGAGCTCGTGGAGATCACGCCCAAGTCGGTGCGCCTGCGCAAGCGCTACCTGAAGGAGCACGAGCGCAAGCGCGCCAGCCGCGAGATGGCCGTCGCATGAAGCTCAAGCACGGCCAGGCGGTCGTGCTGATGGTCGCGGTGACCCTGATGTGGTCGATCGCGGGGGTGATCACGCGCCATCTCGAGCAGGCGCGCAGCTTCGAGGTGACGTTCTGGCGCAGCTTCTTCACGGTCGTCTCGCTGCTGGTCATCCTGCCGTTCTTCCAGGGCCGCGAGGTCTTCGCGAAGATCCGGCGCGGCGGCTGGCCGCTGTGGCTGTCGGGCGTGTGCTGGAGCGTGATGTTCACCGCGTTCATGGTGGCGCTCACGCTCACGAGCGTCGCCAACGTGCTGGTCACGATGTCGGTGGGGCCCTTCCTCACCGCCGTGCTCGCGCGCATCTTCATCGGCCACAGGATCCCGCCGCGTACGGCCGTGGCCATCGTCCTGGCCGGCTGCGGCATCGGCTACATGTACGGCACGCAACTCGGCGAGGGCAGCATCGCCGGGACGTTGGTGGCCCTCTTCGTGCCGCTGGCCGGCGCCGTGAACTGGACCGTCACGCAACGCTCGCATGCGCAGGGCCATGACGTCGACCTGGTGCCGGCGGTGCTCGTGGGCGCGGCGATCTCGTCGCTGGTGACGCTGCCGTTGGCCATGCCGTTCCAGGCGTCCGGCCACGACGTTGCGCTGCTTGCCTTGCTGGGCCTGGTGCAGCTGGCGATTCCCTGCGCGCTCTCGGTGGTGTGCGCCCGCGTGCTGAAGGCGCCGGAGATTTCGCTGCTCGGCCTGCTCGAGGTGATCTTCGGTATCGTGCTGGCATGGTGGGGCGCGGGCGAGGTGCCCACGCCCACGGTGCTGGCGGGCGGCTCGCTGGTGATCGGCGCGCTGATGCTCAACGAACTGGTGGGCTGGAGGCAAAGGGCATGAGCGATGTGATCGTCGAGATCGAAGGCCGCGCGGCCCTCATCACGCTGAACCGGCCAAAGGCGCTCAACGCGCTGACGCTGGACATGATCCGCCAGGTTTCGGCGGTGCTGCTGGCGTGCCGCGACGCGGAAGCCATCGAGTTCGTGGCCCTGCGCGGCATGGGCAAGGATGGCCCTTTCGGCAACCTGTGCGCCGGCGGCGACCTGCGCTTCTTCCACGAAGCGGTGCTCTCCGGCAACCCGGAGCTCGAGGACTTCTTCACCGAGGAATACGAGCTCAACTACCTCGTCAACACCTTCCCGAAGCCGTATGCGGTGTTCATGGACGGCATCGTCATGGGCGGCGGCATGGGCATCAGCGGACATGCGCGGCAGGGCGCGACCCTGCGCATCGTCACCGAGCGCACGAAGATGGCCATGCCGGAGACGAACGTGGGCCTGTTCCCCGACGTGGGCGGCGGCTGGTTCCTGTCGCGCTGCCCCGGCCACATCGGCGAGTACCTGGCCCTCACCGGCACGGTGATCGGCGGCGCCGACGCGCTCTATGCGGGCCTCGCCGACGCGCTGGTGCCCTCCGAAGGCCTGCCGTCGCTGTGGGAGTCGATCGCGGGGCAGGGCGTGGCGAACAAGGGCAAGGCGGTGCTGGAGGAGTCGGCGCTGGCGAAGAACGAGGACGCGATCGAGCGCTTCTTCTCGCTGCCGACGGTCGGCGAGATCGTGGCCGCGCTCGAAGGCGAGGCGTCTGCGTTCGCACGCGAAACCGCCGCCATGCTGCGCCAGCGCTCGCCCCTCATGCTGCACGTGGTGCTGGAGCACCTGCGCCGCGCGCGCACGTTGTCGCTGGCCGACGACCTGCGCCTGGAGCGCAACATGATCCGCCGCTCGTTCCACCTGCGGCCGGGGACGGCCAGCGAGACGATGGAAGGCATCCGCGCCACGGTGATCGACAAGGACCGCCAGCCGCGCTGGAACCCGGCGCGCATCGAGGACGTGACGCCCGCGATGGTGCAGGCCTTCTTCGACCCGCCCTGGCCGGCCTACGCGCACCCGCTGCGCGACCTCGCCTGAAGGCGAGGCGCTACCAGTCGACCTGCTGGTACGCGGCCTTCGCGATCTCCAGCAATTCCCCGCGCGGCAGGGGCGCCGTGATGGCGCAGCCGAAGCCCTGGTCCACCCAATAGAAGCCCGGCACGGGACCGTCGTCGAAGAAACGGAAGGCGGTTTCGCGCGTGTCGACCTTGGCCTTCTCGCCATCCTTCACGGCGCCCAGGTAGAGCGTGAGCCGCTGGCCCGCCCCGTTCTGGTACATGAACTGGGCGCGCGCGCCGTTCTCGCCGGGCAGGAGCCGCCCGCCGAGCAGCTCGAAGCCCTTCGAGCGCAGGTCGGGCACCTTCAGCGGGTGGCCCAGGCGCTTGGACAGCCACTGCACCAGGTGGTCCTGCTGCTGCGCCGTCACCTCGACCGGGTGGCGCACCTCGGGCTGGTAGACCACGTGCGCGAACGCGGCCTGGCGCATGAACTGCTGCACGGGCGACGGCGCATTGAAGCGCGCGGTGTATTCGATGCTGGCGACCCAGCCCAGGCCGAAGGCCATGACCACCGAGGCGGCCATGCCGGCCCAGCGGGTCCATTGCTCCGCGGACGAGCGCAGGGCCTGCGCCCGGTTCGCCGCCGCGAGCAGCGGCGCGGGCAGGGTGTCGATGGCGGGGGCGGCGAAGGTGCGCTTGAGCGCGTCGCGCTGCGCCATCCACGCGCTGGCCGTGGCCTGGGCTTGCGGGTCGGACTCGAGGCGATGCCGCAGGTCGGCGGTCTGCGCCGCCGTCAGGCGGCCGTCGACCAGCGCATGCAGCTCGTCTTCGTCGACGCGCGGGGGACCGCTTTGTCGGGTGTCCATCGGGTTCTCCATCACTTCATCCGGCGCAGCCGGGGCTGGCCGGCCACGGGGCGGCTGTTGCCGTCGCCGCCCTCCATCAGTTCACGCAGGCGGGCGCGCGCGCGCGACAGGCGCGACATCACGGTGCCGATCGGGATGCCGAGCACGCGCGCCGCGTCCGCGTAGCTCATGTCTTCCAGCGTCACGAGCAGCAGGACCGAGCGCTGGTCGTCGGGCAGCCGCTGCACGCAGCGCGCGAGGTCCAGCGCCGAGTCGCGGTCCCCTTCGGGCGCCGGCAGGTCCGAGTGCACGTCGTCCAGCGGCGTGGCCGGGGCCGCCTGCATGCCGCGGCGCTGGTTCACGTAGAGGTTGTGCATCAGCGTGAACAGCCAGGCGCGCAGGTCGGTGCCCGCCAGCCACAGCTGCCACTTGGCGCAGGCGCGCTCCAGCGTGTCCTGCACCAGGTCGTCGGCGGCCCAGGCGTCGCCGGTCAGCGCCCGCGCGTAGCGGCGCAGGCCGGGCAGTTGTTCGATGACGTGCGTGCGCTCCATGGCCCCCTGTCAGGACGTCCGCTGCATTGCATGCTTGCGCTTGCCGCTTGTCAATGACCGGGCCTGGGGCAACAAACTTGCGAAGGCCGGCGTGGCCCGGGCCAGGCGCCGGCGGCCTTCCGCCTCCCCGTACAGCTGCGAAACGACCGTCATGACGTCGGCCCGCAGCTCCCACAGGCCGCGGGCGTCGGGGGCGTGGCGGATCTTCAGCGCGAGCGTGGGGCGCTTTTTCGAGCCGGCTTCACCCAGCGCCTCCTGCAGGGCCCGGCGGGCCTCGTCCAGCGCCGCCGGGTCGGCCGCCACGGCGGGGCCCGCGGTCAGCCAGTCGGAGATCGAAATGCTGTGCAGGCCGGAACGGATCCAGAACATCGCGGGTCTCCCAGGTTGTCTTTTCAACCCATGAACACCGTGGCTGGGCCGTTTATTCCCTCACTTGTGGCGCTGCTTCATGGCGCGTTCCACTTCCCGCTTGCCTTCGCGGTCCCGGATCGTGTCGCGCTTGTCGTGCTCGGCCTTGCCCTTGGCCAGGGCGACCTCGCATTTGACCTTGCCGGCCTTCCAGTGCAGGTTGATCGGCACCAGGGTGTAGCCCTTCTGCTCCACCTTGCCGATGAGGCGGCGGATCTCGTCCTTGTGCATCAGCAGCTTGCGGGTGCGCTGCGCCTCGGGGTTGACGTGCGTCGAAGCCGATTTGAGGGGGTCGATGCGCAGGCCGATGATGAACAGCTCGCCGTCCTTGACCACGACGTAGCCGTCGGTGAGCTGTGCCTTGCCTTCGCGCAGCGCCTTCACTTCCCAGCCCTGCAGGACGATGCCGGCCTCGTAGCGCTCTTCGAAGAAGTAGTTGAACGAGGCCTTGCGGTTCTCTGCGATGCGGGGCGGGCTCTCGTTTTTCGTGGACATGGACTGACAGGTGAGGGCGAAGGGCCCTAACTACAATCCGCCGGGCTGCCGCATTCTCCATGAAAACCGTCCACAAATCCGTGCTGATCTGGTACAGCGCCGAGGAGATGTTCAGGCTGGTCACCGACGTGCAGGACTACCCGGAATTCCTGCCCTGGTGCGACCGCGCGACCGTGCTGGAGCAGGACGAGCGCGGCATGAAGGCCCAGGTCGGCATCGCCTTCGGCGGCATCCACCAGACCTTCACGACCCGCAACGAGCACGTGCCCGGCCGCCAGGTGAAGATGCACCTGGTCGACGGGCCGTTCTCGCGGCTGGACGGCGACTGGAAGTTCCACCCGCTCGGCGGCGGCGAGCAGAGGGCGTGCAAGGTCGAACTGGAGCTGGTCTACGGCTTCGACAACGTCGCGCTCGCGGCGCTGGTGGGCCCCGTGTTCGACAAGATCGCGGGCAGCCTCGTCGACGCCTTCGTCAAGCGCGCCGAATCCGTCTATGGCTGATGCACCCCTGCGGGTGACGGTGGTGTTCTCGCCCGCGCCACGCGAGGTGCGCGAATGGGCGCTGGCGCTCGCGCCCGGCAGCACGGTGGCCGACGCCATCGCCGCCAGCGGCCTGCGGGGGGACTTCCCGGCGCTGGACCTCGATGCGCTGGGCGTGGGTGTGTGGGGCAGGAAGGCGGGCCCGAAGCAGCCGCTGCGCGACCGCGACCGCGTCGAGGTGTACCGCCCGCTGCAGGTCGACCCGAAGGTGGCCCGCCGGGAACGTTTCAGGAAACAGGGAACGCGCGCCGCAGGGCTGTTCGCCCGCAAGCGCTAGCTGCAGTTGCGCGTGATGACGTTCTCGAGGCGGCGCGTCTCGGCGGCGCGCGCGTTGTCGTCCATGATCTCGCGCTCGCCCTTGTCGTTGGTGACCGTCAGGCGCACGCCGGAGTCGATGGTGGCCTTGGCCTGCTTCGCGCGCGTGCAGTTGTCGGCCCTGGCCTTGTTGTTCTCTTCCTCCGCGGCCTTCTTCTTCTCGGCTTCCGCGGCGGCCATCTGCTTCTTCTTCTCCTCCAGCTCCTTGTCCTTGCCGGTCACGCGCGGCATGGAGGCGGCGGGCGCAGGGGCGGGCGCGGCTGCGGCAGGCTCCGGCTCGGCCGGGCGGTTGCCGGGGCGGCGGAGGATCTTGTCGTTGGGCGTGCCGGGCGGCGGGGGCTGGTCGCTGAACACCTTGCGGCCGTCCTTGTCGACCCATTGCCATTGCGCGTAGGCAAGGGGCGTGGCCAGGCACGCGAGGGCGACGAGGGTGATGCGAAGCCGGTTCATGCGTGCCAGTTTAGCTTTGCGGGGTTTTATGTCCATCCGCAAAAGCGTGCAAAAGGGCACGAGTACAATCCGTTTTTTGGAGCCCTGACATGCGCCTCTTAGGAAAAGCGCTCACCTTCGACGACGTGTTGCTGGTGCCGGCGTACTCCCAGGTCCTCCCCAAGGACGCCTCCCTCGCCACCCGCCTCTCCCGGAACATCAGCCTGAACCTGCCGCTCGTGTCCGCGGCCATGGACACCGTGACGGAGGCGCGCCTGGCGATCGCCATCGCGCAGGAAGGCGGCATCGGCATCGTCCACAAGAACCTCACGCCCAAGCAGCAGGCGGCCGAGGTCTCCCGCGTCAAGCGTTACGAATCGGGCGTCCTGCGCGACCCGGTCGTGATCACGCCGCAACACACGGTGCGCCAGGTCCTGGACATGCAGGAGCAGCTGGGCATCTCCGGCTTCCCGGTGATCGACGGCGGCAAGGTCGCCGGCATCGTCACCGGCCGCGATTTGCGTTTTGAAACACGTTACGACGTCCCGGTGTCGCAAATCATGACGCCGCGCGAGAAGCTCGTGACCATCCGGGAAGGCACCAGCCTCGCCGACGCCAAGGCGCTCCTGAACAAGCACAAGCTGGAGCGCCTGCTGGTCGTGAACGACGCTTTCGCGCTCAAGGGCCTGATCACCGTCAAGGACATCACCAAGCAAACGAGCTTCCCGAACGCCGCGCGCGACGCCTCGGGCCGCCTGCGCGTCGGCGCCGCGGTCGGCGTGGGCGAGGGCACCGAGGAGCGCGTCGAGGCGCTCGTGAAGGCGGGCGTCGACGCCATCGTCGTCGACACGGCCCACGGCCACAGCAAGGGCGTGATCGAGCGCGTGCGCTGGGTCAAGAAGAACTACCCCGACGTCGACGTGATCGGCGGCAACATCGCCACGGGCGAGGCGGCGAAGGCGCTGGTGGAAGCCGGCGCGGACGCGGTCAAGGTCGGCATCGGCCCCGGTTCCATCTGCACCACGCGCATCGTCGCGGGCGTGGGCGTGCCGCAGATCATGGCCATCGACAGCGTGTCGACGGCGCTGCAGGGCAGTGGCGTCCCTCTCATCGCCGACGGCGGCATCCGCTACTCCGGCGACATCGCCAAGGCCATCGCCGCCGGCGCCAACAGCGTGATGATGGGCGGCATGTTCGCCGGCACCGAGGAGGCGCCCGGCGAGATCGTCCTGTTCCAGGGCCGCAGCTACAAGAGCTACCGCGGCATGGGCTCCATCGGCGCCATGCAGCAGGGCAGCGCCGACCGTTATTTCCAGGAATCCACCAGCGGCAACCCCAACGCGGACAAGCTGGTGCCCGAAGGCATCGAAGGCCGCGTCCCGTACAAGGGGTCGATGGTGTCCATCGTGTTCCAGCTCGCCGGTGGCGTGCGCGCCGCGATGGGCTACTGCGGCTGCGGCACCATCGAGGAGATGCGCGAGAAGGCGCAGTTCGTGGAGATCACGTCCGCCGGCATGCGCGAGAGCCACGTGCACGACGTGCAGATCACCAAAGAAGCCCCGAACTACAGGGCTGATTGATGCAGCACGACAAGATCCTCATCCTGGACTTCGGGTCGCAGGTCACCCAGCTCATTGCCCGCCGCACGCGCGAGGCGCACGTCTATTCCGAAGTGCACCCTTGCGACGTCAGCGACGAGTGGGTGCGCAGCTTCGCCGCCGACGGCCACCTGAAGGGCGTGATCCTCTCCGGCAGCCACGCGTCGCTGTGGGAAGACGAAACCTTGCGCGTGCCGCGCGCGGTGTTCGAGCTCGGCATCCCGGTGCTGGGCATCTGCTTCGGCATGTACGCCATCGCCGAGGCCCTGGGCGGCAAGGTCGAAGGCAGCAACAAGCGCGAGTTCGGCTACGCCGAGGTGCGGGCGCGCGGCCACACGAAACTCTTCGACGGCATCCAGGACTACGTGACCCCCGAAGGCCACGGCATGCTGCACGTGTGGATGTCGCACGGCGACAAGGTCACCGAGATGCCGCCCGGCTTCAAGCTGATGGCGTCCACGGATTCGTGCCCCATCGCCGGCATGGCCGACGAGGAGCGCCGCATCTACGGCGTGCAGTTCCACCCGGAGGTGACGCACACCTCGCAGGGCCGCGCCATCCTCGAGCGCTTCGTGCTGGGCATCTGCGGCGCGAAAGCCGACTGGGTCATGGCGGGCCACATCGACGAAGCCGTCGCGAAGATCCGCGAGGAGGTGGGCAACGAGGAGGTGATCCTCGGCCTGTCGGGCGGCGTCGATTCGTCGGTGGCCGCCGCGCTGATCCACCGCGCCATTGGCGACCAGTTGACCTGCGTCTTCGTCGACCACGGCCTGCTGCGGCTGAACGAAGGCGACATGGTCATGGACATGTTCGCCGGCAAGCTGCACGCGAAGGTCGTGCGCGTGGATGCGAGCGAGCTGTTCCTCGGCAAGCTGGCGGGCGTCGCGGACCCCGAGCAGAAGCGCAAGATCATCGGCCGCGAATTCGTCGAAGTCTTCAAGGCCGAGGCCGCGAAGATCAAGCAATCGCATTCGCGCACCGTGGCGTGGCTCGCGCAAGGCACGATCTACCCGGATGTCATCGAGTCGGGCGGCGCCAAGAGCAAGAAGGCCGTCACGATCAAGAGCCACCACAACGTCGGCGGCCTGCCGGAGCAGCTGGGGCTCAAGCTGCTGGAGCCGCTGCGCGACCTGTTCAAGGACGAAGTGCGCGAGCTGGGCGTAGCCCTCGGCCTGCCGCCGGAGATGGTCTACCGCCACCCGTTCCCTGGGCCGGGCCTCGGCGTGCGCATCCTGGGCGAGGTCAAGAAGGAGTACGCGGACCTCTTGCGCCGCGCGGATGCGATCTTCATCGAGGAGTTGCGCAACTTCACCGACCCGCAGACCGGCAAGAGCTGGTACGACCTCACCAGCCAGGCCTTCACCGTGTTCCTGCCGGTCAAGAGCGTGGGCGTGATGGGTGACGGCCGCACCTACGACTACGTCGTGGCGCTGCGTGCCGTGCAGACCAGCGACTTCATGACGGCCGACTGGGCCGAGCTGCCGTACGCGTTGCTCAAGAAGGTCTCCAGCCGCATCATCAACGAGGTGCGCGGCATCAACCGCGTCACCTACGACGTCTCGAGCAAGCCCCCGGCCACCATCGAGTGGGAGTGAGTTCCATGTACATGCCGCCGCAGTTCAAGTCCGACGACCCGGCGCTTGCTGCGGAGCTGATGCGCGACCACCCCTTCGCGACGCTCATCTCCAACGACGACGGCGGACAGCCGTTCGTCTCGCACCTGCCGCTGCATGCGGAGCGCAGCGGTGACGCCTTCACCATTTGGGGCCACTGCGCCAAGCCCAACCCGCACTGGCGCTACCTGCAGGCGCGCCCGAAAGCGCTGGCGGTGTTCATGGGCCCGCATGCCTACATGTCGCCCAAGGTGTACCCGGACCTCACGCGCGTGCCGACGTGGAACTACCTGTCGGTGCACTGCGAAGTCGAAGCGCGCCTGGTCGAGGACGACTTCGGCAAGGACCGGCTGCTGAAGAAACTGATCGGCGACCATGAGCCCGCGTACGCGCAGCAATGGCTCGACCTGGGCGAGGAATTCCAGCGCAAGATGCTCGCGGGCATTGTCGGCTTCGAGTTGCGCGTGACGTCGTGGCAGTGCAAGCTCAAGCTGAACCAGCACCGCAAGGAGGCGCACGCCGGCATGCGGCAGGTCTATGCGTCCGGCAGCCCGGACGAACGCGCGCTCGCCCAGTGGATGGAGCGGCTGGGACTCCAAGGAGGATGACATGCGGATGGTTTTCGGTGTCCTGAGCCTGCTGGTCGTCGTGGCGATCATCGGCGTGCTCGCGAAAAAGCAGCTCGGTTCGGTGTCCGGCGCGCCGCCGTCGACGAGCACGTCGTCCCAGGGCGTCACTGCGCCCGCGGGCACGCCCAAGCAGCAGGTCGAGGCCGTGAAGCAGTCGATCGAAAGCGCCGTGCAGCAGGCGCCGCGCCAGTCGACCGAAGAGACGAAGTGAGCGACGCCGCCTTCATGGCGCGCGCGCTCGCGCTGGCGCGCGAAGCGGCGGCGGCGGGCGAAGTGCCGGTGGGAGCCGTCGTCGTGCAGGACGGCGAGGTCGTGGGCACCGGGCGCAACGGCCCCATTGCGACGAGCGACCCGACGGCCCATGCCGAGATCGTCGCGTTGCGCGAGGCCGCGCGCGCGGCCGGCAACTACCGGCTCGATCGCTGCACGCTCTACGTGACGCTGGAACCGTGCCCGATGTGCGTGGGCGCGATGCTGCACGCGCGCGTGGGTCGGGTCGTGTTCGGCGCGCCGGACCCGAAGACAGGCGCGGCCGGCTCCGTCGTCGACCTGTTCGCACGCCGTGAGCTGAACCACCACACCACCGTTGAAGGCGGCGTGATGCAGGAGGAGTGCGCGGCGCTCCTCGGCGATTTCTTCCGGTCGCGCCGGGCCGAAGGCAAGGCGACGGCGCAGCCGCTGCGCGACGACGCGGTGCGCACCCCCGACGAGCGCTTCGCGAACCTGCCGGGTTTTCCGTGGGCGCCGCAGTACGTCTCCGACCTGCCTTCGCTGGCCGGGCTTCGCATGCACTACGTGGACGAAGGCCCGCGCGATGCGCCGCTGACCTGGCTGTGCCTGCACGGCAACCCGGCCTGGAGCTACCTCTACCGCCGCATGATCCCGGTGTTCCTGGAGCAGGGCCACCGTGTCGTCGCGCCCGACATGCCCGGCTTCGGCCGCAGCGACAAGCCGAAGAAGGACTCCGCACACACGTTCTCGTGGCACCGGCAGGTGCTGCTGGAGTTCGTCGAGCGGCTCGATTTGCGCAACGTCGTGCTGGTGGTCCAGGACTGGGGCGGCCTGCTCGGCCTGACGCTGCCGATGGCCGCGCCGCAGCGCTACCGCGGCCTGCTGGCGATGAACACCACGTTGGGCACGGGCGACGCGCCGCTGTCGCCGGGCTTCCTCGCCTGGCGCGAGATGTGCCGGACCAAGCCCGATTTCGACGTCGCGCGGCTTTTCTCGCGCGGCAACCCGCACATGATCAGCGCCGAATGCGAGGCCTACAACGCCCCGTTCCCGGACCGCGGCCACCGCGCGGCGCTGCGCGCGTTCCCGCCGATGGTGCCGGATCGCGTGGATGCCGATGGCGCGGCCGTCTCGCGCGAGGCGCGCGAGTTCTGGCGCTCGAAATGGGATGGGCAGGCCTTCATGGCCATAGGCGCGCTCGATCCCGTGCTGGGCACCGGCGTGATGCAGCAGCTGCGCGCGGACATCCGCGGCTGCGCCGAGCCCATGGTCCTGCCGCAGGCGGGCCACTTCGTGCAGGAGCACGGCGAGGAGATCGCCCGCGCCGCGGTGGGATACTTCCGCGCGTGAGCCACATCTACGTTTATTCGCCCTCCAGCGCCGTCCCCGACCGTTCCGTCATCCAGCGGGGCGTGAAGCGCCTCGAGGCCCTCGGGCATGAAGTCGAGCTCGACAAGGCCGTCTTCGCGCGCAAGATGCGCTTCGCCGGCGACGACGAGATCCGGCTCGCCGCGATCCATCGCGCCGCCGAAAGCGGCGCCGATATCGCGCTCATCACGCGCGGCGGCTACGGCCTGACTCGGCTGCTGCCGGACATCCGCTACAAGGTCCTCGCCAAAGCCATCGACCGCGGCATGAGCTTTGTCGGGCACAGCGACTTCACCGCGCTGCAGTGCGCCGTGATGGCGCAGACCGGCCGGGTCACCTGGTCCGGGCCCGCGCTCGGCGAAGACTTCGGCGGCGAAGGCGAGCCCGACGACATCATGCAGGCCTGCTTCGAGGACTTGGCGAGCGGGCAAGGGGAGGGCGCCGGCTGGCAACTGCCGCGCGCCGAGTCACGCGAACGCGCGTTCGAGGCGAAGGGCCTGCTGTGGGGCGGGAATCTCGCGATGATCGCGGCCCTCGCCGGCACGCCGTGGTTCCCGAAGGCCAAGGGCGGCATCCTGTACCTGGAAGACGTGGGCGAGCATCCCTACCGCGTAGAGCGCATGCTCACGCAGCTGCTCTACGCGGGCGTGCTGCAGCAACAGAAGGCGATCCTTATCGGGCAGTTCACCAACTACCGCTTGGCGCCGCACGACCGCGGCTTCGAGCTGAAGACGGTCGTGCAGTGGCTGCGCGCGCAGGTCAAGGCGCCCGTGTTCACGGGCCTGCCCTTCGGCCACGTGCCGACCAAGCTCGTGCTGCCCGTGGGCGCGAAAGTGGAGATGGCGGCGGAGGGCCGCGACGCGATCGTGGTGTGGGGTCACCGCCATTGAGGCGGCGGGGCGCTCAGCCGACCAGCGGGCTGGGACGCGAGCTCAGGCCGCCGGGCAGCAGGCCCTGGAACTGCGCGCTGATGCTCGCGATCTTCTGGCGCGCGGCGGATTCGCCGTGCATGTTGGCCAGCGCGGCCATCAGGTCGCCACGCAGGTACCACAACGCATGGATGTCGTTGGCGTAGCGGATGCGGCGCGTGATCTGCGGGAAGTGGCGCGGGCCGGCCGGGCCGAGCGCAGCCAGCATGGATTCGCGAATGTCCTCGGTCCCTTCGTCCAACGTCGAATCGGACGGCGGGCCGGGCGGGTTGCCGAGCAAACCGTAGACACTACGAAGGGTGGGCTTGAGCCAACGCATGGAAGGGTTGCGACAAAATCCGATGGCGGGGATCACAAGTTAGGCCTGCAACATGAAAACTACAAGGCAGTGGCGTGATGGAGTTAACGGAAAACCACACGCTAAATCAACACGTTGGTAACGAATCGTGAAGCTGTTTCCAGTTATTTCGGGCTTTAGGCCTTTCTTGTTCCGATGAGCACGCGCACCCTTTACCACTGCAAGCAGGCTCGTTCGTTCCGCGTGCTGTGGATGCTCGAGGAGCTCGGCCTCGACTACGAGCTGCACATGCTGCCGTTCCCGCCGCGCGTGTTCGCGCGCGACTACCTGCAGGTGAACCCGCTCGGCACGATCCCGTTCTATGTCGAAGGCGACGTGCGCATGACCGAGTCGAGCATGATCTGCCACTGGCTCGCGACGCAGCACGGCAAGCTGCACGTACCCGCCGGCGAGGCCGGCCACTCCGAGTACCTGAACTTCGTGAGCTACGGCGAAGCCACGCTGACGTTCCCGCTGGCCGTGCACTTCCGCTACACCGCGGTCGAGCCCGAAGAGCGCCGCCTGCCGCAGGCCGCCGAGGACTACAAGCGCTTCTTCATCGGCCGGCTCAAGTTGATCGAGCCGGTGCTGCAGAAGCGGCAGTGGCTGTGTGGCGACCGCTTCACGGCCGCCGACATCTCGGTGGGCTACGCGCTGGGTTTCGCGCGGACGCTCGGGCTGCACGATGCACTGCAGCCGCAGGTGCAGGACTACGAAAAGCGGCTGCGCGAGCGCGACGGCTACAAGCGGGCGGTGGCAAAGGAAGCGAACGGATGAACGAAGACAGGGCAGGGCGCTACCAGGAGCCCAACGAGGATTTCCCGCACGCGACGCGGCTGGACGACGTGCGCATCCGCGAGGTGCGGCCGCTGATCTCCGCGGCGCTGCTGCAGTACGAGCTTCCGGCCGACGAGAAGATCCAGGCGTTCATCGAGGAGAGCCGGCGCGAAGTGGCCGCCGTCGTTCACGGCACGGACCCGCGGCTGCTCGTGGTCGTCGGGCCGTGCTCCATCCACGACCGCGACCAGGCGCTGGAATACGCGCGCCGGCTGCGCGGGCTGTCGCGGGAACTGCACGACGACCTGCTCGTCGTGATGCGTGTGTACTTCGAGAAACCCCGCACCACCGTCGGCTGGAAGGGCTACATCAACGACCCGCGCCTGGACGGCAGCTTCCGCATCAACGAAGGCCTGCGCCGCGCGCGCGAGGTGCTGCTCGAGGTCGCGAAGCTCGGGCTGCCGGCGGGCACCGAGTTCCTCGACCTGCTCAGCCCCCAGTACATCGCCGACCTCGTGAGCTGGGGCGCGATCGGCGCGCGCACCACCGAAAGCCCGAGCCACCGCCAGCTGGCCTCCGGCATGAGCTGCCCGATCGGCTTCAAGAACGGCACCGACGGCAGCGTGCAGGTCGCGGCCGATGCCCTCGTCGCGTGCCGCTCGCCGCATGCCTTCATGGGCATGACCAAGATGGGGCAGGTCGCGATCTTCGAGACGGCGGGTAACGACGACTGCCACGTGATCCTGCGCGGCGGCACGCGCGGGCCGAACTATTCGCCACAGGACGTCGACGCGGCCTGCTCGGCGCTCGCGAAGTCCAAGGTGCTGGAGCGCGTGATGGTCGACTGCTCGCATGCGAACTCGCGCAAGGACTGGCAGAAGCAGGTGGAGGTGGCGCACTCTCTGGCGCAGCAGGTGGCCGGCGGCGAGCGGCGGATCATGGGGATCATGGTGGAAAGCCACCTGAAGCCGGGCCGCCAGGACCTCAAGCCCGGCGTGCCGCTGGAGCCGGGCGTGTCCATCACGGACGGCTGCATCGGCTGGGAACAGACCGACCAGGTGTTGCGAGAGCTGGCGCAGGCCGCCCGCAAGCGCCGCGGCGCGTAGCTTCAGGCGTCGCGGGCGAGGGGGCTGGGGCGCGAGCGCAGGCCGCTGGGCAACTGGTCGCGCACCACTGCGGAAATCCGGTCGAGCCGGTGGCGCGCCTCGGCTTCGCCGTGTTCGGCGGCGAGCAACGCCATCATCTCGCTGCGCATGAACCACAGCGACTGCAAGGTGGCCGCGCAGCGGATGCGCAGGTTCAGCATCGCGGCCTTCTCGCCAGGGTCGCCTTCGAGCAGCCCCAGCATCAGGCCGCGGAAGCGCTCCATCGCGGCGGCTTCGGCGTCCTCGCCCAGTTTCTGCGGCGAGCTTATGGGCCACATCGAGTGGATTCCCTCCCTGAGTTTTGAAAACATCGTCATTCGGGTTCCTTCCAGGCCGGAGTTGCGGCGGCGCGCAGCTCCACGATTTCGGTGACGGGTACTGCCGCAAGTCGTTGGGGAAGCAGCGCATGGGCGGGTGCGATGTCCGCCAGGCGCGCGAAAGTCATGGGCTGGGCCGGCACGCCGTAGGCCACCCGCTCGCGTAGCGCCTGGGGCAGGCGGGCGATGAAGGTGCGCGTGGCCAGCACGGTGCCGGCGCGGGCGCAGCGTGCGAACTCCTCGGCGTCGCCCATGGACTCGCCGACCATTTGCAGGTCGCCGGGCGCCGCGGCGCTGACCCAGGACTCGCCTTCGCACAGGCCGGCGTCGGCCTGCACGTCGAAGGGCCAGTCGCGGCGCAGCTTCCAGCGCGCATTGACCTCGCGCACGGCCTCGCGCACCTGCTGGGACGCTTCGAGCGCGGCCCAAAGATGGTCCTGGCGGCCACGCGGCAGGAAGCGGCACACGAAGCGGTGGGGCGCGACGCGCAGCAACTGGCCTTCATGCGTGGCTGCGATCCGGCGCACTTCCTCGGCCACGTCGTTGGCCAGGGCGAAGTAGTCGTGGACGGACAGGGCGACCCACAGGCTGTCGGCGTCGTGCAGCGTGACCGCGAGGACGGCGACGACCAGGACTTGCGGCTCCGCCGAGACGCCGGTGGCGGCCGGCATGGGCACGGGCGCCGCGACTTCGGCCCGCGCGGACGGCGAGCCCGAAAAGGATTCCAGGATGCGCCCGAGGCTCCAGCCTTCCCGCTTCAGGCGCTGGATGGTCTCGATGCGCTCGATCGTGTCGTCCGGGAAGTAGCCGATGCGCGGCGCCCCGCCGTCCTGCGGGTCGGGCGGCAGCACGTCCGGCCGGGGGATCAGCCCGGCCGAGATGTAGTTGTTGAGCGTGGCGCGCGAGATGCCCGTTCGCTCGAGGATTTCCTTGCTGCTAAGCATTCCTTGTCGTCTGTCCAAATAGACTTAGACAGAGCTGGACGGATACTTAGACAGACTTGGACAGTTGTCAACCTTCGAGGGTGGAGAGAGGGGACAGGCGTCGCCGCCGTGCAACGGCCTTCTACACAGCCAGCCCAGGCCACTCCCGGATGTTAGTTGACATAATATACATCGTATAAACCAGAGAAAGCGCGAGGAGACGGCGTGAAGCGCCTAGGCGCCGTCCTCCTAGCGCTTGTACTTCTCGCGCCAAGCCTTCGCTGCCGCAGCGATCAGCTGCGCGGAATCCGGGCGATTGGCCTTGCTTGCGAAGTCCGTGGCGGACATGCCGAGCTGGTTCTTCAATGTCGGGTCGGCGCCGGCTTCCAGCAGGAACCGGACGGCCGCCGGCGTGCCGTACATCGCCGCCATCATGAGCGGCGTGGTGCCGTTGGGCGCCTCGGCGTCGATGTACGCGTGTTCCTCGATCAGGAGCTCCATGACCGGGATGTGCCCGTTGGTGGCCGCGTAATGCAGCGGCGTCCAGCCGGTCTTGACGACGTCGGCGCCGCGGGCGACCAGCTTGCGGGCGAGCTCGAGCTGGCCGCGCAGGCTGGCCATCATCAGCGGCGTCTCGTCCTTGGCCGTCCGGGCGTCGACCTGGGTCTTCGGCGACTCGATGAGCGCCCCCGCGGCCTTCAGCGAGCCGTCGCGCAAGGCCAGGTATAGGCCGTGGGAGCCGTCCGGGCCGGGCGAATTGGGGTCGAACCCGCGCCTCAGCAGATTCTGGATCGCCGCCGGATCGTCCTTTCGGATGGCGGCGAAGAAGTCGTCGTAGGAGCCGGCGCTGGCGGACGAAACTACAATAGCGACAGCCAGATAGGCAATGAACTTGAAGTGTTTTCTCACGCTGCGGGCACCCCGAACAGGCGCTCGAAATTGCGGCTGGTGGCCTCGGCGACGGCTTCCACGGTGGTCTGGCGAACTTCGGCGATCTGCCTGGCGACGTACGGCACCAGCGACGGGTTGTTGGTCTTGCCCCGAAAAGGCACCGGTGCCAGGTAGGGGCTGTCGGTTTCGATCAATAGGCGGTCCGCCGGGACGAAAGCCGCGACATCGCGCAGGTCCTGCGCGTTCTTGAAGGTCACGATGCCCGAAAACGAGATGTGGAAGCCCAGGTCGAGCGCCGCTCGCGCCACCTCGGCCGTCTCGGTGAAGCAGTGGAACACGCCGCCCGCGCTGCCCGCTCCGCCCTCCTCGCCCTCTTCCTTCAGGATCCGCACCGTGTCGGCCGACGACGCGCGGGTGTGGATGATCAGCGGCTTGCGCACCTGGCGCGCGGCGCGGATGTGCGTGCGGAAGCGGTTGCGCTGCCATTCCAGGTCGGCCACGGCGCGGCCGCCCTTGCGTTCTTCCATCTGGTAGTAGTCCAGGCCCGTCTCGCCGATCGCCACGACCTTGGGCAAGTGGGAGCGCGTCACCAGGTCTTCAACCGTGGGCTCCGTGACGCCTTCGTTGTCGGGGTGCACGCCGACGCTGGCCCAGAAGTTGTCGTAGCCGGTCGCCAATGCGTGCACCGCCGGGAATTCCTCCAGCGTCGTGCAGATGCACAGCGCGCGGTCGACCTGCGCCTGCGCCATGGCCTCGCGGATCTGCGGCAGCTGGCCCAGCAGTTCGGGAAAGGACAGGTGGCAGTGCGAATCGACGAACATCCGCCGATGCTACCGCCTCGTCGCGGCCGCTTCAGATGGTCTGGGTCGGGCGCTCGGAAGCGAGGTGGCCGCCGAGGATCTCTTCGATCTTGATCTTGAGCAGCTTGGACTTCTCGTCCGACGGGAAGCGCACGCCGACGCCTTGCGTGCGGTTGGCCGCGGCGCGCTGCGGGGTGACCCACGCGACCTTGCCGGCCACCGGGTAGCGCTGCGGGTCGTCGGGCAGCGAGAGCAGCACGTACACGTCGTCGCCCAGGCGGTAGTCGCGCGTCGTCGGGATGAACACGCCGCCGTCCGCGAACAAGGGGATGTAGGCGGCATACAGCGCGGCCTTCTCCTTGATGGCGAGCTGGATGACGCTGGGACGGGGAGTGCTGTGGGCGGCCATGGCGGTACTGCTCAGTGGCCCGAGTGTAGGGCCGAGCGGCCCTGGCTCACAAGCGCCTCCAGCAGCAGGCCGGCGTTGTACGGGTGCTCCACGGTGCGCAGCGTGCGCGCCAGCTCGCGCGACCACTCCGCGAGCACCGCGTAGGCCGGGGGGCGGGGCAGGTCGGCGAGCTGGAAGAAGCGCGGGGCAGCGCCGGCGCGCACGGCCATCAGGTCGTGGCACAGCTTCAGGAGGCCGTCGACGGCGCGCGCAGCCGACCAGTCGCCCATGAGCGAAGCGTCGCCGCGCGCGATGGCCTTGGGCAGCGAGGACCACTGGCGCGCGTCGATGCCCGCGCGCGACATGGCCAGCGCGTCTTCCGGCCGCCCGCCCGCGGCGCGCAGCAGGGCGTCGACGTCGCCGCTGGGCACGCCTTGCCCGGCCAGCCATTGCGCCGCTTCCGGCGGCTTCGGCCAGTCCATGGTGTGGCCCAGGCAGCGGCTGCGGATCGTCGGCAGCAGCTGGTGCGCAGCCTCGGTCGCCAGCACGAAGCGCACATCGCCCGGTGGTTCTTCCAGCGTCTTCAGCAGGGCGTTGGCCGTGATGGGGTTCATGCGCTCGGCGGGATAGACCAGCACGGCCTTGCCTCGCCCTCGCCCGCTGGTGCGCTGCGCGAACTCGATCGCGTCGCGCATCGCATCGACGCGGATTTCCTTGCTCGGCTTGCGCTTCTTGTCGTCGATGTCGCCCTGCGCCTTCTCGCCCAGCGGCCAGCCCAGGTCGATCATCACGGTCTCGGGCATCAGCACGAACAGGTCGGCGTGCGTGCGCACGTCGATGGCGTGGCAGCTCGGGCAGTTGCCGCAAGCGCCTTGCGCCGTCGGCGTTTCGCACAGCCAGGCGCGCACCATCTCCAGCGCCAGGGGGTATTGGCCCAGGCCCGACGGGCCCTGCAACAGCCACGCGTGCCCGCGTTGTTGCAGCAGGCCTTGCAGCTGCGAAGCGATCCAGGGGGCGCTCACGCGAGCCAGCCCTTGGACTTCACCGCCGCCAGCACATCGCGCCACACGGCATCGCGCGGCTGGTCGCCGGCCAGGCGAGCGAAGCGACCTGCCTGCTCGCGCGCCCGCCGGTCGTAACCGGCGGCGACACGCGCGAAGAATTCCGCCGGCTGTGACTCGAACTTGTCCGGCACGCGAACGCCCGCCAGCCGCTGCGCAGCGACCTTCGGGTCGATCTCGAAGAGCAGGGTGAGGTCGGGCTGGCGCAAGGCCGCGGCGGGCGTGCGTTGCACCACCTGCTCGAGCTGCTCCAGCACGGCCCAGTCGAAGCCGCGCCCGCCGCCCTGGTAGGCGAAGGTCGCATCGGTGAAGCGGTCGCACAGCACGACGTCGCCCCGCGCCAGCGCCGGTTCGATGACCTGCACCAGGTGGTCGCGCCGCGCCGCGAACATCACGAGCGCCTCGGCCAGCGGGTCCATCGGCTCGTTGAGCGCCAGCGTGCGCAGCTTCTCGGCCAGCGGTGTGCCGCCCGGCTCTCGCGTCACGACCACCGCCCTGCCCTGCGCCTTGAACGCTTCGGCCAGGGCCTGCACGTGGCTGGACTTGCCCGCGCCGTCGATGCCTTCGAAGGTGATGAAAACGCCCGGCTTCACGGCAGTTTGCGCTGGTACTTGTTCACCGCGCGATTGTGCTCGTCGAGGTTCGCGCTGAAATGGCTGGTGCCGTCGCCGCGTGCGACGAAGTACAGCGCGTCGCTTTGCGCGGGCTGCACGGCTGCCAGCAGCGACGCCTTGCCCGGCATCGAGATCGGCGTGGGCGGCAGGCCGGGGCGCGTGTAGGTGTTCCAGGGCGTGTCCGCCTGCAGGTCCTTCTTGCGCAGGTTGCCGTCGAAGGCCGCGCCCATGCCGTAGATCACCGTGGGGTCCGTCTGCAAGGGCATGCCCACGCGCAGGCGGTTGTTGAACACCGCCGAGACCAGCGTGCGGTCCGACGGCTTGCCCGTTTCCTTCTCGACGATGCTCGCGACGATCAGCGCCTCGTCCGGCGTCTTCGCGACGGAGCGCGGCGTGCGTTGCTCCCACGCTTGCGCCAGGCGCTTGTCCATGGCGCGCATCGCCCGCTGCAGCACCTTCACGTCGCTGGAGCCCTTGGCGTAGGTGTAGGTGTCGGGGAAGAAGCGGCCCTCGGGATGAACGCCCGGCCGGCCCAGTGTCGCCATCAGCTGTTCGTCGCTCATGGCTTTCGTGTCGGGCCTGAGCGTGTCTTCCTTGGCCAGCGCCGCGCGCACCTGCCGGATGTTCCAGCCTTCGACCAGCGTGAGGGCGCGCAGCGACTCCTCGCCACGGGCGAGTTTCGACAGGAGCCCCTCCGGCGTGATGCCGGCCTCCAGTTCGTAGCTGCCCGCCTTGATCTGGCGGCCCTGGCCCGAGATGCGGAACCAGCCGTAGAGCAGCTGCGGGTCGACGTCGACACCGGCGTCGTGCACCGCTTGCGCCACCGCGCGCGGCAAGGTGCCGGGCTCGATGGACAGGTCCACGGTGGCGGCGCGCAGCTTCAGCGGCTGGTTCAGCCACCACCAGCCCCAGCCGGCCGCGCCGGCGGCCGCCAGGAACAACAGGAAAAGGACGGTCGTGAAGAAGCGGCGCACCGGGCTGGCCCTACGGGCCTTCATGGAATGGGCTCACGATAATAATTCAGCGATGACCCAAGCCCTGGATGGCGTTGCGCCGCTCGCGCACCTCGGAGTGATCGCGGTGTCCGGCGAGGACGCGGTGAGCTTCCTGCAGAACCAGCTGACGAACGACGTTGCCCTGCTGGGCAGCGGCGAGGCGCGGCTGGCCGCCTACTGTTCGGCCAAGGGCCGCATGCAGGCCAGCTTCGTGTGCTTCAAGCCGTCCGACACCGAGGTGCTGCTGGTGATGAGCCGCGACATCCTGCCCCAGACGCTCAAGCGCCTGTCGATGTTCGTGCTGCGGGCCAAGGCGAAGCTGCGCGATGCGAGCGGTGAATACGAGCTGTGGGGCGTGGCCGGCGGACAGGCGCCGCGCCGGCCGTGGGAGTCGAAGCGCGACGGCGCAACGACGCTGGTCGGGCTCTACCCCGCGGACGGCACGCCCCGCGCGCTCGCTATCGGCGCGCGGCCGCCAGGGCCCGAGCTCGATCCTGCGCTGTGGGCCTGGGGCGAGGTGCGCGCCGGGGTCGCCACCATCACCGCGCCGATCGTCGAAGCGTTCGTGCCGCAGATGCTCAACTACGAATCCGTGGGCGGCGTGAATTTCAAGAAGGGTTGCTACCCGGGCCAGGAAATCGTGGCGCGCAGCCAGTTCCGCGGCACGCTCAAACGCCGCGCGTTCCTGGCGCACGGCCCCGCGCAGCTGTCGGTGGGACAGGAGCTCTTCCATGAATCCGATGCGTCACAGCCATGCGGCACCGTGGCGCAAGCCGCGGCTGCGCCGGGTGGGGCCTGCGACGCGATCGTGTCCATCCAACTGGCCGCCGCGCAAGGCGGCAAGGTGCTGGCCGGCGGCGCGGAGCTGAAGCTATCTCCGCCGCCCTATCCCTTGCTCGACGACATCTGACGCAGAAGCCGCGCCCGCTCGGCATACGGGGCGGCGAGGTCCGGGCGGCCGATCGCCGTGTAGCCGCGCGCGACGTTGGCCAGCATGGGGGCGACGTTCGGGTGCGAACGCAGCACATGCTCCCAGATGCGGATCGCGTTGGGCCAGTCGCCCCAACGCCCCAGCTCGTCGGCCACCAGGGGCGTCATCAGCCGCTCGTGCGGATGCAGGCGCATGCCTTCGTCGGCCAGCCGCAGCATCTCGGACTTCGCGGGCAGCCAGCGAACGTCGTTCGGGTTCGAGGTGCCGCCGATCTCGAGGGCGATGCGCGCGGCGCGGGCGAGGCGGGATTCCGCGCGGGCGGCGGTGACCGTGGCGTAGGCGGCGAGCACGAGAGCAACGACGATCACCGCGGACGTGGCAATGCTGGAGCGCCGCGACAGCGATATCTCGCCACGCGGAAGCGCGAGGCCGCCGAGGCCTAGCGCGAACATCGCGCCGGTCGCGGCCAGGTGCCATGGGAAACCCGCGGCACTGACGACTAACAGCGCGCCGAGGCTGGCCAGGAGCGCAGCGCGCCATGCATCGACCGTGCGGACTTCACGCACAAGCCAGGTCACCAATGCGGCGAGGAACAGCCAGCCCACGATGCCGTACTCCGCCACGAGCTGCAGGAATTCGTTGTGCGCAAAGTAATCGGCCTCGTGCTCCCATGACCCCGCGCCGACGCCGGCGAGCGGATGGTCCGCGATGGTTCGCGCGGTCGCAGCCCACATGTCCAGACGCATAGTCGTCGCCTCGTCCCGCGACGCGATCGCCGCCCCACGCGTGAAGACCCGCGCGATGGCGGTGTCGCCGCGCTGCTCCGCGGCGATGCGCGCATCGCCCGTCGGCACGGTGCCGAGCAGGACGAAGGGCAGCAGCGCGACGAGGACCCACGACCGCGTGGGCCGCGCCAGCAGCGCCGAGGCCAGCAGCAGCCCCAGCGCGACGAGCGCCGCGCGCGCGCCCGTCATGCCAATCGCCAGCACCACCACCCCTGCCGCGAGCGCGATCAGGATTCGATTGCCCCGGCGGCGCTCGCGCACCACGAGCCATGCGAACCACGGCAATGCACATACCGCGAACTCGGCGAAGAAATTGCGGTTGACGAAGGTGGACGCCGGGCGTGCGCCCTGCGGGAACAGCTCGAGCCCGAAGAAGAACTGCAGGACGACCCAGAGCGACGCCACGGTCGCGCCCAGCGCCACTCCCCGTGCCACCACTGCGCGCCTTGCCTCATCGTGAAGGACTTGCAGCGCGACGCACGCGAGCAGCGCCACCACCAGCCAGCGGACTGTTTCGACACCGGCGAGCCACGGATGTGCCCAAGCCATGCTGGCGAATGCATAGGCGGCCAGCAGCAACGGCAAGAGCAGCACCGGATGCCAGCGCAGGATGAGCGGCGCCTCGCTGCGTGGCCACACGAACACGAGCGCGGCCAGCAAGGCACCGCAGGCGACGACGGCCGACTTGAACGTGTCCTGCAACATCCCCTCGTGCGTGACGCCCAGGGATGCCGCCGCGGCGATCGCCGCGGCGAGCAGCGCCGCCACGACGGTGCCGCGATCGGATTTCACTTCGCCAGGGGCCGCGCCATCTCGATGTGCGGGATGCCCGCTTCCTCGAATTCGTCGCCGCGGGGCGCGAAGCCCAGGCCGAGGTAGAACGACTCCGCCGTGCGCTGCGCGTGCAGCACGATCTCGCGGTCACCGCGCTTGCGGGCCGCCCCCATCAGCGCGTCCATCACCGCGCGGCCCACGCCCGAGCCGCGCAGCACCTTGTGGGTGGCAACGCGGCCGATCTTGGCCGAGCCCTTGTCCGCAGGCAGCAAACGCCCCGTCGCCACCGCCTGGCCGAGGCGGTTGAAGGCCACCGCATGGAGCGCCGTGTCGTCGGCCTCGTCCCACTCCATCTCCAGCGGCACCTTCTGCTCGTCGACGAAGACTTCGGTGCGGATGCGCCGCGCCGGGTCACGCAATTCGCTCCACGGGCCGACCCGCACCTCGAACACGGGCTCGCCCGCCTCGTAGCCTTCCAGCACCTGCCGCAGCGCCTGTGGCACCGGTTTCGACTTCTGCGTGGCCGGGTCGGCAAAGACGTAGAGCAGTTCGCAGGTGATCAGCAGGTCGTTGTCGCGGAAGATCGCGCCGGTGAACACCATCGAGGAGTTGCCGATCTTCGAGCACTTCACGCCCACCTCCAGGCGCTCGTCCATCCGCGCGGATGCATGGAATTCCACCGTCGCCTTCTTCGCGTAGATGTCGCCGCCCAGCGAATGCATCGCCTCCTCGTACGGCAAGGCGAGCGCGCGCCAGTAGTCGGCCACCGCGGTGTCGAAGTACATCAGGTAGTGCGCGTTGAACACGATCTTCTGCATGTCCACTTCGGCCCAGCGCACGCGCAGGCGGTGGAAGAATCGGAAGTCGCTTCTCTTCATGCGTGGAATGCTCCGGCGAGGGCCTTCGCCGCATCGGCGTGCGCCTGGCGCGCCTCGCGGATGGCACGGCCCATCTTGATGAATTCGTGGGTGACGCCCCGGTAGATCTCGATGTCCACCGGCACGCCCGCGAGGCGCAGTTTATCCGCGTAGGCGATGCCATCGTCGACCAGCGGGTCGCATTCGGCCAGGCCGAACCACGCCGGCGCCACGCCTTCGACATCGTCGGCGTTCAGCGGTGCGAAACGCCAGTCGCCGCGCAGCTCGCGCGGGATGAACTGGTCGAAGAACCAGTCGATGTGTTTCTGCTCCAGCACCAGGCCGCGCGCGAAGCGGCGGTGCGACGGGGCCGACGTGTCCGGTGCGGTGCCCGGATAGAACAGTAGCTGCAGGGCGAGCGGTAAACCGGTGTCACGCGCTTCGATCGCGCAGTACGCCGCGAGCGTCCCGCCCGCGCTGTCGCCACCCACGGCCAGGCGCGAAGGCACACCGCCATGGCTGGCGCTGCCCTTCGCGATCCACCGCAGCGCATCCCACGCATCGTCGAACGCCGTCGGGAACTTGTGTTCCGGCGCCAGGCGGTAGCCCACCGAGATCACCGCGCACGGGGCCAGGCGGGCGAGCTCCCGGCACAGGATGTCGTGCGACGCCACGCTGCCGATGGTGAAGCCACCCCCGTGGAAATACACCAGCAGCGGCATCTTCCCCTGCGCGGGCGCGTACAGCCGCGCCGGGATCGCGAAGCCGTCGCGCGCGGGGATCGTGAAGTCCTCGACGCGCGCCAGCTCGGCCTTGGGCACCTCCAGCACGCCGGCGCCCAGCTCGTAGGACGCCTTGGCCTGGCGCGCCGGCAGCTCGTAGACGGGCGGGTAGGGTGCGCGGTGCATGCGTTCCAGCACCGAGCGCATCGCGGGCGTCAGCTCGGGAAATTCGGGCAGAAAGGTCTCGGGCATCGCGCTACAGTATCGGCCATGGCCTTCATCTACTACGTCACCCAGGTCCAGCTCGATTTCGGCGCGGTGAAGCTGCTCAAGCAGGAATGCGAGCGCATCGGCATCCAACGCCCGCTCATCGTCACCGACCCGGGGGTGAAGGCGGCGGGTGTCCTGCAGAAGGCCATCGACGCCCTGCCCGGCTTCCCCATTGCCGTCTATGACCAGACGCCGTCCAACCCCACGGAAGCCGCGGTGCTGGCGGCCGTGGAGGTCTACAAGGCCAACCAATGCGATGGCCTCATCGCCGTGGGCGGCGGTTCGGCCATCGACTGCGCGAAGGGCGTCGCCATCGCGGCGACGCATGAGGGTCCGCTGACGCGCTACGCCACCATCGAAGGCGGCTCGGGCCTGATCACCGACAAGGCGGCGCCGTTGATCGCCGTACCCACCACCAGCGGCACCGGTAGCGAGGTCGCGCGCGGGGCCATCATCATCGTGGACGACCACCGCAAGCTGGGCTTCCACTCCTGGAACATCGTGCCGAAGGCCGCCATCTGCGACCCCGAGCTCACGTTCGGCCTGCCCTCCAAGCTCACGGCCGCCACCGGCATGGACGCCATCGCGCATTGCATGGAGACCTTCATGTCCGCCGCGATCAACCCGCCCGCCGACGGCATCGCACTGGACGGCCTGGAGCGCGGCTGGGCCAACATCGAGCGCGCGACGAAGAACGGCCAGGACCGCGAAGCGCGCTTCAACCTGATGAGCGCCTCGATGCAAGGCGCGATGGCCTTCCAGAAGGGCCTAGGCTGCGTGCATTCGCTCAGCCACAGCCTCGGCGGCGTCGACCCGCGGCTGCACCACGGCACCTTGAACGCGATGTTCCTGCCGGCGGTGGTCACCTTCAATGCAGCCGCGGAGTCGGTGAAGAAGGACCGGCGCCTGGAACGCATGGCGCATGCGATGGGCCTGAAGTCGGCCGGCGACATTCCGGAGGCGATCAAGGACATGAACAAGCGCCTGGGCCTGCCGGCTGGCTTGGCCGAGATGGGCGTGCAGCGCAGCCAGTTCGACGCCATCATCAAGGGCGCCCTCGCGGACCACTGCCACAAGACCAACCCGCGCCTCGCGACGCCGCAGGAGTACCGCGAGATGCTCGAAGCGTCGATGTAGTCAGAGCGCCTCGATGCGCGAGGCATCGGGCTTGTCCAGCCACTGCTGGAATTCATCCGCCAGTTGCGCCGCCGCCGAAGCGGCCGTGCTCCACGCCGTCACCCGCGCTTTCAGGTCCGTGCCGTAACGCGGGAAGTCCGTGCGGTCGGGCAGTTTCCCGTTCGGCAATTTCGCGACCCACTCGCGGTCGGGCGCCAGCACGATGGTGTTGTCCAGGAAATGCGTGGCGCCGTGGCGCCACTTGAAGGCCTTGTCCAGCCAGCCCGGCACCACCGCCTTCTGGAAATGCGGGTACAGCACCAGCGGCCCGTGGCCGCCGCTGTCGTAGTCCAGGTGCAGGTGGTAGTCGGTGATGCCGCCGTCCCAATAGGCGCCGGGCGGCGCATCGGGGATGTCATGAACCGCATCCAGCACGAACGGGATCGAGCAGCTCGCCTGCAGCGCGGGCTGGAAGTTGTGCTCCGTCAGCTCCACCTGGCGCGTGCGGTAGTCGGTGGCGTCGAACGGCAGGCGGGACGACGTGGAGAACACCACCCGTTCCAGCCATGCGCCCATCACGCGGCGATGCAGCGCGTTCGACAGGAACGCGCCCGCATAGCCCAGTGGCGTGGCCACCTTGTGCTGGCGCCCCAGCACGTGCCGCCCCCGCGACGCGACGATGTGCAACTTGTAGCGGGGGTTGTTCAGCACGTCGAGCACGTGGCCGCCGTAGAACGACTCCAGGCTCAGGCCGAACCGTTCGCTCACGTGCGAGGGCAGCGGGTACTTGCGGCCGGGCAGCAGCTCGTAGTCCTGCGCGATGTAGTCGCGCTCCAGGCGGCTGAAGCCCGAGATCGGCTCCTTCAGGCAGGCGGTCGCCATGCGCCACGCGCCGATGGATGCGCCCACGAGATCCACGCGCTGGTGCGACCGCGTGAGCCAGTCCCCGAAGATGAATCGGTCGAGCGGGCCGAGGATCAGGCCCTTGGGGCCGCCCGCCGCGCCGGGGACGACGCCGACGTCGCCCGGGTTGAGGCCGTTGCGCTCCACGTGGCTCCGCGCGCGCGGGCCGGCGTAGATGCGAAGTGCCTTCATTTGCCTATTTTCGCAGCCCCTGCAGCTTGGCGAACGCGCTGCCCATCGCCGTTGTCGCGGGCGCGTCTGGCCGGGCCCGTTGTCCGCGCCCCGCGCCCTCGAAGCGGTTCTCGCGCGGACCGTCGCGCCGCTGCGTTTCGCCGAGCTTCATGGTGAGCGAGATGCGCTTGCGGGCGGCATCCACCTCCAGCACCTTCACCTTCACGATGTCGCCGGTTTTCACCACCTCGCGGGCGTCGTTGACGAAGCGGTTGGCCAGGTGGCTCACGTGCACCAGGCCGTCCTGGTGCACGCCGATGTCGACGAACGCGCCGAAGGCCGCGACGTTGCTCACCGTGCCTTCGAGCACCATGCCTTCGCGCAGGTCGGCGATGTCCTCGACGCCGTCGTTGAAGCGCGCCACCTTGAAATCCGGGCGCGGGTCGCGGCCGGGCTTCTCGAGCTCGGTGAGGATGTCCTTGACCGTGATCACGCCGAACTTCTCGTTGGCGAAGAGCTCGGGCTTGAGTGGCTTGAGCATCTCGGCGCGGCCCATGAGCTCTTGCACGGGCTTGCCCGCCATGGCCAGCATCTTCTCGACCACCGGGTAGGTCTCGGGGTGCACGCCCGTCATGTCCAGCGGGTTGTCGCCGCCGCGGATGCGCAGGAAGCCGGCGCTCTGCTCGAAGGTCTTGGCGCCCAGGCCGCCGACGTCCAGCAGCTGCTTGCGGTTGCGGAAGGCGCCGTTGGACTCGCGCCAGCGCACCACGGCCTTGGCAACGCTAGCTGAAAGACCCGACACGCGGGACAGCAGCGGCACGCTGGCCGTGTTCAGGTCCACGCCGACCGAGTTCACGCAATCCTCGACGACGGCATCCAGCGTGCGCGCCAGTTCGCTCTGGTTCACGTCGTGCTGGTACTGGCCCACGCCGATGGACTTCGGGTCGATCTTGACCAGCTCGGCCAGCGGGTCCTGCAGGCGGCGCGCGATGCTCGCGGCGCCGCGCAGGCTCACGTCCACGTCCGGCATCTCCTGCGACGCGAATTCGCTGGCCGAGTAGACCGACGCGCCGGATTCACTGACGACGATGCGTTGCAAGTTCGGGAGATCATCGGCCAGGCGTTTCATCAGGTCGGCGGCGAGCTTGTCGGTTTCGCGGCTCGCGGTGCCGTTGCCGATGGCGATGAGCGACACCTGGTGCTTGCGGCACAGCAGGCCCAGCTGGTGCAGGGAGCCTTCCCAGTCGCGGCGCGGTTCGTGCGGGAACACGGTCGCGGTGTCGACGAGCTTGCCGGTTGCATCGACGACCGCCACCTTCACGCCGGTGCGGATGCCGGGGTCCAGGCCCATCACCACGCGCGGGCCCGCCGGCGCGGCCAGCAGCAGGTCGCGCAGGTTGTCGGCAAAGACCTTGATCGCCACCTTCTCGGCGTCTTCCCGCAGCCGCGTGAACAGGTCGCGCTCGGTCGACAGCGACAGCTTCACGCGCCAGGTCCACGCCACGCATTTGCGCAGCAGGTCGTCGGCGGGCCGGCCCTGGTGCGACCACTTCAGGTGCTGCGCGATGCGACCTTCGGCGATCGACGGCTTGCCGGGCTCGGGTTCGACCGGCAGCGTGAGCTTGGCGTCCAGGATCTCCAGCTGGCGGCCGCGGAACACGGCCAGCGCGCGGTGCGAAGGCACGCGCCCCACCGGCTCGTCGTAGTCGAAGTAATCGCGGAACTTGGCGACGTCGGGATGGTTCTCGTCCTTGCCCGGCGCGAGCTTCGACTTGAACAGGCCTTCGGCCCAGAGCCATTCGCGCAGGGATTGCACCAGCTGCGGCTCCTCGGCCCAGCGTTCGGAGAGGATGTCGCGCACGCCGTCGAGCACGGCGGCCACAGTCGTGAAGTCCTCGCCGCCTTCGCCCTTCTCCGCCTTGACGAACGTCGCCGCTTCCTGCGCGGGATCGAGGCGCGGATCGGCGAACAGCTTGTCCGCCAGCGGCTCCAGCCCGGCATCGCGTGCCATCTGCCCCTTGGTGCGCCGCCTGGGCTTGTACGGCAGGTACAGGTCCTCGAGCTCCTGCTTGGTCGGCGCGGCTTCAATCGCGGCGCGCAGCTGCGGCGTCAGCTTGCCCTGCTCCTCGATGCTCTTGAGGACGGCTTCACGCCGGTCCTCCAGTTCGCGCAGGTAGGCCAGGCGCGTTTCCAGTTCGCGCAGCTGCGCGTCGTCCAGGCCGTTCGTGGCTTCCTTGCGGTAGCGGGCAATGAAAGGCACGGTGGCGCCGCCGTCCAGGAGGTCCACGGCGGCGCGGACCTGCGCCTCCGCCACGCGCAGTTCGGCGGCGATCTGCCGGATGATTTTCTGCATGTCTTGCTGTGTTACTGCCGGTCCCGCCCCCGCGGGGAGGCGCGAGTTTGCCACAGGCCGCACAGGCGGAAGCGGCCCCCGCTGACAGGCGCGCAACGGCCGCGTTTCAAGAATGGAACGGCTACCCTCAGGAGGCAACCCCATGCGCGGACGTATCGTATTCATCGTGGTGGCGGTGCTGGTCACCCTGGCCATCGCATCGCTCAACTGGGCCGAGTTCACCCGGGCGGAACCGCTCAGCTTCGGGCTCTTCACCGCAACCGTCCCCGTGGGCGTGACCATGCTGGTGATCATGGCCATCGTGCTCACCGTGTTCCTGGTCAGCAGCGCCATCCAGGAATCGCGCTACCTGCTCGACCATCGCCGCCACACGCGCGCTTTGCATGCGCAGCGCGAGCTGGCCGAGAAGGCCGAGGCCTCGCGCTTCACCGACCTGCGCCAGCACCTGGACAGCCACCTGCGCGAGACCCGCACGCGCGAGACGGTGATGGCCACCGAGTTCGAGAAGCGCATGCTGCAAAGCCACCAGGAGCTGCGCGCGCAGGTCGAGCGCATGCACCAGATGATGGCCGCGCGGCTGGACGCGCTGGATGCGCGCGCGCCGGTCGCGCGCGCCGACGCGACGCTGCCTCTGGATGACGTGCCGCCGCGGGATCGCGTGCGGCTGTAAGCCTTGCCGCCCTGGCGCGACTGACCGGCATGTCCAGCCGGAAGGAGCGCCTGATGACCGACTTGCGAGCCGCGCTGGCGGGCGCCTGCGCCCTTGCCGGCGCTAGCGCGATCGCCGCGGATGCCCCCGCCGCTTGCCGCGCCCAGTCCGCGGCAGCGCTGACCCCCGTCATCGAGCTCTACACCTCCGAGGGCTGCAGTTCCTGCCCGCCGGCCGATCGCTGGATTTCCACACTGAAGGATGATGCGGCCCGCGGCCGCGTCGTGGCCCAGGCCTTTCACGTCGGCTACTGGGACTACATCGGCTGGGTCGACCGCTTCGCGAACCCGGCGCACACGCAACGCCAGAGGCAGGTCGCCTCGTGGAACGGCCTTCCCAACATCTACACGCCGCAGGTCGTGCGAAACGGCCAGGACTGGCGCAGCGATCGCGTCTTCACCGTCGCGGAGCCCGCCCGGGCATCGATCGACCTGCAGCAGACCACTCCCAACGCATTCGCGGCTGCCGTCGTGCCGGCGGACGGCGTCGGCGCATGGGGCGCCTACTGGACCGTGACCGAACACGGGCACGCGAGCAAGGTGAAGGCCGGCGAAAACGCCGGCGAGTACCTCCGCCACGATTTCGTCGTGCGGCAGTACGTGCCCGCCGGCGACCGCCGCGGGCCGGCCCAGCTAACGTTGCTCGCGATACCGCCGGACAAGGGCCACGCGCGCCAGGTCAACCTCGTCGTTTACGACGCGAGGAACGGCCGAACGCTGCAGGCCCTGAGCCTCGCCTGCGGCTAGACTGGGGCGGATGCGTTCGCTGGTCCGCCGGTTCTTCGTCGCGGTCTTCGCCCTGCTGCTCCTGTTCGAGGAGTGGGGATGGGAGCCGCTGGCCGCGCTGCTCGCGCGCCTGGGCCGGCTGCCCTTCTTCGCGTGGCTCGAGCGGCGCATCCGCGCGCTGCCGCCCTACGCGGCGCTGGCGGCCTTCTTCGCGCCCGCACTGCTCCTCGTGCCCATCAAGCTCGCCGCGCTGTGGTTCATCGCGCAGGGCCACGGCGGCTGGGGCCTGGCCGTGCTGGTGGCAGCCAAGATCGCGGGAACGGCCCTCGTCGCGCGCCTGTTCGCACTGACGCAGCCGACGCTGATGCAGCTGGCGTGGTTCGCACGCTGGTACCCGCGCTGGAAAGGCTGGAAGGACCGCGTGATCGCCGAGGTGAAGGGCTCGCCCGGTTGGCAGGCCGTGCAGCGCGCGAAGGCCGCGGCCGCCGCGCAGTGGGCGCAATTCCGCAAGAACCTGGGCTAGTCGAACAGGCCGGGGTGCGCGCCGAGCTGCGCACGCTCGATCTCCAGCATCTTCAGCTTGGTGTCGACGCCGCCCGTCGCCGAGAAGCCCACGCCCGTGTTGCCCGCACCGAGCACGCGGTGGCACGGCACGATGGGTGCGAAGGGGTTGTGGCCCAGCGCCTGGCCGACCGCGCGTGCGGAGCCGGGCTCGCCGATGCGCTGCGCCACTTCGCCGTACGTGAGCGTGCGGCCCGGGGCGATGGCGCGGGCCACCTCGTACACGCGCCGGTTGAAATCGGGCTCGCCCTGCATGTCCAGCGGCACGTCCGCGAGGTCGTCCTTCGCGCCGGCCAGCAAGGCCTGGACCCGCGCGACCACGCGCGCCACCCACTCGGGCGGCTCGGCCTGGGGCACATCAGGATGCCGCCGCAGCATGCGCCGCGCCGTGCCTTCACGGTCACGTTCCGGCAACTGGCAGGTGACGATCGCGCCTTCGCCCCACGCGATGCCGCACGCGCCGATGGCGGTGTCGAACACGCAGTAGCCGAGCGCGGCCATCGAAGCGTCAGGCGGCTTCGACCTTGCGCAGCACGTAGCCGATGCGCGGGAAGTGCACGTGCACGACGCCGGCGCGCGGGTCCTCGCGCTCCAGCGTGTAGTGCGTGCGCGTCGCGGCCAGCAGCGTGCCCTCGGTCGGCTCGGTGCCGAACGTTTCGGGCGTGATCGTCACGCGAGTGCCGAGCGGGATGCCGTGGTCGTCCTGGAAGGCGCTGTCGACCAGCATCTTCTGGGCGGCCGGCAGCGGGTCGGCGCGCTTGGCCACTTCGATGGCGCTGGCCGAGTCGAATTTCTCCATCGCCCCATGGCCGATCGCCTCGATGCGGTCCATCCACTCCAGCACGGCGGGCGTGGTCGCGAGGATCCCGGCCAGGCTGGCGGCCTGCCGGCGCGTGAACCACAGCGGGTGGTAGGTCGCCAGGTCGGCGATGCACGGCTCCAGGCCGAAGAGGTAATCGTGCTCCTCGGCCATGTGCGCGATGCGGCGCAGGTAGGAGCGGTAGGCCGACGTCGCGTCGCCCGTGCGCAGGCGGACCATGTTGGCGTGCATCGCCTTGCGATCTTCCATGAAGGCCTTGCCGGCTTCCGGCGGCAGGCCCTTGAAGAGGTCGGCCTGTGCCTTCGGCTGGAAGCTGTACGTCATCGACGACCAGAACAGCGTGGTGTCGGCCCACTGGGCGAAGACGCGCGCCACGCCCTTGAGGTGCGCCGGGTAGAACGTGGGCTCGGGCTGGATGTGCTCGAGCACGTCGCAGATCAGCGTGGTGTCGCAATAGATGTCGGCGCCGACCTGCAGCACCGGCGTGCGGCGGTAGCCGCCGGTCAGCGCCACCACGTCGGGCTTCGGCAGGATGTTCGGGATGTGCACCGAGTGCCACGCGAGCTTCTTGAAACCCAGCGCCGTGCGAATCTTCTCCGCGAACGGCGACATGGGGTAGTGGTGCAGGATCAGTTCGGGCATCTCGTGTCCTTCAGCGCGGCAGGGCGCGCGCGATGATCGTATCGAAGTCGGCGGAAGCCGGCAGCGTGCCGAAGGCCTGCCCCCAGTCGCCGCCCAGGCGCGAATCGCAGAAGGCCGCGAACACCGCCGCAGGCGCCGCCTGCGCCAGCATCGCCGCCTGCACGGTGAGCGCCACGTCCTGCGCGAGGCGCCTCGCCTGGGTTTCGGTGGCCAGCTCCTCCACGCGCGTGGGCAGCGACTGCACCATGCGGTCGAGCGCGGTGTGCGCACCGCGAGCCGGCGCGAGCTCCTGCGCGAGCGCGGCCGCGGCATCGCCCTTGCGCAGCGCGCGCAGCAGGTCCAGCGCCATGATGTTGCCGGCGCCTTCCCAGATCGAGTTGAGCGGCATCTCGCGGTAGATCCGCGCCATGGTGCCCTGGCCGCCCTCCTCCACGTAGCCGTTGCCGCCCAGGCACTCCATCGCTTCCTGCGCGAAGGCGCTGCCGCGCTTGCAGATCCAGAACTTCGCGATGGGCGTGAGCAGGCGCGCCATCGCGGCCTCGTGCGCATCGGCGGGTTTGTCGAAGGCGCGCGCGAGTCGGATGGCGAGCGCGGTGGCGGCTTCGCTTTCCAGCGCCAGGTCCGCCAGCACATTGCGCATCAGGGGCTGTTCGATCAGCTTCTTGCCGAAGGCCGAGCGTTGCGCCGTGTGGTCCAGGGCGATCGACAAGGCTTGCCGCATCAAGCCGCTGGTGCCGAGCGCGCAGTCCAGTCGCGTCATCGTGCCCATTTCGAGGATCTGCGGCACGCCGCGCCCTTCGTCGCCCACCAGCCAGGCAAAGGCTTCGTCGAACTCCACTTCGGAGCTGGCGTTGGCCTTGTTGCCCAGTTTGTCCTTCAGCCGCTGGATGCGGATGGCGTTCACGCTGCCGTCGGGCAGCACGCGCGGCAGGAAGAAGCACGACAGACCTTGCGGCGCCTGCGCGAGCACGAGGAAGGCGTCGCACATGGGCGCCGAGAAGAACCACTTGTGGCCCGTGAGGCGGAAGCGCCGGCCCCAGCCATCCTCGCCATCCGGTGCGGCTTGCGTCGTGTTCGCGCGCACGTCGGAGCCGCCCTGCTTCTCCGTCATACCCATGCCCATGGTCACGCCGGGCTTGTCGCGCCAAGGCCTGAGCTTGGGGTCGTAGCCACGGCTCGTGAGCTTGGGCGCCCAGTCGGCATGCACCTTCGCGTTGCCGCGCAGGGCCGGCGTGACCGCATAGGTCATTGAAATGGGGCACAGCACCGAGGGCTCGAGCTCCGTGAACTGCATGAAGCCGGCTGCCCGCAAGACGTGCGGCGAAGCACTGCCGCCCGCCCACGGCGTGCCGTGCAGGCCGGCGGCGACGGCCGCGCCCATGAGCGCGTGGTAGCTGGGGTGGAACTCGACCTCGTCGAGCCGGTGCCCGTAGCGGTCGTGCGTGCGCAGCTGCGGCGTATGCACGTTGGCCAGCCGCGCATGGGCCTGGAATTCCTCGCTGCCCGCCAGCGCGCCGAGTTCGGCGAGCGGCGTCGTGTCCAGCGCGGGGGCGTTGAACTTCAGCGCGTCGTGCAGCGCGCGGTTGCCCGCGAACAGGTTATAGCCCGCGAGCGGCACAGGCTGGTTGAGGACCTCGTGCGTCGCATGCATGGGCGCTTCCTCAGGTCAGCTTGACGAGCTGCTTGCCGAAATTCTTGCCCTTGAGCAGGCCCAGGAAGGCCTCGGGCGCCGACTCGATGCCCTGCGCCACCGACTCGCGCGGGCGGAACTTGCCGCTGCCCACCAGCTGGCCCAGCTCCGACAGCGCATCGGGCCACACCTCCATGTGCTCGCTGACGATGAAACCTTCGAGGCGCATGCGGTTGGTCAGGAGCAGCTGCGGGAACGACATGGGAACCGGCTTGCCGTCGTAGCCCGCGATCATCCCGCACAGCGCGATGCGGCTGAAGGCGTTCATGCGCGTCATCACGGCGTCCATCACCATGCCGCCGACGTTCTCGAAGTACCCGGAGATGCCGTCGGGCGCCGCTTCCTTCAGCGCCTTCGAGAGCGAGCCCGCGTCCTTGTGCTCGCGGTAGTCGATGCAGGCGTCGAAGCCGATCTCCTTCACCGCGTAGTTGCACTTGTCGGCGCCGCCGGCGATGCCGACGACGCGCAGGCCGCGCGCCTTGGCGAGCGCGCCGAAGGCGCTGCCGACCGCGCCGGTCGCCGCGCTCACTGCCACGGTCTGCCCGGCCTTGGCGTCGATGATCTTCACCAGGCCATACCACGCCGTCACCCCGGGCATGCCGACCGCGCCGAGGTAGTGCGAGATCGGCACGTGCGTGGTGTCGACCTTGCGCAGGGCGCCGGGTTGCTCGGCGCTGACGACGCTGTACTCCTGCCAGCCGCCCATGCCGACCACCTTGTCGCCGGCCTTGTACTTCGGCGACTTGCTCTCGACCACTTCACCCACGGTGCCGCCCTGCATCACCTGCCCCAGCGGCTGCGGCTGCGCGTAGCTCTTGGCGTCGTTCATGCGGCCGCGCATGTACGGGTCCAGGCTCAGGTAGTGGTGGCGCACCAGCACCTGCCCGTCCTGCAGCGCGGGCGTATCGCCGGTCACCAGCTTGAAGTTGGATGCGGTGGCTTCGCCCTGCGGGCGGTTGTCCAGGAGGATCTGCTTGTTCTGCGGCATGGCGAGCCTCAATCGGTCGAGATGGTGTTCAGCGGGTTGACGCTCTTGGCGCCCGTGGGCAGGCGCGGGACGTACTTGAAGGTGCCCGTGGAATGGGCGCAAGGCTTGCCGTCGGCGTCGAAGATGGTGGCTTCGGTGAAAGCCATCGTGGCCGTGCGGTGCATCAGGTGCCCCCTGCCGGTGAGCTTGCCGCGCGCCGGCTGCATGAAGGTGGTCTTCATCTCGATGGTGACCACGCCCATCTCGGGCTGCGCGCTGCGCGCGGCCGCGGCCATCGTCACGTCCAGCAGGGTCATGCACGCGCCGCCGTGCGTCACGCCGAAGGAATTGAGGTGCTCAGGCCTGGCCTCGTAGGCGATCTCGGAATTGCCGCCCTCGAACTTCTCCAGCGAGAAGCCCAGGAGTTCGACGAAGGGGATCTTGACGCCGAAATTCATGCTCAGCCTCCCGTCACCACGCTGACGCCGCCGTCGACCGCCAGCCACTGGCCGGTGATGTGCTTGCCGGCATCCGACGCGTACAGCAGCGTGATGCCCTTCAGGTCCTCGTCGTCGCCCAGGCGGCGCAGCGGCGCGTTCTCCGCCAGCTTGTCCTCGCCGATGCGGTCGAGCGTGCCTTGCGTCATCTTGCTGGGGAAGAAGCCCGGGCAGATGGCGTTGACGTTGATTCCGTACTTGCCCCACTCGCATGCCAGCGCCTGTGTGAACGTGATCACCGCGCCCTTGGAGGTGTTGTAGGCCAGCGTGGGCAGGTCGGGCGGGTTGCCGCCCAGGCCCGCGATCGAAGCGACGTTGATGATGCGGCCCTTCCTGCGCGGGATCATCGACTTCTTCGCCAGGTGCTGCGACAGGATGAAATAGCCGCGCACGTTCAGGTTCATCACCTTGTCCCACGCTTCGACCGGATGGTCCTCGGCGGGCGAGCCCCAGGCGGCGCCGGCGTTGTTGACGAGGATGTCGACGTCGCCCATGCGCTCGAGCGTGTGCTCGGCCAGGCCGCGGATGTCTTCTTCCTTGGCACAGTCGGCGGCGCTCCAGCGCGCGTCGATGCCGGCGGCTTGCAGCTCGGCCACCGCTTCCTCGAGCTCGCCTTCCTTGCGCGCGCTCAGCATCACCTTCGCGCCGGCTTCTCCCAGCGCGTGCGCGATCTGCAGGCCCAGCCCGCGCGAGCCGCCGGTGACGAGCGCCGTGCGCCCTGTCAGGTCGAAGAGCTGGGAGGTGGTGCGGACGGTCATGGCTTTCCTTCGGGGGAATTCGATTGTGCGCCGGGTGCGGCGGTTTCGGCCATGCGCGAACGCACGACGATGAGCACGACGCCGGCGGCCACCGCCATGCCGCCGAGCACGCCGAGCGACCAGCCGGCGATGACGTGGACCTCGCCGGAGATAACGCCCAGGATGATGGCGAAGATACCGCCGTAGATCGCGATCCAGGCCAGGCGCTCGACCCAGGCCCGCGCGCGTGGCGTCGCCATCAGAACGCTTCCTCCGGCACCTGCGCGCAGGTGGGGTCGCGCGTGGCAACCACCTTCAGCCAGGCGTCGAGCTTCGGCAGCTCGTAGCGGAAGAAGTACTGGGCCGCGGCGCGCCGGCCCGTGTGGGCGGCATCCTTCGCATCGTCGGGAATCGCCAGCACGACGTCGAGCCAGGTCCACGCCAGCACCATGTGGCCGAAGGCCTGCATGTACGGCACCGCATTGGCGAGCGCCTCGGCGGGGTTCGCCGTGGCCCACGCGGACTTGGTCGCGGCCCCCACCTGCTGCAGCGCCTTGGCCAGCGCGTTGGCGAACTCCGCGAGGTCGCTGCGCTGCATGGCGCGTTCGATGGTCGCGTTGATGCGCTGCGCCAGCAGCTGCAGGCCCTTGCCGCCTTCCATCACCACCTTGCGGCCCAGCAGGTCCGCGGCCTGGATGCCGTGCGTGCCCTCGTGGATCATGTTCAGGCGCTGGTCGCGCCAGTACTGCTCCACCGGGAAGTCGCGCGTGTAGCCGTAGCCGCCGTGCACCTGGATCGCGAGCGAATTCGCCTCCAGGCAGTTCTCCGAAGGCCAGCTCTTGGCGATGGGCGTCAGCACCTCGAGCAGCAGGCGCGCTTCTTCCGCGGCCTCCGGCGTGCCGGTGTGCTGCTCGTCGATCAGGCGCGCGCAGAACAGCATCAGCGCCAGCGCGCCTTCGCAATACGACTTCTGCGTGAGCAGCATGCGCTTGACGTCGGCGTGCTCGATGATGCGCACCTGCGGCTGGGCCGGGTCCTTGCCTTCGGGGCCCACCGGCCGGCCTTGCGGCCGCTGCTTCGCGTACTCGAGCGATGCGTAGTAGCCCGCGAGGCCCAGCGCCGTCGCGCCCATGCCGATCGCGATGCGCGCCTCGTTCATCATGTGGAACATGCAGCGCAGGCCTTCGCCCGGCTTGCCCACGAGGTAGCCGATGGCGCCCGCCTGGCCGCGAACCGGGTACTTGCCTTCGCCGAAATTGAGCAGCGTGTTGGTCGTGCCGCGCCAGCCGAGCTTGTGGTTCAGGCCCGCCAGCGCGACGTCGTTGCGCTCGCCCGTGAGCTGGCCCTGCGCATCCACCAATTTCTTGGGGACGATGAAGAGCGAGATGCCCTTGGTGCCGGGCACGAGCTTGCCGTCCGGGCCGGGAATCTTCGCCAGCGCCAGGTGGATGATGTTCTCGGTGAGCTCGTGCTCGGCCGCCGAGATCCACATCTTGTTGCCCTTGAGGCGGTAGCGCGCACCGAGCGGGTCGCTTTCGAAATCGCTGCCGTCCGGAACCGCGCGCGTCGCGACGTCGGACAGCGACGAGCCGGCTTGCGGCTCCGACAGCGCCATCGTCCCGGACCAGCGGCCGCTGAATTCGTTCAGCGCGAAGACCTGCTTCTGCGCCTCGGTGCCGTGCGCCATCAGCAGGTTGGCATTGCCCGTGGTGAGCATGCCGCCCGCGATGGAGGCCGATGCGATCGTGAAGATCGCGTTGGCCGGCGCCTCGATCGCGTACGGCAGCTGCATGCCGCCGATGTCGTAGTCCTGCGCCGCCGACAGCATGCCGGTGCCCACGTAGGCGTTCCACGCCTCGTGCGAGGCGCGCGGCAGGATCACCTTCTCGCCGTCGAAGCGCGGCTCTTCGGTGTCCACCAGGCGGTTGAACGGCGCGAAGCGCTCACGCGCCACGCGCTCGCAGGTGTCGAACACGGCGTCGAAGGTTTCGCGCGAATGGTCCGAGAACCGTTCGCGCGACGCCAGCCGGTCGGCGTGCAGCCAGTCGTAGAGGAGGAAGGAAAGCGTGTTTCGAAGGTTCATTTACAGAACCTCGAACACCCCCGCCGCCCCCATGCCGCCGCCGATGCACATCGTGACGACCACCTTCTTCGCCCCGCGGCGCTTGCCTTCGATCAGCGCGTGGCCCGTCAGGCGCTGGCCCGACACGCCGTACGGGTGGCCCACCGCGATCGCGCCGCCGTTCACGTTCAGGCGGTCGGCCGGGATGCCCAGCTTGTCACGGCAGTACAGCACCTGCACCGCGAAGGCTTCGTTCAGCTCCCACAGGTCGATGTCGCTCACCTTCAGGCCCAGGCGCTTGAGCACCTTGGGCACGGCGAAGACCGGGCCGATGCCCATCTCGTCGGGCTCGCAGCCCGCCACCGCGAAGCCGAGGAAACGGCCCAGCGGCTTGAGGTTCTTGCGGCTCGCGTAGTCTTCGCTGACCACGACGCAGGCGCCCGCGCCGTCGGAGAACTGGCTGGCATTGCCCGCGGTGATGACGCCGCCGGGCATCGCCGAACGGATGCCGCTGATGCCTTCCTTGGTCGTGCCCGGGCGCAGGCCCTCGTCCTGCGACGCGGTCACTTCCTTGGTGATCAGGCCCATCACCGCGTCGGCGACGCCGGCCTTCACCGTGATCGGCACGATCTCGTCCTTGAACTTGCCGGCTTCCTGCGCCGCGCAGGCCTTCTGCTGGCTGGCGGCGCCGTACTCGTCCTGCGCGTCCTTGCTGATGTTGTAGCGCTTGGCGACCTGCTCGGCCGTCTGCAGCATGCTCCAGTAGATCTCGGGCTTCTTCGCGACCAGCGACGGGTCGGACAGCATGTGCTGGTTCATCTCCTGCTGCACGCACGAGATGCTCTCCACGCCGCCGGCCACGTACACGTCGCCCTCGCCCGCGATCACGCGCTGCGAGGCCATCGCGATGGTCTGCAGGCCCGAGGAGCAGAAGCGGTTGACGGTAACGCCGGACACGGTGATCGGCATGTCGGCCATCAGCGCGACCTGGCGCGCGATGTTGGCGCCCGTCGCGCCCTCGGGGTTGGCGCAGCCCATGAGGACGTCCTCGACTTCGGCGGCGTCGATGCCGGCACGCTGCACCGCGTGCTTGACCGCATGGCCGCCCAGGGTGGCGCCGTGCGTCATGTTGAAGGCGCCCTTCCAGCTCTTGGTGAGCGGCGTGCGGGCGGTGGAAACGATGACGGCTTTGGTCATGTGATGCTCCGTGTTCGAATCAGTTAAAGGTCTTGCCTTCGGCCGCGAGGCGGGCGAGCAGCGGCGCGGGTTCCCAGAACTTCGCGTCGTCGTTGGGGTTCTTCTGGAAGCGCTTCATGGCCTGGGCCACGTTGTACAGGCCCACCTGGTCGGCGTAGAGCATCGGGCCGCCGCGGTGGAACGGGAAGCCGTAGCCGGTGATGTAGACCATGTCGATGTCGCTCGCGCGGGCGGCGATCTTGTCCTCGAGGATGTGCGAGCCTTCGTTCACCAGCGCGAACACCAGGCGCTGCACGATCTCCTCGTCGCTGATCTTGCGCGGGGTGATGCCCAGCTCCTTGCGGTGCGCCGCGATCATTTCCTCGACCAGCTTGGAGGGAATCGCGTCGCGCTTGCCTTCCTGGTAGTCGTACCAGCCGGCGCCGGTCTTCTGGCCGAAGCGGCCCAGCTCGCACAGCTTGTCGGCGGTCTTGCTGTATTTCATGTCGGCGCGCTCGGTGGCGCGGCGCTTGCGGATGGCCCAGCCGATGTCGTTGCCCGCGAGGTCGCCCATGCGGAACGGGCCCATCGCGAAGCCGAACTTCTCGATGGCCTTGTCCACCTGCTGCGGCGTGGCGCCCTCGTCCAGCAGGAAGCCGGCCTGGCGGCTGTACTGCTCGATCATGCGGTTGCCGATGAAGCCGTCGCACACGCCCGAGACGACGGCGGTCTTCTTGATCGCCTTGGCGATGGCCATCACGGTGGCCAGCACGTCCTTGGCGGTCTTGTCGCCGCGCACCACTTCCAGCAGCTTCATCACGTTGGCCGGGCTGAAGAAGTGCATGCCGACCACGTCCTGCGGGCGCTTGGTGAACGAGGCGATCTTGTTCACGTCCAGCGTCGAGGTGTTGGAGGCCAGGATCGCGCCCGGCTTGGCGACGGCGTCGAGCTGCTCGAACACCTTCTGCTTGACGCCCATCTCCTCGAACACCGCCTCGATGATCAGGTCGGCATCCTTCAGGTCGTCGTAGGCCAGCGTGGTCTTCAGCAGGCCCATGCGCTGCTCGTACTTGTCCTGCTTGAGCTTGCCCTTCTTGACCTGCGCCTCGTAGTTCTTGCGAATGGTGGCGACGCCACGGTCCAGCGCCTCCTGCTTGGTCTCCAGCATGGTCACGGGGATGCCGGCGCTCAGGAAGTTCATGGTGATGCCGCCGCCCATGGTGCCGGCGCCGATCACGCCGACCTTCTTGATGTCGCGCTTGGGCGTGTCTTCCGGCACATCGGGAATCTTGGAAGCGGCGCGCTCGGCCATGAACAGGTGGCGCAGCGCGCGCGATTCCGGCGTGAGCATCAGCGCCATGAACTCGACACGCTCCTGCGCGAGGGCGTCGTCGAACTTCATCTTGGTGGCGTTCTCCACCGTGTCCACGCACTTGGCGGGCGCCGGCAGGTTCTTGGCCATGCCCTTGACCATGTTGCGCGCGAACTGGAAGTACGCATCGCCCAGCGGGTGCTTGGCCGGCAGGTCGCGCACGCGCGGCAGCGGGCGTGCATCGGCGACGGAACGCGCGTAGGCCAGCGCTTCTTCGGCCAGCGATTCGGGCGACGACGCCATCTTGTCGAACAGCTTCTGGCCGGGCAGTTGCGCCAGCATCTCGCTCTTGACCGGCTCGCCGCTCACGATCATGTTCAGCGCGACTTCGACACCCAGCGCGCGCGGCAGGCGCACCGTGCCGCCGGCGCCGGGGATGAGGCCCAGCTTCACTTCGGGCAGCGCCACATTCGTGCCGGGCGCGGCGATGCGGTAATGGCAGCCGAGCGCGAGCTCGAGGCCGCCGCCCATCGCGACCGAGTGCACGGCCGCGACGACCGGCTTGGCCGAGTTCTCCACCGTCGAGATGACCGACAGCAGGTTCGGTTCGGCCAGTGCCTTGGGCGAGCCGAACTCCTTGATGTCGGCGCCGCCGGAGAAGGCCTTGCCGGCGCCGGTGATGACGATCGCCTTCACCGCCGGGTCGGCGTTGGCCTTGTCGACGCCTTCGGCGATGCCCAGCCGCGTGGCGTGGCCCAGGCCGTTGACGGGCGGGTTGTTCATCGTGATCACGGCCACGTCGCCGTGCACCTTGTATTCAGCGGTCATACCGGGTTTCCTCGCGGAGGGGTGAATGAAATAGGACGGTCGTTCTATTTTTGATTCTAGAGGGGAGATGTTGCGCCGCTAAGGGCGCTTTGTCACGACAGGGACAAACCTCTAATCGGGGCGTCGTCAGACTTCGAGCCACTCTTTGCGGATATAGGCATCCGCACGCAGCGACTCGGGCGTGCCCTGGAACACGATGCTGCCGTGGCCCATGACGAGGGCCCGGTCGGAGATCGCCATGGCGATCGTGAGTTTCTGCTCGATGAGCAGCACGGAAATGCCGCGTTCCTTGAGTTTCTTCAGGTACTCGGCCACCAGCTCGACAATCTTGGGCGCCAGGCCCTCGGTCGGCTCGTCGATGATGATCAGGTCGGGGTCACCCATGAGCGTACGGCAGAGCGTGAGCATCTGCTGCTCGCCGCCGGAGAGCACGCCGGCCTCCGTGTGCTGGCGCTCCCGCAGCCGCGGGAACATCTCGTACATGTCCTCGAAGCTCCAGCGGCCCTGCTGCTTCGCGCTCTTCTGGCCGAGCATCAGGTTCTGGTGCACCGTGAGCTTCGGGAAGATGTCGCGGTTCTCGGGCACGTAGCCGATGCCCAGGTGCGCGATCTCGTAGGGCTTGCGGCCCATGGTCGGCTGGCCCTTCCAGTCGATCGCGCCCGTGCAATCGACCATGCCCATGATGGCCTTGGCGGTGGTGGAGCGTCCCGAGCCGTTGCGGCCCAGCAGCGCGACGATCTCGCCTTCTCGCACGTCGAAGTGCACGCCGTGCAGCACGTGGCTCTTGCCGTAGAAGGCGTGGAGGTTCTCGACCTTGAGCATCAGTGCGCCCCCGCCTGTGCGTCCGCGATGTGGGAGCCCAGGTAGGCTTCCTGCACCTTCTGGTTGGCGCGCACCTTCTCGGGCGTGTCGAAGGCGATGATCTCGCCGTAGACCACCACCGCGATCTTGTCGGCCAGGCCGAACACCACGCCCATGTCGTGTTCCACGGTCAGCAGCGTCTTGCCCACGGTCACTTCCTTGATGAGCTCGATGAAACGCCTCGTTTCGCTCTTGCTCATGCCGGCCGTGGGTTCGTCCAGCAGGATCACGTTGGCGCCGCCGGCGATGGTGATGCCGACCTCCAGCGCCCGCTGCTCGGCATAGGTGAGGTTCATCGCCAGAACGTCGCGCTTCTTGTCCAGGCGGATCTGCTCGAGCAGGCGCTCGGCGCGGTCGTTGGCGTCCTCCAGGTCCGCGAGGAACTTCAGGAACGTGTACTTGTAGCCCAGGCTCCACAGCACGCCGCAGCGCAGGTTCTCGAACACCGACAGGCGCGGGAAGATGTTGGTGATCTGGAAGCTGCGCGACAGGCCCAGCCGGTTGATCTCGTAGGGCTTGCGGCCGTCGATACGGATGCCGTTCAGGTGCACCTCGCCGCTGGTCGGCTCGAAGCGGCCGGAGATCAGGTTGAAGAGCGTCGACTTGCCGGCGCCGTTGGGGCCGATCACCGCGATGCGTTCGCCCTGCGCCACGGCCAGGTTGCAGCCGCGGATGATCTCGGTCTTGCCGAAGCTCTTGCGCAGGTCCTTCAGTTCGAGCGCAAACGTCACAGCGCTTCCCTCCGCTTGATCTCTTTTTCGATGAACTCCTGGATCTCGCCCCACTGGCGCACGAAGTGGCGGCGGGCCACTTCGAACAGCAGGATGCCGGTGAGCACGACGAAGACCGAGCCGAACCAGCTGTTCACGCCGCCCGTGTCGAGCGTCGCCCCGAGGAACTTCACCTGCGGGCCGAGCGCCGAATTCAGCTGCATGTGGTAGACCATCTCGATCATGGCCGCGGCCCCGAGCAGCACGACGAGGCCCGTGACGGCCAGCGCCAGGTAGCTCACCCACAGCTCGCGCAGCCGGCCGAAGGAGGCCACGCGCAGGTTCATCATGATCAGGCTGGCGATGCCTCCCGGCGCGTACATCACCATGAACAGGAACACCAGCCCGAGGTACAGCAGCCAGGCCTTCGTGTACTCGGACAGCAACACGAAAGCCAGCACCAGCAGGACGCCGCCGATGATGGGCCCGAAGAAGAAGGTGGCGCCGCCCAGGAAGGTGAACAGCAGGTAGGCCCCCGACCGCGGCGCGCTCACGACTTCCGACGTGACGATCTCGAAGTTCAGCGCGCCCAGGCCGCCGGAGATGCCGGCGAAGAAGGCCGACACGATGAACACAATGTAGCGCACGCGCTGCGTGTCGTAGCCGATGAACTCCACGCGTTCGGGGTTGTCGCGCACCGCGTTCACGATGCGCCCGAGCGGCGTGCGCGTGAACGCGAACATGAGCGCCGTGCAGACGAAGGTGTAGACCGCGATCAGGTAGTACAGCTGGATCTGCGGGCCGAAGGTGATGCCGAACGGCTTGGCTCCCGCCACGCGGTTGCCGTTGATGCCGCCTTCGCCGCCGAAGAACTCGGGGAACATCAGCGACATCGCCCACACGAGCTCGCCCACGCCCAGCGTGATCATCGCGAAGGGCGTCGCCGCCTTCTTCGTGGTGACGTACCCGAACAGCACGGCGAAACCCGCCGCCGCGAGGCCGCCCGCCACCGGGATCAGGCTCACCGGGATCGGCCACTGGCCCTTGCTCACCAGGTTGAGCGTGTGGATGGCCAGGAAGGAGCCCATGCCCGAATACACGGCGTGGCCGAAACTGAGCATGCCGCCCTGCCCCAGCAGCATGTTGTACGAAAGGCAGACGATGATGGCGATGCCCATCTGGCTGAGCATCGTGTGCGCCAGGCTGCTGGTGAACAGCAGCGGCGCGACCAGGAGCACCAGCGCGAAGAAGCCCCACACGATCCAGCGGCCAACGTTGAACGGCTTGAACTCGTAGTAGCCGGCGTGCGGCAGCTTCGCGGGCACGCGCGGGCCGGCGGCGCCGGGCGCCTTGATCTCCATGGGAACGCCCGTGCGCGAGTTCTCGCGTGCGGCTTCGGGCGTGGAGGTGTCGAGGACCGTGGTGTTCATCTCAACCCTCCCGCGTCCCGAGCAGGCCCTTCGGCCGGAAGATGAGGATCAGGACCAGCAGCAGGTACGGCAGGATCGCCGCGACCTGCGAGATCTTCACCTTGAGCACGACCCAGCCCGGCGTGGACGGGCCGGCGGCGAACCCGAAGAAGTTCCACAGGTCGGCAAGCGAACGGTCGCTGCCCACCGCGAAGGCGTCCATCACGCCGATCAGGAGTGACGCGACGAACGCACCGGGCAGCGAGCCCATGCCACCCACGACGACGACGACGAAGATGATGGAGCCGACCGAAGCGGCCATCGCGGGCTCGGTCACGAACTGCGCGCCGCCCACGGCGCCCGCGAGGCCAGCCAACGCCGCACCACCGCCGAACACGAGCATGAAGACGCGCGGCACGTTGTGGCCCAGCGACTCCACGGCCTCCGGGTGCGTCAGCGCCGCCTGGATCACCAGCCCGATGCGCGTCTTCTTCAGCAGCAGCCACAGCGCCGCGAGCATGGCGAAGGCCACGCCCATCATGAACACCCGGTACATCGGGAAGTTCGTGCCGAAGATGTGGAAGGCGGGGTAGTCCAGCCACCCGGGCTTGCGGTAGTCCATCGCCGAGCGCCCCCACATCAGCTGCACGATCTCGACGATCAGGTACGACAGGCCGAACGTGATCAGCAGCTCCGGCACGTGGCCGAAGTGGTGCACCCGGCGCAGCGCGAAGCGCTCGAACAGCGCGCCGAGCACGCCCACCAGCAGCGGCGCCACGAAGAGCGCCGGCGCATAGCCCACCCACACGCTGACCGAGTAACCCAGGTACGCGCCCAGCATGTAGAAGCTCGCGTGCGCGAAATTGAGCACGCCCATCATGCTGAAGATCAGCGTCAGGCCCGAACTCAGCATGAACAGCAGCAGCCCGTAGCTGATGCCGTTCAGGAGCGAGATGGTGAAGAACTCCATGCGGTCAAACGTTATCGGTGAAATCCACTAGGAAAAAAGCGAGGGGCGAAAAAAGGCCGGGTGGCTCTCGCGACCCGGCCGTGGTGGGGATCAGGCGCCCGGACGCGTCATCTGGCACGAGGTGGGCGTGGACGAGACGTAGGGCTCCAGCGTGCGCACCGGCGCGAAGTTCCAGCCGGTGTTTTCCTCGCTGTACGGGTCCTTGGCCGTGGCCTTGGTCCACTTGCTGATGTACAGCGTCTGCTGCAGCTGGTGGTCCGACTTGCGCATCGTGGCTTCGCTGCCCAGGCCCTTGAACGACAGGCCTTCCATGGCGCGCGCCACCTTCACGGGGTCGGTGCTCTTCGCCGCGGCCATGCCGCCGGACAGCATCTTGATGCCCAGGTAGGTCTGGAACGTGTAGTAGTCGTCGTTGAACTTCTTCTTGAACTCGTTGCGCAGGTCGCGCAGCTCGCCCGTGAAGTTCGAGTGGCTGATGGCCACCTGGCTCACGTTCATGTCCTTGCCCTGCGCCAGCGCGGTGGGCGTGCCGGACACGCCGGCGTAGTAGGCGTACAGCGGGATGTTCAGGCCGGCGTCGTTCAGCGCCTTCACCAGCAGCGTCATGTCGGTGCCCCAGTTGCCCGTGACGATGGCGTCGGCGCCCGCAGCCTTGATCTTCGCGACGTAGGGCGCGAAGTCCTTCACCTGTCCCAGCGGGTGCAGCTCGTCGCCCACGATCTTCACGTCGGGGCGCTTGCGCGCGATGCCTTCCTTGAAGTACTTGGCGACCTGCTGGCCGTGCGCGTAGTTCTGGTTGATCAGGTAGACGTTCTTGATCTTGGCCTCGTCCTTCATGAAGGACGTCAGCGCCTCCATCTTCATCGACGTGTCGGCGTCGAGGCGGAAGTGCCAGAAGCTGCAGCGCTCGTTGGTCAGCGCCGGGTCCACGGCGGCGTAGTTGATGTACACCACCTCCTTGCCGGGGTTGCGCTCGTTGTGCTTGTTCACGGCGTCGAGGATGGCTGCCGCGGCGCCGGAACCGTTGCCCTGCGTGACGTAGCGGAAGCCCTGGTCGAGGGCGGCCTTCAGCGCGTTCAGGCTTTCCTGGGGCGAGCCCTTGTTGTCGAAGCCGACGAACTCGAACGTCACGCCCGCGGCGTTCTTGTTTCCGTTGAGCTTCTCCGCGGCGAACTGCCAGCTTTTCAGCTGGTTCTGGCCGACGTTGGCGAACGGGCCCGAGAACGGGTCGATGTGGGCGACGCGCACCGTCTGGCCGGCGGTCTCCTTGGGTGCGGCGCTCATCGCCGCAGTGGCTGCCGGCGCGGGCGCGGCCTTCGCGGGCGCCGCTGCGGGCTTGGCCGGCGCGGCAGGCTTGGCCGGTGCGGGCTGCTGTGCGTGGGCGCTCATCGCGCAAGCCAGGAGGGTCGCGAAGGCGACGCGGCTGATCGAGTTGTGCATGTGCTGTCTCCTAGTGATTCCGACAGCAGGCAGGTTACTGTTTTTGTGCAGTGCAACCGTCAGGGATTGCCCGTAAGAAAGGCGCGCCCTATCGCCCAGGCGACAAGGCGGCCTTGTCAGGCGCCGGGCAGCCGGTAGTCCTTCAGCGTCTCGCGCAGCCGCGTCTTGAGCATCTTGCCGGTGGCGCCCAGCGGGATCGCGTCGACGAACACGACGTCGTCGGGGATCTGCCACTTGGCCGTCTTGCCCTCGTAGAAGCGCAGCAGCTCTTCCTTGGAGACCTCGGCGCCGGGCTTTTTCACCACCACCACGATCGGCCGTTCATCCCACTTCGGGTGCCGCACGCCGATGCAGGCGGCCATGGCCACCGCGGGGTGCGCAACGGCGATGTTCTCGACATCGATGGAACTGATCCACTCGCCGCCCGACTTGATCACGTCCTTGCTGCGGTCGGTGATCTGCATGTAGCCGTCGGGGTCGATGGTGGCCACGTCGCCGGTGGGGAACCAGCCGCCCACCAGCGGGTCGCCGCCCTCGCCCTTGAAGTACTCGCGGATGATCCACGGGCCCTTCACAAGCAGGTCGCCAGAGGCCTTGCCGTCCCACGGCAGTTCGCGGCCGTCTTCGCCGACGATCTTCATGTCCACGCCGAAGATCGCGCGGCCCTGCTTCAAGCGGATCTTCATCTGCTCCTGCGGCGCCTGCCGCAGGTGCTTGTTCTTCAGCGTGCACAGCGTGCCCAGCGGGCTCATCTCGGTCATGCCCCAGGCATGCAGCACGTCCACGCCGTAGTCCTCGCGGAACGAATCGATCATCGCGGGCGGGCAGGCCGAGCCGCCGATCACCGTGCGCTTGAGCGTGGAGAAACGCAGGCCGTTCTGCTTCAGGTGGCCCAGGAGCATCTGCCACACCGTGGGCACGCCCGCGGCGAAGCTGACGTTCTCGGATTCGAGCAGCTCGTACACCGACTTGCCGTCCAGCGCCGGGCCCGGGAACACCAGCTTGCAGCCGGTGAGCGCCGCCGAATACGGGATGCCCCACGCGTTGACGTGGAACATGGGCACCACCGGCAGCACCGAGTCGCGCGCCGACAGCGCCATCACGTCGGGCATGGAGGCGGCGTAGGCGTGCAGGATGGTGGAGCGGTGGCTGTAGAGGGCCGCCTTGGGGTTGCCCGTGGTGCCGCTCGTGTAGCACATGCTCGAGGCGGAGTTCTCGTCGAAGTCCGGCCAGTCGTAGGTGGTCTTCTGCCCGCCGATCCAGTCCTCGTAGGCGACGAGGTTCGGGATGCCGCTGTCCGCCGGCAGTTTCGCCTTGTCGCACAGCGCCACGAAGCGCTTGATGCCCGGGCACTTGGCGTGGATCGCCTGCACGATGGGCAGGAAGGTGAGGTCGAAGCACAGCACCTGGTCTTCCGCGTGGTTGGCGATCCACGCGATCTGCTCGGGATGCAGGCGGGGGTTGATCGTGTGCAGCACGCGGCCCGAGCCGCTCACGCCGAAGTACAGCTCCAGGTGGCGGTAGCCGTTCCACGCCAGCGTGGCGACGCGGTCGGAGAACAGCAGCCCCGTCGCGTCGAGCGCGTTGGCCACCTGCTTGGCGCGGGCCGAGGCTTCGCGCCAGGTGTAGCGGTGGATGTCGCCCTCGACGCGGCGCGAGACGATCTCGGAGTCGGCGTGGTGGCGCTCGGCGAAAGTGAGCAGCGACGAGATCAGAAGCGGCTCTTGTTGCATCAGGCCCAGCATGGGTTGTCTCCTTGTTTGCGAATCCGTTGCGTCAATCGTAACCCCGCGATCCTCGGTTTCCGCGGCGCAACAAGCCAACTTTGTCGGGCCGCGGACATGCACGGGGCCCGGGAGGCTGTCGCTTGGACGACGGTTGGTGTAGGCAGCGCGACACGCTTTGCGGCTTGTCGCCGCGGCGTCCAAAGTGCAGCCATCGGGTACGACATGCGAAGGAGACAGCGATGAGCAAGCAGACGACCCCCTTCTGGTCCAACTACTACCGCGCCACGGAAAAGGCGCAGCTGCCCGGCGTCGACGAGGTGATCGCGGGCCGCTCGCCCTACCTCTACGACCTGCTGATGCTGTGCCGGCGTGGCGCGTGGGAGCTGGAGCTGCGCCACTTCTTCCCGCCGGTTTCGCTGATGCGCAGCATCGCCTCGCTGCTGGAGATGGGGCTGATCGAACGGATGGACCTGCCCGCGGCGCGGGCCTGAAACGACAAGGGCGGCCCAGCCGCCCTTGTCATTCCAGCACGTAGGTGCCGGGCGCCGCGCCCAAGGGCTTGTAGCGGCGCGATCCCAGCCTCACAGGCGCTTCCACCCGCGGGCCCGAGCGGCGCTGGATCCACACCCGCCAATCCGGCCACCAGCTGCCCTCCTCGCGCTTCGCCGACTGCAGCCACGCATCGGCATCCGCCTTCGAAGCCGGCCCCGACATGTAGAAGGCCTTGCCCTGCCCCGGCGGGTTCACCAGGCTTTGCAGGTGGCCCGCGTTGGCCAGCACGAAGCGCGAATTCGGCCCGAACATGCGTGCGGTGCGATAGCAGGCGCGCCAGGGCGTGATGTGGTCGTTCGTGCCGGCGATCACGTACGCGCCGGCCTTGACGCGGCGCATGTCGATGGCCTCGCCGGCGACTTCGAGCTTGCCCGGGTTGCGGTAGGGGTTGTGTTCCAGCAGCTCCAGCAGGTCGCAATGGAAGCGCCCCGGCAGCGCGGTGTTGTCGCTGTTCCAGGCCAGGATGTCGTGCGCGGGCGGCTTGTTGCCCATGAGGTAGTTGTTGACCCAGTAATTCCACACCAGGTCGTTGGAACGCAGCCAGGCGAACATCGACGCCATCTCGCGGCCCGTGACGATGCCGCGCCGCCGCGAGCGCGCCTTGGCCGCGCCCAGCGTCGACGGCGTGTTGAAGATGCCCAGCGCGCCGTCGCCGAAGGCGTCGTGCGTGTCCAGGATGCAGACGGCCCACGTGACGTGGGCGACCTTCTCCTCGCCGCGCGCGGCCAGCCACCCCAGGTACGCTGCGAGCGTCATGCCGCCGGAGCACGAGCCCCACATGTTCACGTCGGCGCTGCCCGTGATGGCCTTCGCCGCTTCCACCGCGGCGTCGAGCGCCAGCACGTAGTCGTCCAGGCCCCAGTGGCCGTGTTCCACCGTGGGGTTGCGCCAGCTGATTACGAAGAACTGGATGCCCGAATCGACGGCCCATTTCGCCAGGCTCTTCTCGGGCGTCAGGTCGATCGCGTAGTACTTGTTGACCTGCGGCGGCGACATGATGAGCGGCCGTGCGTGCACCTTCGGCGTCGACGGCGCGTACTGGATCAATTCGAACATCTCGTGCCGCAGCACGACCTGGCCCGGCGTCGTCGCGATGTTCTCGCCCACCTTGTACGGCGAGGCGTCCACCTGCGTGGGCATGCCGTCGTTGTGCAGGAGGTCGTCGACCATGTGGCGCGCGCCCTGCCACACGTTGCGGCCGCCCGATTCCACGGTCTTGCGCAGGGCGGCCGGGTTGCCCAATAGCCAGTTCGAGGGCGCCATCGCATCCCACGCCAGCGACGTGAAGAACCGCGCGCGGGCCTTGGTGCGCTCGTCCAGGGACGATTCGTCCACCGCGCGGCCCAGCATGCCCTGCGTCGCCAGGTAGGTTTGCAGCAGCCGCTTGTGGAAGGGGTTGCCCTGCCACGCCGGGTCGGCGAAGCGGCGGTCCTTCGGGTCGGCGGCGATCGCCGAACTGCCGCCGGCGATCTCGCGCAGCTCGCGCAGCAGGCGCGCCGCATGCGTGCTGTTGCGCCGCGGGGCGGCCGCGATGACGCGGGCGAGCGCGGCAGCCGACTCGGCCACGTCGCGCCGGCGCACGCCCAGCAGCGGGTTGAACGTGAGCGTGTTGTCCACCGCGCTCGCGACCAGCTCGGTCCATTCGGCGGCGGTACGCATCGCCTTGCCGCCGGTGGCGGCCGCGGCTTCGCGCAAGGTGCGTGTCGTTCCCATCGCGTCAGTCCATCAGGTACACGAGCGAGATCGCCACCAGCGCCGGCTTGGGCTCGTTCTCGATCTCGATCGTGTGTTCCGTGGTGAGCAGGTGGCAGCCCGGCCCTTTCTCCACCACGTCGATGATGCGGATGCGGTTGCGCACGCGCCGGCCGGCTCGCACCGGGGCGACGAAGCGGACCTTGTCCAGCCCGTAGTTGACGACCTGCCGCGCCGCCACGTGCTGCAGCACGATGTCCTGGAAGGTCGTGGCCGTGAGCGACAGCGTCAGGAACCCGTGCGCGATCGTCCCGCCGAAGGGGCTCTCGCGCTCGGCTCGGTCGATGTCCACGTGGATCCATTGCGCGTCGCCGGTGCACACGGCGAAGTCGTCGATGCGGCCCTGGTCCAGCGTGATCCAGTGCGAGGGGTCGAAGGCCTGGCCGATGCGCGCGGCCAGCGATGCAGGCGTGAGGGGTTTCATGGCGTGGCGGGGGCTAGTGGAGGAAGTCGTGGATCGCCCGCGCGCAGGCTTCGGCGCGCGTGAGCAGGAACATGTGCCCGCAATCGAGCAGCATCAGCTCGCTGCGCGGGATCAGCGCGTGCATGAGGTGGGCGTTGGCCGGCGGCACCAGCGGGTCGTCCGTGCCGTGCATGACAAGCGTGGGCTGCTCCAGGGCATGCAGCCAGTGGATGCTGGTCCAGCCGGCGACCGCGGCGATCTGCAGGTAGTAGCCCATGCGCGATTGCCAGCGCACGTGCTGGTGCAGGCCTGCCGCGAGCTGCGGGTCGGCGCGGAAGTCGCCGCCGTACAGCGTGCCGGCGAAGCGCTGCGCGTAGGCGGGGTCGATGTAGCGCCGCGGCGTCGCCATCATCCACAGGATGTTGGGCGTGGCCGGCACCATGGCCATGCCGGCGCAGGTGGCGGCCAGGATCAGGCGCCGGCACCGGGCGGGCTGGCTGCGCGCGAACTGCTGCGCAGCCGCCCCGCCCCAGGAGACGCCGAGCGCGTCGCAGCGTTCGTGGCCGTAGTGGTCCAGGATGCCGGCCGCCAGCCGCGCGATGCCGCCCAGGCGGTACGGCAAGGCGGGCAACAGCGAATGGCCGACACCGGGAATGTCGAAGGTGATTACCTCGCGTCCCGGCAGGCGCCGGGCCAGCGGCTCGAACAGCTCGATGTTGGCGCCGATGCCGTTGAACAGCAGCAGCGGCGGGCCTTCGCCCGCACCCCGGCGGCGGCCGACGCGCACGACGTGCCCGTCGGCGCGCAGCATCTTCATCTCGAAGGCATCGGCCGTCATGCGCTACTTGGTGAAGCGCCCGTCGGCGCCGATGATGGTCAGCTCGACGAAGCGCGAGGCCTGGCGCGAATCGGGGCCGAAGTTCACGTCGAAGCCGCCCAGGCGAACGTCCTTCATGCCTTCGGCTGCGGCGACCAGGCGTGCGCGCGTGGGCTCCTTGCCCGAGCGGCGCAGCGCCTCGCCCAGCACGCGGGCGTTGATGTAGCTCTCGAAGCTCACGAAGGAGTAGTCGGCCGCGCCGATCTCCTTCATGGCGGCCTGGTACTCCTTGACCAGCGGGTGGGCGACGTTCCACGGGAAAGGCACGACCGAGGCGACCACGACGCCCACGCCGTCCGGGCCCAGCGCCTTGATATTGGCCTGCGCGCCCATCACCGACAGCGTGTAGAAGGTCATGCCGCGGCGCACCTTGTTGTACGCCTTGATGAACTCGAACGTGGGCTTGCCGGCGGTGATCATGATCACCGACTGCGGCTGGCTGGCGTGCAGGGTGGCCACGGCCTTCTGCGCGTCGGACGCGTCGGTCTGCACCGGCGCCGCGGCCAGCACCTTCAGGTTGTAGCGGCCCATCGCCGCCTCCACGGCGGCCAGGCCGTCCTTGCCGAAGCCGTTGGCCTGGTACACCACGCCCACCTTCGTGATGCCCACCGTGTTCAGGTGCTGCACGATCTTGGCGGCCTCGTCCTTGTAGCTCGCACGGATGTTGAACACCGCCGGCAGCGCCGGGCTGCGGGTGGCCTCCGCGCCGGTGAAGGGCGAGAAGAACGGGATGCCGTCCTTTTCCACCAGCGGCAGGATCGCGGCGCAGTTGGGCGTGCCCATCACGTTGAACAGCGCGAAGACCTGGTCCTCGCCCAGCAGCTGCTGCACGTTCTTCACCGTGTTGTCGGCCTTGTAGCCGTCGTCCAGGGTCACGACGCGGATGCGCCGGCCGTAGATTCCGCCCTTCGCATTGACCGAGCTGAAATACGCGCGGGTGCCCGTTTCGATGTCCTTGCCCAGTTCGGCCAGCGGCCCGGTGAGCGCGAGCGACTGGCCCAGGACGATCTCGTTGCCCGAGATCCCCGGTTCGGCTTGCGCGCCGGCGGCGGCGACCCCGAGCAAAAGGGCCGTGGCGAGAATGCGAACGTTCGTGCGGAACATGGCTGTCTCCTGGTGTTGTGTTGCAGCAGTGTCGAAGCGGCCCTTGACACACTCAAACCATGTAGTTACACCGACAGCATGGGTCGCGGCCCCGACACGTCGAGTCGGGCAGCCGACAAATGAGGAGACATCCAAGCAATGGCGATCCCCCTGTCGCACAACCTTTTTCCGGGTGCGTCGATGTTCATCGGCGACGCCTCGCGTCCCGGGATGCAGTTCATCCTGGCGCAGCCCTGGATGGCCGGCCTCGACGAAGGCCTGCGCCAGCGCATCGTCGACAGCGTCTACACCCTGCAGGGCAACAAGGGCGAGGTGATCCTGAAGGCCAACGAGGAGGTGCAGGGCTGGTACGCCGTGCTGACCGGGCTGGTCAAGCTGCAGAGCCAGCTGTCGCAGGGCCGCCGCCAGGGCTACCTGGGCATCCCCGGCGGCGAATGGTTCGGCGAAGGCTCGGTGATGAAGAACGAGCCGCGCCGCTACGACGTGATCGCGCTGCGCGACAGCGAGCTGCTGTGCCTGCCGCGGCCGCTCTTCGAGGAGCTGTACGCCACCAGCATCCTGTTCAACCAGTCGATCAGCCGCCACCTGAACATGCGCCTGGGCCAGGTCATGGTGATCATCGAGACCATGCGCCTGCGCGCGCCCGACCAGCGCGTGGCGATGTACCTGGGCCCCACGCTGTGGCACGGCTCGCGACGCATGAGCCTGTCGCAGGAGGAGCTGGGCATCCTCTCCGGCCTGTCGCGCCAGACGGTGAACACGGTGCTCAACGAGTTCGGGCGGCAGGGCCTCGTGTCGCTGGACTTCGGCCGCATCGAGATCAAGGACGAAAAGGGGCTGATGGCCATCGCCTTCAACGCGAACCACCTGCGCGAAGCGCCGCGCGGCTGAAGCGCGCCCCGTGGAAACGCTGCCCCCGCCGGCCACCCGGTTCCTGCAGATGCAGCCGTGGTTCCAACGGCTGCCCGAGCCCTGGCGCGAGCGCCTGCCGAAATCCGTCACGACCGTGCAGGCGCACAAGGGCGACGTGCTGCTGCGCGCCGGCGAGCCGGTGGGCGGCTGGTACGCGGTGCTCTACGGCTTGGTGAAGCTGCAGACCGAGTCGCCCGAAGGCCGGCGGCAGGCCTTCCTGGGCATCCCCGCCGGCGAGTGGTTCGGCGAAGGCTCGGTGCTGAAGGACGAGCCGCGCCGCTACGACGTGGTCGCCCTGCGCGACACCGAGCTGCTTTGCCTGCCGCGCACCGAGTTCGAGCAGCTGCGCGCGAGCAGCATCGACTTCTGCAACGCGCTCATCGAGCACCTGAACATGCGCCTGGGGCAGGCGCTGGCCATCATCGAGACCGCGCGCCTGCGCTCGCCGGCGCAGCGCGTCGCGATGTACCTGGGCCCGCACCTGTGGCGCGGCTCGCGCCGCATGAGCCTCACGCAGGAGGAGCTGGGCATCCTCGCCGGCCTGTCGCGGCAGACGGTGAACACGGTGCTCAAGGAGTTCGAGCGGAAGCACTACATCTCGGCCGAATTCGGCCGCGTCGAGATCGTCGACGAAGCCGGCCTGCAATCAGTGCTGTCGCAAGCGTGAATTCCTAGCACCCGCCCCTCTTGCGGCACTGTCCTGAAAGGCTTTGAATGGGGACATGGCCGACGTGGCCGAAGTCCCCACACATTCCTCCGCGTGGACGCGGGGCGTGGTGCACCTGTTCGCCTCGCAGGGCGTGGACACCGACTGGCTCCTGCGCGCGGCGAACATCGACCCCGAACGCCTGAAGCACGCGCACGAGCGCTTCACCATGCGCGAGGTCGACCGCATGTGGGACCTCGCCGTCGGGCGCACCGGGCAGGCGACGCTGGGACTGGACCGCACCATCGCGCGGCGGCACATCGACTTCAACATCGCCGCGCAGGCCATGTGGTCCAGCCCCGACCTCGCATCGGGCCTGGCGGTGCTGCAGAAGTACCTGCACCTCATCAACGACGCCCACGCCTTCACGCTGGTGGCCGACCGCGGCGACCGCTGGCTGGTGCACGACCACGGCGGCGACGGCCTGAGCCCGCGCCAGCGCGAGGAGTTCTCGATGTTCGGCACGCTGCTGCTGCTGCAGACGGTCACGCACCACCAACTGCGGCCGCTGGTGGTGGAGTTCGTCTTCCCGGAGCCCGCGTCGCTGCACCCGTACCGGATGGCCTTCCACTGCCCCTTGCGCTTCGGGCAGGACGCCAACCGCATGAAGCTCTCGCGCGACGACCTGGCCTTGCGCGTGATGGGCGCGGGCGAGTCGCTCTTCGCGATCCAGGAGCAGGTGATCGAGGACCGGCTGGAGCGCTACGGGCGCGCGCGCACGAGCTACCGCGCCAGCGAGGAGATCATCCGGCGCCTGCACCTGGGGGAGCCGCGCCGCGAGGACCTCGCGCGCAGCCTGGGCCTGGCCGATTCCGCCTTCGAGCGGCGCCTGAAGTCCGAGGGCCAGTCCTTCGACGACCTCCTCGATGGCGTTCGGCGCGAGCTGGCCGAGCACTACCTGCACCAGGAGGGGTACACGCCCACGCGCGTGGCCAACCTGCTGGGTTGGGAAACGCCGACGCAGCTGGCCGCCGCCTGCAAGCGCTGGTTCGGCGTGGCCACGGCGCAGTACCGCAACCAGGCGCAGTGAATAAGCGTTAAGCAAACGCCCTAGGGGGATTAAGAAAGTTTACCGAGGCCCGCGGCGCCCGGTCGGGCATCCTTGCAGGCAGCCCCCCGATCCACTAACCTCGAACCCGCATCTTCCAGGGAGAGCCCAGGCGGAAACCGCCGGGCAAAGTCATGAACGAAGTACCCACCGGGCAGGACCCGTCGCGCGAGCTGCAGCTGCGCGCCGCCCGCGCCATCATCGCGCGCGAACTGGGGGCCGAACGGCTCGCCCGGCTCCACGAAACCAACCTCGCGATCGACCTCGCCGCCATCGCCGGCCTCATCGCCCTCTTCCTGGCCTGCGCGTGGCAGCTCGCCACCGGCAGCTTGACGCAGCCGCTGTGGTGGCTGTGCCTGTTCGTCCAGGGCGACGTCATCGTGCTGATGGCCATCCTGAACCACGATGCCTTCGTGCACCGCAAGCTGCTGCCCACGCCGCTGCGCTGGGTGGTGTCGTCCGTCCTCGCCTGGCCGGCGCAATTGCGCAGCGCGCTGTACGAAAGCCAGCACCTGACGCACCACCGCATGCTGGGCACCGACGGCGACACCGAGATGCACAAGGGCGGCATCGACACGATGTTCAAGCGCATCGTCTATGCGACGCCGGCGCTCATCGTCTTCCGCGCCCTCTTCTACCGCGGCCTCATCGTCAAGCAGCAGGTCAAGCCCGCGCACGGCGGCGAAGCGCGCCTGCGCTGGGAGAAAGGCACGCGCTACGCGATCATCGCGCTGGTTCTCGCCAGCCTGGCGTGGGACTGGCGCCTGCCGGTCTTCGGCTACCTGCTGCCCTTCGCGACCGTGACGCCGCTGGTGAACACCGTGCGCATCGTGCTGGAGCACTTCGACCTGGAACGCAGCAACCCGCTGTGGGTCGGCACCTTCTACCGCACGGGCTTCTTCTCGCGGGTGATGTTCTGGTGGGGCACGGGCGACTGCCACATGGTCCACCACTTCTACGCCAACATCCCGTTCTACCGGATGGGCGAGGCGCTGCGCCTGATGCGGCCCATTCTCATCCGCCACGGCGTGTACGAGCACCGCTCGCTCGTGCGCCTGCTGGCGCAGTGGTTCTCGGGCTCGCGCCCGCACTGGTCGGTGCCGCCCGCGGCGGGCGAAGAAGGCGTGCCTAGGACGGCTTGAAGCGCAGCGTGACGGTGGTGCCCGCGCCCGCCGCCGACTCGATCTCGATGCCGCCGCCGATCGACTGCATCACGCGCTGGCAGAACATCAGCCCCATGCCGTTGCCGCCCGACTGGGCGCGCGTGGTCACGGGCTCGCGCGTGAGCTTGGCCAGCACCTCGGGCGGGATGCCCGGGCCGTTGTCGACGAAGCGCAGCCACGGCTGCCGGTTGCCCGTGCCTTCCACGCCGGCCTCGATGCGCAGGCTCGGCGCGGGCTGGCCGCGCAGCGCGATGAGCGCGTTCTTCGCCAGCGTGCACAGCACGAGGTAAAGCAGGTCGCGCCGGCCGGGCAGGCTGAAATCCTGCGCGATGCGGCTGCCGACCCAGGTGCGCTCCTCGTCCTCGAACGGGTACTCGTCCAGCAGCGCGGAGACGAGCGACGACGCCGTGACGCTCTGCGGCTCCGAGCCCGGGTAGGCGTCGCGCGCGGACTGCACGAAGGTGGACACCAGCGACTGGCAATACAGCGCCCGGCGCTCGGCGCGCTCCAGCGCCGCCAGCAACTCGCCGGGGTGGTGTTCCGTGAATTCGGCGACGCCGGGCCGCGCCGGGTCGGCGGGCTTGTAGCGCGAGGCCACCGAGCTCACGCAGCCGCGCACGGTGGCCAGCGGCGTGTTGAGTTCATGCGCGAGGAAGCCCAGCGTCTCGCGCAGCGCGGCGACGCGGTTCTCGTTCATCGCGCGCTCCAGCGCCTGGGTGCGGTACATCGCCGCCGCTTCGCGCAGCGCGCCGCGCGTCTGCTCCTCGTCCAGGGGCTTTTCGAGGATGCGCAGCACCTTGCCCTGGTTCACCGCGGCGATGGCGACGTCCTTCTCGGCGTAGGCGGTGGCCAGCAGCCGGATCACGTGCCGGTAGTCGCGCTGCACGGCCCGCAGCAGTTTCATGCCGTCGCGCTCGGGCATGCGGTAGTCGGTGACGAGCACGGCGAACTCGTGGCCGCGTTCGCTCAGGACCTGCAGCGCCTCGGCGGCGCCGGCGGCGGTGACCACGTTGAACTCGTCGGAGAAGGCGCGCGAGAACCATTTGCGCGACATGGCCTCGTCGTCGACGAACAGGACCGCTTCGGACCCGATGCGGGGGAACATGCTCACAGTATCACTCGTGGCGGGCGCCTTGCGCCGCCCCGTAGGCGTTCAGCGCCTGCACCGTCTCGGCGGCCAGCGCCGCGATGCGGCCGGCCCAGTCGTCCTGCACCGGCCAGGCCTTCGCCTCCACCATCGGCACGTACACGCGGCGCACCGCCTGGTACAGCGCGGGCGCGCCGGCCTCGCCGCTCATGCCCAGCAGCGAATGCAGCACGTCGGCGCAAGCCGGCATGTCCTGCAGCTGCGCATGGCGCTGCAGCTTGCCGGCCAGCGCGGTGAGCTCGGGGACGTACTCGCCCAGCAGCTCGCCCAGCATGCCGATGCGCGCGTAGCTCTCCAGCCGCGACGGGTTGAGCAGCGCGTCGGCGTCGGGCACGGCGGCGGAGCCCTCCGTGCGGCGCAAGAGCGGCTGCGGCGCCGGCGTGTCCGAAACGAGTTCGCCCAGGGTCTTGTACAGCACCGCCGCGTCGACCGGCTTGGTGATGAAGCCGTTCATGCCCGTGGCCTGCGCGGCCCGCAGCGTCTCGTCGTCCGAGTGCGCAGTGAGGGCGATGATGGGCACGTCGCGCAGCGGCGGGTCGAGCTGGCGGATGGCGGCGGCCGTCTGCAGGCCGTCCATGCCGGGCATGTTGATGTCCAGGACGATCGCGTCCCAGCCGCCGCCCGCGCGCAGGGCCTGCAGCACCGCCTCGCCGTGCGAGGCCTGCACCACCGTCACGCCGACATGGCGCAGGTACGCGGCCACGGTCTTGCGGTTGTACGCGGCGTCGTCGGCCACGAGGATGCGCCGGCCCGTGAGCCGCCGCTCGACGCTGGCCTGCGTCGCGATGCGCGCCTGCAGCGCCTCGCTCAGGGCCTCGATCAGTTGCGCCTGCGTGCTGGGCTTGCCGACGAAGGCATCCATCCCCGCGCGCCGCGCCTTCAGCGCCGCGATGTGCGCGGGCTCGCTCGTGTGGGCGACGATGGCCACGTCGCGGTTTAGCGGCACCTGTCCCTGCCGCACGCTGCGCGCCACGGCATAGCCGTCCAGCAGCGGCATGTTGAGGTCCAGCAGCACGATGTCGTAGGGGGTGCGGGCCAGGGCCTCGAGCGCGCGCTGGCCATCGGTGGCCTGGTCGATCTCCACGCCCAGCGCCTGCAATTTGTGGCGCGAGGTCGTGCGCTGCGCCGCGTCGTCGTCCACCAGCAGCAGGCGCTTGCCGGCGAAAGCGGCCCGCGCCTTCTCCATCGCGCGCTGCTGCAGCGCCTGCACCTCGGCAGGCGGCACCTGCGGGAAGGCCAGCGAAAACTCGGTGTACTTCTGCGGCACCGACTCGCAGCGGATGGTGCCGCCGAAGGCTTCCATGACGCGGCGGCAGTACGCCAGGCCCAGCCCGGTGCCGCCCGTCTTGCCGGCCGATGCGAAGGGCTGGAAGAGGCGCTCCTGCACGTCGTAGGGGATGCCAGGACCGTCGTCGTGCACCTTCACCTGCTGGTCGCCCACCGTGATGGTCACCCGGGCGTGTGGGTAGGCCGGCAGGTAGTACAGCGCGTTCTTGATCAGGTTGAAGATCACGAACACGTAGGCGGTCTCGTCGCCGCGGAAGACGAAGTCGGCAGTGACCCGCACGTCCACGCGCGCGGCCTCGTCATCGCCCTGGAAGGCGTACTCCTGCAGCGCCTTGCGCGTGGTGTCGGCGGCCGACAGCAGCGCGAAGCCCGCGCGGTCGATGGGCTTGGCGCCGACTTCGTCCAGCGTCATCGCGATGACCTGCAAGCCGCGCTTGACCGCCACTTCGCTTTCGGCGACCAGCCGGTACAGCGCATCGGTGCGGCCGGCGTCCAGCAGCTGCGGGTCGTTGAGCGTGGTGGGCTGCGGCAGCGCCTCCTGCATGCACTCGAGGTTGTGGCGGATGCGCCCGAGGGGGTTGCGCATCTCGTGCGCGATCGACCCCGCGAGCGAGGCATAGGCATGCCGCACGCGCTCGGCTGTGGCCTGCTCCAGCGCGTACTTGAACAGGCTCGCGCCGATGATCGTGCCGATGAGGAGCGGCAGCCGCGCGATGTAGTCGGCTGGGATGCGCGCGCCCGGCGTCGTGGCGAAGTAGCCGAGCACCGCGGCGCCCGCGCCCGCGACCAGCATGACGACCATGTTGCGCCAGTCGGCCAGCAGCAGCACCAGGAACACGGCCATGAAGGTGTTGGCGACCGCGCCGGCGCCGCCGCCGTTCTTCAGCGACGTGAAGATGAACGTGAACGGCAGGCACGCCGTGATCACGAGATAGGAGTAAGCGAGGTAGGCCCCCTTGATCCTCTCGGGCCAGTGCTTGCGCGCCATCAGGCCCAGGAGCAGTGCGCAGTCCACCGCGCGCAGCGCCAGGTCGTCGTAGGCGCCGGGGCTGCGCGTCGGGCGCAGCAGATACATCACCGGCAGCATGATCAGGCCCAGCACGCTGATGTAGCGAAGGAGCAGCGGCCCGTGCTCGTGGTAGGCCTCGTAGCGGGCGAACAGGCGGCGCAGCATCTTCATGGCGCGGGCCTCATTGCGTCACCGCGGGCGAGGTGCGCGAGGAAAGGCCCATGGCGACGGCGTTCGAGCCCCCGCGGATGAGCGTGTACGACTTGTCCGTGCCGGGCAACACCACGTCGCGCGCGAACACCGCGAAGCCGAAGCGCCGGTACAGGCGGCCGAGCACGTGTGTGCAGGTGGCGAACAGGTGGTCGACGCGCGTCGCGCCGCAGGCGTACTCGAGGGCGATGCGCAGGCAGTGGCGCAGCGCCTCGACGTCGCTGCGATAGGCGGGGGCGAGCACCAGCCGCCCGACTTCCCAGTCGCCCGGGCCGGTGGGGGGTGCGTCGGCACCCGCGTGGGGCAGCAGTGTCTCCGTCAGCGTCAATTGGTAGCCCAGCGGGACGATGCGGATCGTGCCGATCCACTCCCCGCCGAGTTCGAATCCGAACACGAACCCGCACTCGTCTCTTTTTTTTCGAGCCTCTCGAACTGCTGCCGTCCGGCAGCGGTGTGCACCGACAGGTCGATCTCGTCGCGCAGGTCGATGATGCCCTCGATTTCGGCGGGCGTCCGCAGGTGGTGCAGCACCACATCGTGGATCTGCGACGAGGGTTCCCGCTCGACGGACGGCGGGATGTACGCCGGCGGCCGTGCCAGGCCGGCAACGCGTGTATCCATCACTCTTGCTCCCTGAATGGCGCCGGTCGTGGCCGGCCCTTGCTGGTCATTATGGGGAGAAGCGGGCTGCTGTGCTAGGCAATTTCCTTAACCCATTTGGTTGCGAAATGGCCCCGCGGGCGCCTGCCGCGCCCCGCAGCGCGGACAATCGGGGGATGACAGCCGTCCTCGAGTCGCCCGCCGCCGTCGACCTTCGCGTGCCGTGGCGCAACAGCTTCGCGGCCCTGGGCCCGGCGTTCTTCACCCGCCTGCCTTCCCAGCCGCTTCCCGACCCGTACCTGGTGGGCCTGAACCAGGCGCTGGCACACGAGCTCGGCTTCGACCCCGCGCTGCTGGCGTCACCCGATGGCGTGGCGGCCTTCACCGGCAATGTCCCCATCGCGGGCAGCGACACGCTCGCCAGCGTCTACAGCGGCCACCAGTTCGGCGTGTGGGCCGGGCAGCTGGGTGACGGCCGTGCGCTCCTGCTCGGAGAAGCCCAAACGCCCGCCGGGCCGCAGGAGCTGCAGCTCAAGGGCAGCGGCCGCACGCCCTACTCGCGCATGGGCGACGGCCGCGCGGTCCTGCGCTCGAGCATCCGCGAATACCTAGGCTCCGAGGCGATGCACGGCCTGGGCATCCCGACGACGCGCGCACTGCTCGTCACCGGCTCCGACGCGCCTGTGCGCCGCGAAGAGGTCGAGACCTCCGCCGTGGTGACTCGGGTGTCGCCGTCGTTCGTGCGCTTCGGCCACTTCGAGCACTTCTCGGCCAACGGCCGCATCGACGAACTGCGCACCCTAGCCGACTACGTCATCGACCGCTTCTATCCCGATGCGCGCACCACGGACCGCTTCGCGGGCAACGCCTATGCGGCTTTCCTGGAGGCGGTGAGCGAGCGCACGGCGGCGATGGTGGCGCAGTGGCAGGCCGTGGGCTTCTGCCACGGCGTGATGAACACGGACAACATGAGCATCCTCGGCCTGACCATCGACTACGGGCCGTTCCAGTTCCTCGATGCCTTCGTGCCCAACCACATCTGCAACCACAGCGACGAGCAGGGCCGCTACGCCTACAACCGCCAGCCCAACGTCGCCTACTGGAACGTCTTCTGCCTGGGGCAGGCGCTGCTGCCGCTCATCGGCGACCAGGAGCTCGCCCTGGCGGCGCTGGAGTCGTACAAGGCCGTCTTCCCGCGCGAGATGGAGATGCGCATGCGCGCCAAGCTGGGCCTGGCCGACGACCAAGAAGGCGACCGAGAACTGGTCGAGTCCGTGCTGCAGCTGCTGGCGAAGGACCGCGTCGACTACACGATCTTCTGGCGGCGCCTGTCGCACCACGCGGCCGGCTCCGGCGCCGAGCCGGTGCGCGACCTCTTCCTCGACCGTGAAAGTTTCGGCGCCTGGCTCCGACTGTATGAAGCCCGCTTCGCGCAACAGGAAGGCGGCCGCGAGGCGGCGGGCTTGCGGATGCTGCGAACCAACCCCAAGTACGTCCTGCGCAACCACCTGTGCGAGATCGCGATCCGGCAGGCCAAGCTGAAGGACTTCTCCGAGGTGGACGCGCTGCTGGCCCTGGTGCAATCCCCGTGCGACGAGCACCCGGCGCACGAGGACAAGGCCGGCTTCCCGCCCGACTGGGCGCAACACATCGAGATCAGCTGCTCCTCATGACCGACAAATACGCCATCCAGAAGACCGACGCCGAGTGGAAGGAAATCCTCGCGTCCAAGGGCGCCGAGCCCGGCGCCTTCCAGGTCACGCGCCATGCCGCGACCGAACGCCCGTTCTCGGGCAAGTACGAGCGCGTGTGGGCCGACGGCAGCTACCACTGCATCTGCTGCGGCAACAAGCTGTTCGACTCGTCGACCAAGTTCGACGCGCACTGCGGCTGGCCCAGCTTCGACAAGGCCGTGCCCGGCGCGATCAGGGAAATCCGCGACACCAGCCATGGGATGATCCGCGTGGAGACGGTGTGCGCGCAGTGCGGCGCGCACCTGGGCCACGTGTTCGACGACGGCCCCAGCGACACCGGCCTGCGCTACTGCATGAACTCCGCCTCGCTGGATTTCCAGCCGAAGTAAGCCTCGATGAAACTGCTGTTCGATTTCGTTCCCATCATCCTGTTCTTCGCGGCCTACAAGGTCTCGGACATCTTCGTCGCCACCGCGGTGGGCATCGTCGCCACCCTGGCGCAGATCGGCTGGAGCCGCTATCGCACCGGCAGGATCGAGCCGCTGCAGTGGGTCAGCCTGGCGATCATCGGCATCCTGGGCGGCCTGACGATCGTGCTGCACGACAACACCTTCATCAAGCTCAAGCCGACCATCCTGTACTGGACGCTGGGCCTCGTTCTCTTCGGCGGCCAGGTGGTGATGCGAAGCAACCCGATGAAGGCGCTCATGGGCTCGCAGCTGGAATTGCCGGATGCGGTGTGGCGCGTCATGGGCTGGTCGTGGATGGGGTTCTTCGCCTTCATGGGCGCGCTGAACCTGTGGGTGGCCTTCAACTTCGACGAGAACACGTGGGTCAACTTCAAGCTGTTCGGCGGCATGGGCCTGATGGTGCTGTTCATCGTGGGCCAGGCGGTCTACCTGGGCCGCCACATGAAGACCGAAGAAGCGGAATGACCGCGGGCACGGGCATCACGGCGCAGGCGCTGGAGCAGCGCCTGCGGGAACTCCTGCAGCCCAGCCACCTCGAAGTGCTGGACGAGAGCTGGCAGCACGCCGGCCATGCGGGGGCGGACGGCACGGGCTCGGGGACGCATTTCCGGGTCCGCATCGCCTCACCCCTGTTCGCCGGCCGCCCCCGGGTGGCGCAGCACCGCCTTGTGTATGATGCGCTGCGCGATTTCGTGGACCGCGGCCTGCACGCCCTCGCCATCGAAACGCTTTGACATCCACCCCCTCCTTCACCGTTTCCTCCCTATGAAGCAGCTATTCATCGCCGCCGTGGCGGCCGCCATGCTGGGCATCGCTGGGCCCGCCGCCGCCCAGAACGTCGCCATCGTCAACGGCAAGCCGGTGCCCAAGGCGCGCGTGGACGTGCTCAAGGCGCAGATCCAGAAGAGCGGGCGCCCCGTGAGCCCCGAGATGGACAACATGCTCAAGGAGGAAGTCATCGCCCGCGAAGTGTTCATGCAGGAGGCTTCGCGCCGCGGCCTGGACGCCACCGACGACTACAAGGCGCAGCTGGAGCTGGCGCGCCAGACCATCCTGATCCGCGAGCTCTTCTCCGACTGGCAGAAGAAGAACCCGGTGACCGACGCCGAGATCCAGGGCGAGTACGACAAGTTCGTCGCGGCCAACGGCGGCAAGGAAATCCGCACGCGCCACATCCTCGTGGAGGACGAAGCCGCCGCGAAGAAGGTCATCGCCGACATCAAGAAGGGCCAGAAGTTCGAGGACATCGCCAAGAAGCAGTCCAAGGACCCGGGCTCGGCCGCCAACGGCGGCGACCTCGATTGGGCCACCCCCAACAGCTACGTGCCGGAGTTCGCGCAGGCGCTGCTCAAGCTGAACAAGGGCCAGATGACGCAGGAGCCCGTCAAGACCAGCTTCGGCTGGCACGTGATCCGCGTGGACGACATCCGCGAGGCGCAGCTGCCCAAGCTGGAGGAAGTCAAGCCGCAGATCTCGCAGCAGCTGCAGCAGCAGAAGCTGGCGAAGTTCCAGGAGGAACTGCGCAGCAAAGCGAAGGTGGAATAGGACTGTCGTCCCGGCGCAGCCCGGGACCCAGCGACTTTGCGAAAGCGGCCCCCGGGCCGCTTTTTCATTGGCTCCTTTTCACGATTGACGCCCGCATGGCGCTTGGCTCCAATCGGCCGATGCGCACCCTCCTCCTTGCTCCCTTCCTCTTCGCGCTTTCCGCCTCCGCCGCCGACCTCGCGGGCCGCTGGGAAGGCGTGATCCAGGTGCCCGGCGCGCCGCAGCGCATCGTGGTCGACCTCGCCGCCGGCCCTGCGGGGTGGACCGGGTCGGCCATCCTGCCGGGACGCGGCGTGAAAGGCGCGCCGCTGCGCAGCCTGCAGGTCACCGGAACCACCCTGCGCGCACAACTCCCGGAAGCTTTCGCTGCGCCCGTCGACCCCGCGCCGGAACTGGCCCTGTCGTCGCAGCCCGATGGCGCGCTCGCCGGCGACTTCCGCCTGGCGGGCAACGCGGCACGCGTGCTCCTGCGCCGCACCGGCGACGCCCAGGTCGACCCGCCACCGCCAGCAACCGGCGTCACGGCGCAGATCGCGGGCACCTGGGTGGGCCGCTATGAACTCGGAGGCGTGCAACGGCAGGTCACGCTGAAGGTTTCCAACGACGCGAACGGCCTCGCCGGCGGGGAGATCGTCGTCGTGGGCAGGCGCACGTCGACGCTGAAGGTGGACCGCGTGGTGCAGGGCCGGGAGTTCGTGATGTTCGAGGCGAGCGCCTCGCGCTTTCGCATCGAGGGCCGCTTCACCACGCCCGACGGTTCGATCGACGGCCAGATGTCGCAAGGGCCTTTCGAGGCGCCCATCGTGCTGCGCCGCGCGCCGGGAGCCGCGTCGTGATCCGCGCGCTTTTGCTGGCTGCTGCGATCGCGGTGTCGCTGCCCTGCGTGGCGCAATCCATGTTCCGCGGCGACGCGTCGCACCAGGGCGTGGCCCCGGCGGCGCCGCGCGAATTCCACCGCGTGAAGTGGCGCTTCCCGACGGGCGCGCGCATCGTGTCGTCCGCGGTGTGGCACCAGGGCGCCGTGATCTTCGGCAGCGACGACGGCAACGTCTACGCCGTCGACGCGGCGACCGGACGCCAGCGCTGGATGCAGCGCACCGGCGGCCCGGTGGCGTCGACGCCGGCCGTCGCGGCGGGCAAGGTTTACGCGCTGAGCGATGACGGCCGCGTCTATGCGCTCGATGCCGCCAACGGCGAAGTCCTCTGGAAATTCGCGACCGGCGGCGAGCGCCGGTTCGAGGCGCGCGGGTTGCACGGCATGCAGCCCGCCACGCAGACCTTCGCGGACATGTTCGACGTGTACCGCTCCAGCCCCGCGGTGGTGGACGGCACGGTGTACTTCGGCAGCGGCGACGGCCACGTCTATGCCGTGGATGCCACGGCGGGATCGCTGCGGTGGAAATTCAGGACCGGTGACGTGGTGCACGCGTCGCCCGCGGTGCACGGGGGCATGGTTTACGTGGGCGGCTGGGACGGCCGCTTCTACGCGCTCGATGCGCGCAGCGGCGAGCAACGCTGGGTTTTCCAGGGCGGCGTCGACGCGCTGATGCACAACCAGCAGGGCTTCCAGTCGTCGCCCGCCGTCGTGGACGGCGTCGTCTACACGGGGTCGCGCGACGCGAACGTCTATGCGCTGGACGCGCGCACGGGCGCGGAGAAATGGCGCTTTCCCACCGGCGCGAGCTGGGTCAACAGCTCGCCGGCGGTCGCGAACGGCCGGGTGTGGTTCGCGACGTCCGATTCCTCGCGCATCCACGCCGTCGACGCCGCCAGCGGCAAGCCGCTGCTGCAGGAGGATTCGAAGGCCTATGTCTTTTCGTCGCCCGTCGTGGCGGGCAACGTGGTGCTGGTCGGCGTGCTCAACGGAACGCTGCAGGCGCGCGACCGCGAGACCGGAGCACTGCTCTGGGAGTTCCGCACCGACGCCGCGCGCGCCAACGAAGGCTGGGTGCTGACGGCCGAGGGCCGCTTCAACTCGGCGATGCTCTTTCCCTCGAGCTGGTACGACGCCACGGCCCTGGCCTTCGACCGGCAGCAGAGCGTGGGTTCGTTCTACGCCACGCCGCTGGTGGCGCAAGGCGTCATCTACATCGGCAGCGCCGACGGCAACCTGTACGCGATCGAATGATCAGCGCAGCTCCTTGAGCGCCATCAGCGCGCCGATCATCACCGGCTGGTGCAGCATGTACCACGTGAGGCTCCAGCGCCCCAGCCATGACAGCGGCGCCGTGGCGCGCGGCAGGTCCATCTCCAGCATCTTGCGCTTCGTCGCGAGCAGCCATTGCCCCGCCGCCATGCCCCACCACATCACACCGAGCCACGGGATGAGCGGCACGTAGTCTTCGGTGATCGGCTTGCGGCTGACGAGCCCGAGCCAGTTCCAGGCGCGCGCGTTCAGGAAGTCCAGCGACGGGTCGCCCGCGATCGCCCAGGCCGCGATCCATTTCATCGCGATCGCCAATGCTCCGGAGAGCCACAGCCAACGCCCCCAACCCGCCGTCGCGCGCACGACGATGAGCATCACCGCGATCCCATGCAGCACGCCGAAGTAGATGAAGCTGCGCGGGAACATGAAGTAGGAGCCGATGCTCACGAGCGCCGCGCAGGCCGCGACCTGGCCCCAGCGTTTCCAGAAACGTTGCCACGACTGCCCCTGCTCCACGGCGACCGCCTGCCCGAGCCCGGCGCAGAACAGGAACAGGCTGACGATGGCCGTGCGCTGCAGCGTCCAGAACGGGTCTTCGTAGAAGTCCTGTTTCAGCCACCCGAACCAGTTCAGGTCGAAGCAGAAATGGAAGACCGTCATCCAGACGATCGCGACGCCGCGCAGGGCGTCGATGGAATCGAAGCGCTGCGCGGTCAGCCGACCCACTTGCGCGCGTTGCGCCACAGGCGCATCCACGGGCTGAAGTCGCCCTTGTCGCCGCTGGTCCAGGACATCTGGACGTTGCGGAACACGCGCTCGGGGTGGGGCATGATGGCCGTGAAACGGCCGTCGGCCGTCGTCACGCTGCACAGGCCGCCGGGGCTGCCGTTCGGGTTGGCCGGATAGGCCTCCGTGGGCTTGCCGTGGTTGTCGACGAAGCGGGCCGACGCGATGACCTTGGCCTTGTCGCCGCGGTACGCGAAGTTGGCGTAGCCCTCGCCGTGCGCCACCGCGATCGGGATCCGGCTGCCGGCCATGCCGGCGAAGAAGATCGACGGCGAGTCCAGCACCTCCACCAGCGACAGCCGCGCCTCGTAGCGCTCGCTGCGGTTGGTGGTGAAACGCGGCCACGCCTGCGCGCCCGGGATGATGTCCGCGAGCTCGGCCACCATCTGGCAGCCGTTGCACACGCCCAGCGCGAAGGTGTCGGTGCGCGCGAAGAACGACTTGAACTGATCGGCGAGCTTCGGGTTGAAGGTGATGCTGCGCGCCCAGCCGATGCCGGCGCCCAGCGTGTCGCCGTAGCTGAAGCCACCGCAGGCCACGAAGCCCTGGAAGTCGCCCAGCTTGGCGCGCCTCGACTGCAGGTCGGTCATGTGCACGTCGTAGGCTTCGAACCCGGCTTCGGTGAACGTGTACGCCATCTCGACGTGCGAGTTCACGCCCTGCTCGCGCAGGATCGCGACCTTGGGGCGCTTCAGGTTCAGGAACGGCGCCGCGACGTCTTCCTTCGGGTCGAACGTGAGCGAAACGTGCAAGCCCGGATCGTCGGGTGCCCCCGCGGCCGCATGCTCGCTGTCGGCGCCCGCCGGGTTGTCGCGCTCGCGGGCGATCTTCCAGCTGACGCTGTCCCACACCTGCTGCAGGTCGAGCAGGCTCGCGCTGAACACCGCCTTGGTATCGCGCCAGACCTCGACCGCGGGCTTGGCCGCCGCCTTGCCGACGAAGTGGCTCCACTTCGACAGGCCGTGCTCGCGCAGGACCTGCATCACCTCGTTGCGCGACTCGGTCGGCACCTGCAGGACGACGCCCAGTTCCTCGTTGAACAGCGCCTTGAGCGTGAGCTCCTCGCGCCGGGCGCTCACCTGCGACGCCCAGTTCTTGGCATCGCCGTATTCCGCGCGGCTGTCGCTGATGCCGTCGCCTTCGGTGACGAGCAAGTCGACGTTGAGCGTCACGCCGACATGGCCCGCAAAGGCCATCTCGCAGGCGGCCGCGAACAGGCCGCCGTCGCTGCGGTCGTGGTAGGCCAGGATGCGGCCCTGCGAGCGCAGCTGGTTCACCGCGTTCACCAGGCTGGCCAGGTCCTTCGCGTCGTCGAGGTCGGGCACCTCGTCGCCGCTCTGGCCGAGCGACTGCGCCAGGACGCTGCCGCCCATGCGATGGCGGCCCTTGCCCAGGTCGACCAGCACCAGCGTCGTGTCCCCGTCGGCCTTCAGCTGCGGCGTGAGCGTGCCGCGCACGTCCTGCAGCGTCGCGAAACCCGAAACGATCAGGCTCACGGGCGACGTGACCTTCTTGCCGTCCCACTGCGTGCGCATCGACAGGCTGTCCTTGCCGACGGGGATGGAGACGCCCAGCTCCGGGCACAGCTCCATGCCGACGGCGCGCACCGTGTCGTACAGCGCGGCGTCCTCGCCCGCCTCGCCGCAAGCCGCCATCCAGTTCGCGGAGAGCTTCACGCGCGACAGTTCGATCGGCGCCGCCAGCAGGTTGGTGATCGCCTCGGCCACCGCCATGCGGCCGGATGCCGGCGCGTCGATGGCGGCGATCGGCGTGCGCTCGCCCATGCTCATCGCCTCGCCGGCGAAACCCCGGTAGTCGGCCAGCGTCACGGCGCAATCGGCCACCGGCACCTGCCACGGGCCGACCATCTGGTCGCGGTGCGTGAGGCCGCCCACCGTGCGGTCGCCGATGGTGACGAGGAAGCGCTTGGAGGCGACCGTCGGGTGCGACAGCACCTGGATCGCGGCGTCCTGCAGCTTCACGGCGGTGAGGTCGACGGGCTTGAATTCGCGTCGCACCCGCTTCACGTCTCGGTGCATCTTGGGCGGCTTGCCGAGCAGCACGTCCATGGGCATGTCGACCGGCGACGCGCTGCCCTCCTCGACCAGCCGCAGCTGGCGCTCTTCCGTCGCCGTGCCGACCACCGCGAACGGGCAGCGCTCGCGCTCGCAGAAGCCGCGGAACTGCTCCAGCGATTCCGGCGCGATGGCCAGCACGTAGCGCTCCTGGCTCTCGTTGCACCAGATTTCCTTGGGTGCCAGGCCCGATTCCTCGACCGGCACCGCGCGCAGGTCGAAGCGCGCGCCGCGGCCCGCGTCGTTGGTCAGCTCGGGGAAGGCGTTGGACAGGCCGCCCGCGCCGACGTCGTGGATCGCCAGGATCGGGTTGCGGTCGCCCAGCGACCAGCAATGGTTGATGACTTCCTGCGCGCGGCGCTCGATCTCGGGATTGCCGCGCTGCACGGAATCGAAATCCAGGTCGGCTGCGTTCACGCCCGTGGCCATCGAGCTCGCGGCGCCGCCGCCCATGCCGATGCGCATGCCGGGACCGCCCAACTGGATCAGGAGCGTGCCGGCCGGAAAGAGGATCTTCTTGGCCAGCTTGGCGTCGATGGTGCCGACGCCGCCCGCGATCATGATCGGCTTGTGGTAGCCGCGCTTCACGCCGCCGGTTTCGAGTTCGTACTCGCGGAAGTAGCCCAGCAGGTTGGGCCGGCCGAACTCGTTGTTGAAGGCCGCGCCGCCCAGCGGGCCTTCGATCATGATCTGCAGCGGCGAAGCGATGTGTTCCGGCTTGCCGCCCGGCTGGTCGCTCCAGCCGTCCCACAGCTTCGACACGGTGAAGCCCGTCAGGCCCGCCTTGGGCTTGGAGCCGCGGCCGGTCGCGCCCTCGTCGCGGATTTCGCCGCCCGCGCCGGTGGACGCGCCGGGGAAAGGTGAAATCGCCGTCGGGTGGTTGTGCGTTTCCACCTTCATCAGCACGTGGTGCAGCGCCTGCTGCTTGCGGTAGGGCGCGGCGCCCGGCTCGTCCGGTGCGAAGCGCTCCATCTCGTAGCCTTCCATGATCGACGCGTTGTCCGCGTACGCGACCACCGTGTGCTGCGGCGCCTTCTGGTGCGTGTTGCGGATCATCCCGAACATGCTGCGCTCCTGCGCCTGGCCGTCGATGGTGAACTGGGCGTTGAAGATCTTGTGGCGGCAGTGCTCGCTGTTCGCCTGCGCGAACATCATCAGCTCGACGTCGGTCGGGTTGCGCTTCAGGCCCCTGAAGGCGTCCACCAGGTAGTCGATCTCGTCGTCCGCCAGCGCCAGGCCGAACTGCATGTTGGCCTTTTCCAGCGCGCCGCGCCCGCCGCCGAGCACGTCCACGTACTCCATCGGCGCCGGCGCCAGCTCGTTGAAGAGCGCATGCGACTCGGCGCGCGTGAACATCACGCTTTCGGTCATCCGGTCGTGCAGCAGCGCCGCAATGGCGCACGCCTGCGCCGGCTCCAGCGCGCCCTTCACGCCTACGCGGAATTCCGTGATCCGCTCGACGCGCCGCAAGGCCAAGCCGCAGTTGTGGGCGATATCGGTCGCCTTCGACGCCCAGGGCGAAACGGTCCCGAAGCGGGGCGTCACGACGATCAGCGCCCCGTCGGCGGGCGCGACCGGGTCGCCGTAGGTCAGCAATGCGGCCAGTTGCGCCCGCTCGCCGGCGCCCGGGGCGTGATCCGTGGCCACCAGATGGACGAAACGCGCCGAAAGCGCGTTCACCTTGGGATGGATCGCCTGCAGGCGGGGAAGGAGTTGCTGGATTCGGAAGTCGCTGAGGGCGCGCCCGCCCTCGAACTCGGTGATGTGCGGCGTCACGGGTGCATTTTACCCGTGCAGCGAAGTCATTCTGCCTCTGGGATAATCGCATCGTCATGAGCATCACCTACAAGAGCGCCGAGGAAGTCCAGGGCATGCGCACGGCGGGCCGCCTGGCCTCCGAGGTGCTCGACCACCTCACGGGGCACATCAAGCCCGGGATCACCACCAAGGAGATCGACCGCCTGGCGGCCGACTTCATGAAGAAGCAGGGCACCACCTCGGCCACGCTGGGCTACCAGCCCGCCGGCTACCCGCCCTACCCCGCGTCGCTGTGCACGTCGGTGAACCACGTGGTCTGCCACGGCATCCCCAACGACAAGCCCCTGAAGAAGGGCGACATCCTCAACGTCGACGTCACCGTCATCAAGGACGGCTACTTCGGCGACACCAGCCGCATGTTCATGATCGGCGACGTGTCCATCGCCGCCAAGCGCCTGGTGACGCTCACCTACGAGGCCATGTGGCACGGCATCGTCAAGGTGCGCCCCGGCATCCACCTGGGCGACATCGGCTGGGCGATCCAGAAATTCGCCGAAAGCCACGGCTTTTCGGTGGTGCGCGAGTTCTGCGGCCACGGCATCGGCCGCAACTTCCACGAGGAGCCGCAGGTGCTCCACTACGGCAAGCCCGGCACGCTCGAGGAGCTCAAGCCCGGCATGACCTTCACGATCGAGCCCATGATCAACGCGGGCCGCCGCGACGTGAAGGAATGGGGCAACGACGGCTGGACCATCGTCACCAAGGACCATTCGCTCTCCGCCCAGTGGGAGCACACGGTGCTGGTGACCGAGACCGGCTACGAGGTGTTGACGCTTTCGGCGGGCAGCCCGCCCCCGCCGGCCTTCGTGCCCGCGCAATGATGCAGCTGGGGCTCGCTCCCGGGCCCGCCGCGACCGACCTGCAGGCGCTGCGTGACGACTACCGCGCGCGCAAGTCCGCTGTTCTCGCTACGCTGCAAGCCCAGGGCGCCTCCACCCGCGGCATCACCAAGCTGCTGCAGAAGCTCTCGCGCGAAGCCGACGTCACGCTGCGCAAGCTCTGGGACGCGGCCGGCCTGCCTGATGACTTCGCGCTGGTGGCCGTCGGCGGCTACGGCCGCGGCGAGCTCTTTCCGCATTCCGACGTCGACGTGCTGGTGCTGATGCCCGACGGCGCCTCGGCCGACGGCGATGGCGACGGCGCGGTCAAGCGCCACGTGGAGGCGTTCATCGGCCATTGCTGGGACGCGGGCCTGGAGATCGGCTCGTCCGTGCGCACGGTGGCCGAGTGCGTGGCGCTGGCGAAGGACGACGTCACCGTGCAGACCTCGCTGCTGGAGTCGCGGCCGCTCACCGGCAACCGCAAGCTGCATGCGGAGTTCGTCAAGCGCTTCAGGCCGACGGTCGACCCCCGGGCCTTCTTCGTCGCCAAGACGCTGGAGATGCGCCAGCGGCACAACAAGTTCGAGAACACGCCGTACTCGCTGGAGCCCAATTGCAAGGAGTCGCCGGGCGGCCTGCGCGACCTGCAGGTGATCCTGTGGGTGGCCAAGGCGGCGGGCCTGGGGCAATCCTGGGACGAGCTCGCGCGCAACGGCATCGCCACCGACTTCGAGGCGCGCCAGGTCAAGCGCAACGAAGCGCTGCTGTCGCTGATCCGCGCGCGCCTGCACGTGATCGCCGACCGCCGCGAAGACCGGCTGGTGTTCGACCTGCAGACGGCCGTGGCCGAGTCCTTCGGCTACAAGAACGAGATCAGCGAATCGGGCCGCTTGGTATCGCGCGCCAGCGAGGCGTTGATGAAGCGCTACTACTGGGCGGCCAAGGCGGTGACGCAGCTGAACCAGATCCTGCTCCTGGGCATCGAGGAGCGCCTGGACCCCAGCGGCCGCGCGCCGGAGCCGATCAACGAGCGCTTCCTGAACAAGGACGGGATGATCGAGGTCGCGAGCGACGACCTGTACATCCGCAACCCGCACGCCATCCTCGAGACCTTCCTGATCTACCAGACGACGGTCGGCGTCAAGGGATTGTCGGCCCGCACCCTGCGCGCGCTCTACAACGCGCGCAACGTGATGGACGCCAAGTTCCGCAGCGACCCGGCCAACCACGAGACCTTTCGGCAGATGCTGATGGAGCCCGCGGGCATCACGCACGCCCTGCGGCTGATGAACCAGACGTCGGTGCTCGGGCGCTACCTGTGGGTGTTCCGCAAGATCGTCGGCCAGATGCAGCACGACCTGTTCCACGTGTACACGGTGGACCAGCACATCCTGATGGTGGTGCGCAACGTGCGGCGCTTCTTCATCCCGGAGCACGCGCACGAGTACCCGTTCTGCTCGCAGCTGGCGGCCGGCTGGGACAAGCCGTGGATCCTGTACGTGGCCGCCCTCTTCCACGACATCGCCAAGGGCCGCGGCGGCGACCACTCGGAGCTGGGCGCGCGCGACGTGCGCCTGTTCTGCCGCCAGCATCGCATCGCCAAGGAGGATTGCCAGCTGGTCGAGTTCCTGGTCAAGGAACACCTCACGATGAGCCGCGTGGCGCAGAAGGAGGACCTGGGCAACCCCGAGGTGATCAAGGCATTCGCGCAGCGCGTGGGCAACGAGCGCAACCTGACCGCGCTGTACCTGCTGACGGTCGCCGACATCCGCGGCACCAGCCCCAAGGTGTGGAACGCGTGGAAGGGCAAGCTGCTGGAAGACCTGTACCGCTACACGCTGCGCGTGCTGGGCGGCCGCGCGCCGGACCGCGACGCCGAGGTGGAAGCGCGCAAGCGCGAGGCGCTGGTGCAGCTGGCCCTCTACGCGCTGCCGCACGAGGGCCACAAGAAGCTGTGGGACACGCTGGGCGTGGACTACTACATGCGCCACGACGCGAGCGACATCGTCTGGCACACGCGCCACCTCGCGCGCCACGCCGGCAAGGCCAAGGCCATCGTCCGTGCGCGGCTGTCGCCCATCGGCGAAGGGCTGCAGGTGCTGGTGTACACGCCCGACCAGCCGGACCTGTTCGCACGCATCTGCGGCTACTTCGACCAGGCCGGCTTCTCGATCCTGGACGCCAAGGTCCACACCGCCAACAACGGCTACGCGCTGGACACGTTCCAGGTCGTGAGCTCGATGCTGCCGGAGCACAACCGCGAGCTCGTGAGCATGGTGGAGTCGGAACTGGCCCACACCATCGAGCAGGCCGGGCCGCTGCCCGCACCCAGCCGCGGCCGGGTGTCGCGCCGCGTGCGCAGCTTCCCCATCGCGCCGCGCGTGCAACTCGCGCCCGACGAGAAGGCGCAGAAATGGCTGTTGTCGATCTCGGCCAGCGACCGGGCGGGCCTGCTGTACTGCATCGCCCGCGTTCTGGCCAAGCACAAGATCAACCTGCAGCTGGCCAAGATCTCGACGCTGGGCGAACGCGTGGAAGACACCTTCCTTGTCGACGGCCCCGAGCTGCAGCAGAACCGCAAGCAGATCGAGATCGAGACCGAGCTGCTGGAAGCGCTGGCCGGCTGATTCAGCCCAGCTTGTCGCGCCAGAAGGCCGCCAGGCGGGCGCCCGAAGCTTCCCGCGAATAGCGCGCCGCGGTGGCCCGCGCTTCGCCGACCAGGGCTTCGTACGCCATCCCGCCGCGCATGACGAGGTCGATGGCCCGCGCCAGCTGCTCGACGCAGCCGAAGACGTCTTCCTCCGCGGCCCAGAAGCCATTGGCAGGCGTCGCGGTATCGTCGCCGCCGGCCACGCCGCAAAAGCCCGCCACCACCGCGCCGCTCGACATGGCCTCGAGCGTGGTGAGGCTGTGCGCCTCCATGCGCGCCAGCGACAGGAAAACCGCCGACTCCCCCATGGCCTGCGCCACCTGCGCCTCGGTGGCGTTCTGGATCACGACCCACGTGACCGAGGACGACAGCTTGGGGTAGCGGTGGCGCAGCAGGTCGGCGATCACGCCCGCCTCCACCGGCCGCTTGCGCGGGATCACCGCCACCTGCATCTTCTTGGCGCGCGGCGCGAACAGCGCCACGTCGATCATCGGCGGCGTGTACGCGACCGGCAGGCCGGGAAAGCGCTCGCGGCAGTAGAGCATCACCGAATGGCTGGTGCACAGCACCTGTTCCACGCCGTAGTCCGCGTACGAGGCACGCGTGCCCAGGCCTTCGTGCACGTACCAGGGCGATTGGCAGAACACGAATTTGCGGTTGGGCCGCGCAGCCCAGGTCTCCAGCAGCGGCCGGAAATTCTCGGGCAGCACCAGCAAATCGTCGTCGCGGATATCCGAATGCAGGACTTGCTTCGCGCGCGTTGCGAACCACGTGGGCGCGGCGCCGTCGGGGGTCGCGATCACCGCGTCGAGTCCCGCGTGCGCGATCAGTTCGACGTGCTGGAAGGCCCCCTTGATGCCACCGGCGATGGCGTTCGCCGAGCCGTAGACGTAGACGATGCGCCCGGCCATCACGCAGCCTTCGCGCCGAGGAAGCCGCGCCAGAACGCGGCGAGCGCGTCGGTAACCGGCTGGCGGCGGTAGCGCGCCGCCGTTTCGCGGCCGGCGGCGACCATGCCGTCACGCACCGGCCCGCCCTCCTGTGCGACGGCCAGCGCGCGGTCCAGTTGGCGCGCGGCGTCGTACAGGTCGTCCTCGCGGGCCCAGAAGCCGCTGCGCAGCGTCGCCGAGTCGGTCCCGCCCGGCAGGCCGCTGTAGCCGGTGACGACGCAATCGCTGGCCATCGCCTCCAGGCCCGTCATCCCCATGGCCTCCAGCCGCGCCATCGAGAGGAACACCGCCGACTCGCCCATCGAGCGCGCCACGTCGTCCTCGCTCGCCTCCTTCGCGAAGTGCCAGGGCACGTGCTTCCACTGCGGGTACCTGGCGTGGAAGAAGTCGTGCAGTGCGCCGAACTCCACCATGCGCTTGAACGGCACGGCCATTACCTGCAATTTCTTCTCGGCGGCGGGCTTGAACACCTGCTCGTCGATCAGCACCGGCGTGTACGCCAGCTGCGTGCCGGGAAAGCGCTCCCGGCAGAACTGCATCACCGTGTGGCTCGGGCACAGGATGTGACGCACGCCGGCTTCGGCGAACGACGCGTAGTTGGCCAGCCCCCGGTACACCAGCGACCAGCTCTGGCAGAACACCAGCTTGCGGTTGGGGCGCGGCGCGAACCGCTCCAGCCATTTGTGGCTGTTCTCGGGCAGGACGAGGACGTCGTCCGCACGAAGGTCGGCAAAGGTTTCGTGCGGCGCGTCGGTGCGGAACCACCCGGGCGGTTTGCCATCCGGCGTGGCGACGACGGCGTCGAACCCCGCACCGCGCAACAGCTCCACGTGACGGAACGTCGTCTTGACGCCGCCGGAGAACTCCGGGGCCGGCCAGCTCAGGTAGGCGATGCGCGGCATCCACCGAGCATAGCGAACTCTTCAGTCGTCTTCGCCGGCGTCCAGGCCCGGGAACAACACTTCCGTGAAGCCGAACTGCGTGAAGTCGCGCACGCGCATCGGGTACAGCTTGCCCAGCAGGTGGTCCACCTCGTGCTGCACCACGCGGGCATGGAAGCCGTCGGCCGTCCGGTCTATGGGTTTCCCTTCGGGGTCGAAGCCCGTGTAGCGGATCGCCTTCCAGCGCGGCACGACGCCGCGCAGCCCCGGCACCGAGAGGCAGCCTTCCCAGCCGTCTTCCTCTTCGTTCGACAGGGGCGTGATCACGGGGTTGAGCAGGATGGTGCGCGGCACGGGCGGCGCATCGGGATAGCGCGGGTTCGGCGCATCGGTGCCGAAGATCACCAGCTGCAGGTCGACGCCGATCTGCGGCGCGGCAAGGCCCGCGCCGTTGGCGGCCTTCATCGTCTCGAACATGTCGGCGACGAGCGTGTTCAGTTCGGGCGTGCCGAAGCGGGTGACGGGTTGCGCGACGCGAAGCAGTCGCGGGTCCCCCATCTTGAGGATCGGGTGTACGGCCATGGCAGCACGGATCGTACAGGTGTCGCGTGCGGCAGACGCGTTGCACCGTCAGAAATGACAGAAGCCGCAGGGGCTTGCGCGCAATGCACTACCGCACACCCGCGGCACAAGTTGCGAAGTGCGTCACCGGAATGGGGCGCGATGCGGCGCCTGACCTGCCACCGTTTGTAGTGGCGCGTGAGCAATCGTCACAAAAGCGGAGGCACCCCTGTCAACTCTGACAGTACATCGCGGAACGACATATTGACCTGCAACGCAGCGCCGGTAGATTGGGTGAACGGAGGAAGCGATGAAGAAGAACGAAACTCGCCGCCGGCTGTGCGCGTCGATCGCGCTGGCTCCCTGGCTCGCGCATGCGGCCGTGTCCCCCGACGCCGTGAAGAAGCCGGCCGCGCCCAACTGGCGCCTCTTGATCAACGAAGCGGTCACGGGCGAGACCAACATCTTCCTCCTCACCAGCCGTTACCAGCCCCTGGCGGATTACCTCGGGCAGCACGTGAAAGGCCGCGTCGTCGGCATCGAACCGGTGGTGGACATCCGCCGCTTCATGTCGCTGGCCCAGGGCGAGTCCAAGCCCGACCTGGTGTTCGGCAAGTCGGTCAACCAGTTGGCCAAGCTCGTGCGCGACCACGGCTACCAGCCGCTGGTGCGCCGCGCCGACCCGTACAAGGCCGCTTTCATCGTCGAGAAGTCCTCGCCGATCCGCTCGCTCGCCGAGATCGGCCAGGCCCGCATCGTCATGCCCGACGAGTTCGCCGCGACCACGGCCGTCGCCCGCGCGGAACTGAAGCGCCTGAACATCGCGAACCCCATCGTGATGCACGTGCGCTACCAGGAAGCGGTGGAGCAGCAGGTCAAGAGCGGCATGGGGCAGGTGGGCGTCGTCAACCCGACCATCGCGCGCAAATGGGCTGCGGACGGCGGCCGCATCCTGGCCGAGACGCAGCCGGTCGTGAACTGGTCGCTGCTGGCCGGCCCCGGCATGGGCGCGGAAACGGCGACGCAGCTGCGCGACGTGCTGCTCGCGATGAACAAGCAGGCAACGTCCGTGCTCGGGTCGCTCGGCATCAAGGAATGGGCGCGCGCCGAGCGCCAGGACTACCTCGCCCTCCTCGACTACACCCGGGAATAGACGGATGCGAAGAAACCTCCTGGCCGCCGCGCTGGCGCTGGCCGTCTCCACAACGGCGGCGGCCCAAGCGGTGCCCCAGCCCGTCGAGCAGGCGGCACGCGAGATCGCCGCCGAACTCGCGAAGCAATGCCCGTTGGCGCCGGCGAACGACACCGCCGCCTACGACGCGTGCCGGCGCGGGCTGTTCGCCTCGCAGGCGTTGCGCGCGCGACTGCCGGCCATCCTGCTGTGGGGCCGCGAGAGCAAGGCGCCCGGCGCGACGCTGCGCACCACCCACCTCACGCAGTTCGCGCCCGACGTGTGGACGAACATGTACGTGCCGCTGTTCATGTTCAACGGCCGCTACACGCTCGAATGGGTCGCCGAGGAGCGCCTGTACCGCATGCGGCTCGAGGCCGCCTTCCGCAACCGGCTGGCGCCGGGCCAGTTCCCGTACCCGTTCTGGCACGAGGAAGCGAAGTGGGCCACCTACGAGAACGCCAACGCGGTCACGCTGTGGATCGCGCCGGACACGCAGTTGCTGCGCGCCGCGCAGTTCACGGACATCGCGCCCACGCCGCGCCTGCAGGCGGTCACGCCGGTCAAGCATGCCAAGCATGACGGCCAGTGGGTCTGGACCGACGCGCAGGGCCGCACCCAGCCCGCCGTGACGCTTTTCGACGGCGTGCTGCGCCCCGACAACCCGTACATCCACGCGATGGATCGCCAGTACCGCGACCTGGCGCTGCAGATGCGCGAGTCCCAATGCAGCCAGTGCCACGTGCCCAACAACCCCGAGAAGATGAGCCGACTGGTGCTGCTCTCCACGCCCGCGCATGCGGCGGGCGAGATCGACCGCCTGATCAAGTCGGTGCGCGACGACCGCATGCCCGTCGACGAATTCCGCAACACCGTCCCGCTCTCGCCCGACCAGAAGAGATGGCTGCTCGAGAGCGCCGAGGCCTTCCGCGCCAGCTGGCGGCAGGCCCAGGCGTGGGAACGCGAACGCACCAAGGAGGCCCCATGACAGCGATACGACTTCCCCTCACGCGGCGCACGCTCCTGGCCGGCTCGGCCGCCGCGGCCGCCTGCGCCGCCCTGCCCTTCGCCTGGGCGCAGTCCTCGGGCGCGGACCGCTGGCGCATGCTGGTGAACGAGGCCGTCACGGCCGACCTCAGCATCTCGATGCTTGCGATGCGCTACCGCAGCTGGGCCGAGTACCTGGGCGCGCAGATCCACAACAAGCAGGTGCTGGTGGACCCCATCATCGACATCCCGCGCTTCGTGCAGCAGGCCCTGGGCGACCAGAAGCCGCTGCTGGTGTTCGGCAAGTCGGTGAACCACCTCGCCAAGCTCGTGCGCGACCACGGCTACCAGCCGCTGGTGCGCCGGCCCGAGCCCTACCAGGCCGCGTTCATCGTGCCGAAGGACTCCACGATCCGCAGCGTGGAGCAGCTCTCGGGCCGCAAGCTGCTGCTGCCCGACACGTACTCGGCCACGGCCGCCGTGGCCCGCGCGGAGATCCGGCGCCTGAACATCCGCGAGCCCTACATGTCGCACACGCGCTTCCAGGACAGCGTGGCGATCCAGGTGTCCACGGGGCTCGCCGAAGCCGGCGTGGTCAACCCGACCATCGCACGCAAGTGGAAGGAATCCGGCGGGCGCGTGATCGCCGAGACGCAGCCGGTGGTGAACTGGTCGGTGCTCGCCGCGCCCAAGGTGCCGGCAGACACCGTCGCGCGCCTGACGGAGTCGCTGCTCGCGATGAACTCGGCCTCCGGGCCGCTGCTGGCCGACATCGGCGTGAAGCAATGGGCGCGCGCCGACCGCAAGGAGTACCTGGCATTGCTGGAGTACACGGGGGAATGAGGCGGCATTTCGCCGCGGCGCTGCTGGGGCTGGCCGCATCGTGCGCACAGGCGCAGTTCGCGCGGGCCGAAGACGCCGTGAAGTACCGGCAAGGCACGCTCTTCGTGCTGTCCCAGCATTTCACGCGCATCGGCGCCATGGTGAACGGCCGCGTGCCCTACGACGCGCGCGCCGCCGCCGAGAACGCCGAGATCGTCGCCGTGCTGGCGAAATTGCCGGGCGCGGGCTTCGGCCCAGGCACCGAACACGGCTCGCGCGGCGCCAAGCCCGAGATCTGGACGGAGCAGGCCCGCTTCAAGGAGCAGAACGAGCGATTCATCGCGGAGGCCACGCGCCTCGCCGCGGCGGCGAAGACCCACAACCTCGACCAACTCAAGGCCGCCTACGCCGCGACGGCCGCCACCTGCAAGGCCTGCCATGATGCTTACCGCAACAATTGACCGCCCCGCCGCCTCGCCCGGCCATCGCGTGCGTGTGTGGGACCTGCCGACGCGCATCTTCCACTGGGGGTTGGCTGCGAGCATCGTGGGCCTGTTCGCCACGGGCTACACCGGCGGCGCGATGATGTACTGGCATGCGCGCTTCGGCTACGCGGTGCTGGCGCTGCTGCTCTTTCGCGTCGTGTGGGGTTTCGTCGGCGGGCGCTGGTCGCGCTTCGCGACGTTCCTGCCCACGCCGCGGCGCGTGATGCGCTACCTGTCCGGGCAGGACAAGGGCGGCCTCGGCCACAACCCGCTCGGCGCGCTGTCGGTGTTCGCGATGCTCGCCGGCCTGTCGGTGCAGGTGGCCACCGGCCTGGTGAGCGACGACCAGATCGCCTTCACCGGCCCGCTGAACCGCTTCGTCAGCGAAGCGCAGGGCCTGGCGGCCACGTGGTTCCACAAGCAGGTCGGGCAATGGCTCCTGGCGGCGCTGATCGTGCTGCACATCGCTGCGATCGTCTTCTACCTGGCGCGTCGCCGGCAGAACCTGATCCAGCCCATGATCGACGGCGACAGCGCGCCCGTGCCGCTGCAGCTGCCCGCGTCGCGCGACGACGCGCAGGCCCGCATCGGGGCGCTGCTGGTCTTCGGTGTGTGCGCGTCGGCGGTGGCGTGGCTGGCCAAGCTCAGCTAGACACGAGCTTGCGCAAACCGGCCTCGTCGAGCACGGGCACACCCAGCTCGCGCGCCTTGTCCAATTTGCTGCCGGCCTCGGCGCCGGCCACGACGTAGTCGGTCTTCTTGCTCACCGAGCCCGCGACCTTCGCGCCAGCGGCTTCGAGCATGTCCTTGGCTTCGTCGCGCGTCAGGGTCGGCAGCGTGCCGGTCAGCACCACCGTCTTGCCGGCCAGCGGCAGCGCCTCGCGCCTGGCCGGTTCGCCTTCCTGCCACTTCACGCCGCAAGCTCGCAGCTGCTCCACCACTTCGCGGTTGTGGGGCTGCTGGAAGAAGGTGTGGATGCTTTCGGCGACCACCGGCCCGACGTCCGGCACCTCCAGCAACTGCTCCACGCTGGCGTCCATGATCGCGTCGAGCTTGCCGAAATGCTTGGCCAGGTCCTTGGCCGTCGCTTCGCCGACGTGGCGGATGCCCAGGCCGTAGAGGAAACGCGGCAGCGTCGTGTCCTTCGATTTCTCCAGGTTCTCCAGCAGGTTCTGCGCGGACTTCTCGCCCATGCGCTCCAGCGCCACCAGTCCCGCAAGGCCGAGCCGGTACAGGTCCGGCAAGGTCTTGATCACGTTGGCCTCGACCAGCTGGTCCACCAGTTTCTCGCCCAGGCCTTCGATGTCCATCGCGCGGCGTTGCGCGAAGTGCAGGATGGCCTGCTTGCGCTGCGCGCCGCAGAAGAGGCCGCCGGTGCAGCGGTAGTCGGCCTCACCTTCCTCGCGCACGGCCGCCGACCCGCACACCGGGCACTTCTTCGGCATGGTGAACAGCCTGGCCTCGTGATGGCGCTTGTCCGGCACGACCGCGACGACCTCCGGGATCACGTCGCCCGCGCGCCGCACGATCACCTGGTCGCCCACGCGCACGTCCTTGCGGCGCACCTCGTCCTCGTTGTGCAGCGTGGCATTGGTGACCGTCACCCCGCCCACGAACACGGGCTCCAGCTTGGCGACGGGCGTGAGCTTGCCGGTGCGGCCCACGTAGACCTCGATGCCCAGGACCGTGGTCACCTGCTCCTGTGCCGGGAACTTGTGCGCCACCGCCCAGCGCGGCTCGCGCGAGACGAAGCCGAGCTGCCGCTGCAGCGCGATCGAGTTGACCTTGTAGACCACGCCGTCGATGTCGAACGGCAGGCCGTCGCGCTCCTTGCCGACGGCCTGGTGGTAGGCGACGAGGTCCTCGGGGCCGGTGCACACCTGCGTGCGGTCCGACACCGGGAAGCCCCAGGACTTCAGCGCCAGCAGCGATTCGTACTGCGTGCCGAAATCCAGCGCCGGCGCCACTTCGCCGAATCCGTACGCGAAGAAGCTGAGGGGCCGCTGGCGCGCGATCGCCGGGTCGAGCTGGCGCACGGCGCCCGCCGCCGCGTTGCGCGGGTTCACGAAGGTCTTCTCGTTCTTCGCGCCCCGGGCGATCTTCTCGCGCTGCAGCTCATTGAGTTTCTCGAAATCGTCGCGGCGCATGTACACCTCGCCGCGCACCTCCAGCACGGGCGGCACGTCGGCCGGCAGGCGCAGGGGAACTTGCCCGATGGTGCGGATGTTGTGCGTGACGTCCTCGCCCACCTCGCCGTCGCCGCGGGTGGCGGCCTGTACCAGCACGCCGTCCTCGTAGCGCAGGTTGATTGCCAGGCCGTCGAACTTCAGCTCCGCGACGTACTCGATGGGCGGGTCGGCCTCCTTCAGGCCCAGCTCGCGGCGCACACGGCCGTCGAAATTGCGGGCGCCGCTGGCCTCGATGTCGGTCTCCGTGCGGATCGACAGCATCGGCAACTTGTGCCGCACCTTGGCGAAGCCCTCCAGCGGCTTGCCGCCCACGCGCTGCGTCGGCGAATCGGGCGTGCGCAGCTCGGGATGCTTGTCCTCGATCTCCTGCAGCTCGCGAAACAGCTTGTCGTACTCGGCGTCCGGAAGCTCCGGCTCGTCGAGCACGTAGTAGCGGTGGGCGTGGTGGTGGAGCAGCTCGCGCAAGGCGGCTGCGCGCTCTTCAACCTTCGGGCTGGCCATGCCTAGGAGAATAGCCTGCGGGCCTGCGCCGAACCGGCAGCAAGGTCGCGGGCTTCGAGGATGTCGTAGAGCTTCTCGAGGTGCGAGCCGATCAGGTCCAGCGCTTCGGCGCGGATCACGTCGCCCTTGTCGTCGGCGATGATGCCTTCCATGGACGCGGCCAGCGCGATCGCGGCGTCGCGCATGCGGACGAAGGGCTGCTCGCTGCGGTGCACCTGGGGCACGTCCAGGCTCAGCGTGAACTCGCGCAGCGCCGATTGCGTCGGGTCTTCGGCCAGCGCGGCCTGCGTGTCGAAGTTGATCACCAGCACCGGCGGCTGGCCGGCCATGCTGGCAGGCATCACGAGCCGCCCCGGGATCACGCCCGGCACGAACCCCAGCCGCGCCGCGCCCTGCTGCACGTAGCCCGGGCTCCAGGCGGCGTTTTTCGCGCGCAAGGTGATGCTCAGTTGCGCGTCGTGGTCGCCGGCGAACTGGTCCAGCTCGCGGCCGCGGCCCACCTCGTTGAGCATGTCGGGGAAATCGGGCGAGCCGTTGATCGCATCGGCGAACTGCTGCGCCTTGATCACAAACTCGGAGAACTCGATCTCGTTCAGGTGGCCCGTGCGGTTGGCCAGCTGCACGCCGGCCTGGAAAGCCGTGTAGCGCTGGCCGGCGCGCGGCGGCTCCCATTGCTGCGTGCCTTCGTTCAGGCCCTCGACGGCGAAGGGCTTGCTGCCGGCGCGGCGCGTTGGCGGCAGGGCGGCGATGGCCGCGTCGCCCGTCACCACGCCTTCGATCGCGATCGGCGCGATGGCGTCGATCAATGCGTCCAGCGGCGGTTTTCTTTCCACCGGCGGCAGGGTCGGCTCGGCGTCGAACACCGGCTCGCGCGGCTGGACGGGCTCCAGTGACGCCGTGCCGACGCCCGCGGGCTGCCGCGGCGAGTTGCGGCGCGAGATCCACGCGTTGTAGCCGACCAGCGAGGCGAGCACGAGCCCGCCCAGCAGCGCCACACCCAGCGTGAACCCCGACATCAGGCCGCTTCGGCCATCGACACGGCCGATTCCATGTCCACCGCGACGATGCGCGAGACGCCCTGTTCCTGCATGGTCACGCCGATCAGCTGCTCGGCCATCTCCATCGCGATCTTGTTGTGCGAGATGAAGAGGAACTGCGTCTCCTTGGCCATGCTGGTCACGAGCTTCGCGTAGCGCTCGGTGTTGGCGTCGTCCAGCGGCGCATCCACCTCGTCCAGCAGGCAGAACGGCGCGGGGTTCAGCTGGAAGATCGCGAACACGAGCGCGATGGCCGTGAGCGCCTTTTCGCCACCGGAGAGCAGGTGAATGGTCTGGTTCTTCTTGCCCGGGGGCTGCGCCATCACCTGCACGCCCGAGTCGAGGATCTCGTCGCCCGTCATCACCAGCCGGGCGTTGCCGCCGCCGAAGAGCTCGGGGAACATGCGGCCGAAGTGCTCGTTGACGGTGTTGAAGGTCGAGCCGAGCAGCTCGCGCGTTTCCGCGTCGATCTTGCGGATCGCGTCCTCGAGCGTGGTGATCGCCTCGTTGAGGTCGGCGGTCTGCGCGTCGAGGAACTGCTTGCGCTCGCGCGAGGTGGTCAGTTCTTCCAGCGCCGCCAGGTTCACCGCGCCCAGCGCGGCGATCTCGCGGTGCAGGCGGTCGATGTCGTTGGCCAGGCCCGCCAGGCGCACCTTGCCTTCCTCGATGGACTTGCCGACCGCTTCGAGGTCCGCCTGCGCGTCGGTGAGCAGTTGCGAGTATTGCTCGAAGCCCAGGCGCGCGGCCTGCTCCTTCAGCTGGAAATCGGTGATGCGCTGGCGCAGCGGATCGAGCTCGCGCTCCAGCTGCAGGCGGCGCTCGTCGCTGGCGCGCAATTTGGCGGTGAGGTCGTCGTACTCGCTGCGCTTGGCGCCCAGGGCCTGTTCGCGCTCGGACTTCAGCGCCAGCGCGCTTTGCAGGCCCGCCTGCGCGGCGGCGTCGGTCAGGCGGGACAGCTCGTCGTTCGCGCGCGATTCCTCGGCGGCGATCGAAGCGACCTGCTGGTCGGACGTCTCGATGGCGCGCTGCAGCTCGCCCTTGCGCGCCTCCACCGAGCGCTGCGCGAACTGCGCCTCCTGCGCCTCGCGCTCCAGGCTGCGGTGCTTCTCGCGCGACTCGGCCAGCTTGCGCTCGGACTCGATCACGCGCTCGTCCAGCTGGGCATGCCGCTCCTGGCTGTCGGCCAGCTGCATGTCCAGTTCCTCGAACTTGCCTTCGGCGGTGACGCGGCGCTCCTGCAGCTGTTCCAGCTGCGCGTCGACTTCGCCCAGGTCCGCGGCGATCTGCTCGCTGCGCGCGCGCGTCTGCTCGGCCAGCTGCGTCAGTCGGACCACCTCGACCTGCAGCTCGTGGGCCTTGCCCTGCGTTTCCGCCGCGTCGCGGCGCGCGGTGACGAGGCGCTGCGACGCATCGCTGTACGCCGCTTCCGCGCGGACCAGCGCGGTGCGCGCCTCTTCGGCGATCAACGCCTGCGCGCGCAGTTGCTTCTCGAGGTTCTCGATCTCCTGCTGGCGGGCCAGCAGGCCGGCCTGCTCGGAATCCTGCGCGTAGAAGCTCACGCTGTGGCGCGTGACGGCATGGCCGGTCTTGACGTAGATCGCCTGGCCGGGGCCGAGCTTCTCGCGCGCGGCCAGCGCATCCTCGAACGAGGCAGCCGTGTAGTAGCCATGGAGCCAGTCGGCGAGCAGCGCCTTCTGGCCGGCGTCGTTCAGGCGCAGCAGGTCCGACAAACGCTGCAGCGGGGCCGCGCCCTCGGGGGCCGCGGCTTGCGGCGGCGAATAGAAAGCCAGCTTGGCGGGCGGCGCGTCGGATGCGAAGGCGCGCACCATGTCCAGCCGCGACACCTCGAGCGAGTTCATGCGCTCGCGCAGCGCGGCTTCCAGCGCGCTTTCCCATCCCGGCTCGACGTGGATACGGCTCCACAGGCCTTGCAAGTTCTCCAGCCCGTGCTTCGCGAGCCACGGGCGCAGCTTGCCGTCCGTCTTCACCTTCTCCTGCAGGGCCTTGAGCGCCTCCATGCGGGCCGACAGGTCGGCCTGCTTGGCGCTCTCGCCGTTCACAGACTGCTGCTTGGCGCGGCGGTCGTCGTCGAGTTGCGGCACCTGCTCCTGCAATTCGTGCAGGCGGGCATCGGCGGTTTCGGCGGCCTCCTGCGCGGTGGCCAGTTGCTGCTGCAGGTTCGACAGGCGCGCTTCATCGGGCGCGGCCAGCGCGTTCTTGTCGGCGGCCAGGCGCTCGCGGCGCAGGGCGAGGCTGCGCGACTGCTCCTCGATGTTGCGCTGGTCCGCGGCCAGCACCTGGATCTGCTGCTGCACCTGCGCGACGTTGCCGCGCTGCTCATTGGCCTTCGCCTGTGCCTGCCGCAGCGCTTCTTCCAGCTCCGGCAGGTGCGTGTCGTGCTCTTCCAATTGCGCGGCGAGCAGCGTGGCCTTTTCTTCGGCCTCGACCTGCTGCGCGGCCAGCGTCTCGATCTCGCCGGCGGCTTCTTCCTTGCGCGCGAGCCACTGCGCCGTCTGTTCCTTCAGCTGCACCAGGCGCTGCTCGACGCGCTGGCGGCCTTCGACGACGAAGCGGATCTCGGCTTCGAGCCGCCCGACTTCGGCACTGGCTTCGTAAAGGGAGCCCTGCGCCTGGTTCACCTGGTCGCCGGCGGCGTAGTGCGCCTGGCGGATGGTCTCCAGGTCGCTCTCGACCTTGCGCAGGTCGGCCACGCGCGACTCGAGGTCGTTGACGGCCTTCTCGGCGTCGGCCTTGATCTTGGCCTGGTCGGCTTCGCTCTCGGCGCGCTTCAAGAACCACAGCTGGTGCTGCTTGAGCGACGCTTCGGCCTGCAACGCGTTGTACTGCTGCGCCACCTCGGCCTGCTTCTCCAGCTTGTCGAGGTTGGCGTTGAGCTCGCGCAGGATGTCCTCGACGCGCGTCAGGTTCTCGCGCGTGTCCTGCAGGCGGTTTTCCGTCTCGCGCCGGCGCTCCTTGTACTTGGAGACGCCCGCGGCCTCTTCGAGGAACAAGCGAAGCTCCTCGGGCTTGGATTCGATGATCCGGCTGATCGTGCCCTGGCCGATGATGGCGTAGGCGCGGGGGCCGAGGCCCGTGCCCAGGAACACGTCCTGCACGTCGCGCCGGCGCACCGGCTGGTTGTTGATGTAGTAGCTGGACGTGCCGTCGCGCGTCAGCACGCGCTTGACGGCGATCTCGGTGAACGTCGCCCACTGGCCGCCGGCGCGGTGGTCGGCGTTGTCGAACACCAGTTCCACCGACGATCGCGACGACGGCTTGCGCGTGGTGGTGCCGTTGAAGATCACGTCCTGCATCGACTCGCCGCGCAGCTCGGAGGCGCGCGACTCGCCCAGCACCCAGCGCACCGCGTCCATGATGTTGGACTTGCCGCAGCCGTTGGGGCCGACCACCCCGACCAATTGGCCGGGCAACATGAAGTTGGTGGGTTCGGCGAAGGACTTGAAACCGGAAAGTTTGATCGAGGTAAGACGCACGGGCCCAGCTTCTTGGAATGCAAACGGGCCCCCTCGGCCCGGCTCAGCCAATCATAGCCATCTGGCGGGCGGGTTCCGCCTACAGAAACGTTCGGAAATGGCTATCACCCGGCGGATTTCGCCCGGCGAAAACTCCACCCATGACCGGGAAGATACGGATTGGCGTCTCGGGCTGGCGCTACTCGCCCTGGCGCGGCAATTTCTACCCGAAAGGGCTTGCGCAAAGCCGCGAGTTGCACTATGCGTCGCGCGTCTTCGAGTCGATCGAGCTCAACGGCTCGTTCTACTCGCTGCAGTGGCCCACCAGCTATGCGCAGTGGGCGGAGCAGACGCCCGAAGGCTTCGTCTTCGCCATCAAGGGCAGCCGCTACATCACGCACATGCTGAAGCTGCGCAACATCGAGACGGCGCTCGCGAACTTCTTCGCCTCGGGCCTCTTCGAGCTCGGCGACAAGCTCGGGCCGCTGCTGTGGCAGTTCCCCGCCATGACGCGTTTCGACCCCGAGCTGTTCGATGCCTTCTTCTCCATCCTGCCGCGCACGACCGGCGAGGCGATGTGGATCGCTTGCGCGCACGACGACCGTCCGAAGGGCCGCGTTTGCCTGGAGCCGCTCGACGACTTTCCGCTGCGTCATGCGGTGGAGGTCCGGCACGCGAGTTTCGAGACGCCGGAGTTCATCGCCCTGCTCGAGCGGCACAACATGGCCTTCGTGGTGGCGGATACGCCAAACCCCTGGCCGAAGTTCGAGGGCGTGACGGCCGACTTCGCGTACATGCGCCTGCACGGCGCGACCGAGCTGTACCAGAGCCGCTACACGCACGAGGAACTCGCGCATTACGCGACGCTGATGCGGGGCTGGGCGGATTCGGGCCGCGACGTGTACTGCTACTTCGACAACACCGACAAGTTGCACGCGCCGGACAACGCGCAGGAGCTCATGGAGATGCTGGGACTGCGCGTCCCGTGGCAAGGAGCCTCGGTGGCAGAGAAACGGGCCTGCGCCGCCACCAGAAACGCGTCAGGCTAGGCGCGGCCGACGCCGTGTACTCGCGTACATCAGGAGGCCGTAACAACGCATGACGCGTTTCTGGTGGATGGCCCGCAGGGTTGGGCCGATAAGGGGCCGTATGCGTCGTTCCGAAAACGGGTCAATACATCAAGTATTGACCCGTTTCCGCGCCTAGCCTCCAGCCCCTTCTCGGCCCAACGCAGGCCCGTTTCTCTGCCACCGAGGCTCCGTCAGACGCGGATGCATCACGCGGAACCAGAGCGGCGGTACTGCCGCCAGCAAAAGGCATCCTGCATACCCCGTAGGCAGTTGCGGGCCGGGCAGCGCCTCGAGCTGCGCCGCCGGCTTCCACGCGTTCACGTGATGGTCCGAATGCCGCTGCAGGTTGGCCAGCAGCGAGTTCGACACCACGTGGTCGGCATTCCATGCGTGCTGGACGCCGAAAGGCTCGCGCGGGGCGCGCGACAGCCCGTAGTGCTCGATGTAGTTCACGGTTTCCAACAGCCAGACCGCGAACGCCGACTGGAACAGCCAGAAGAAAAGCACCTTCCACTCGGCGAGCGCGACGATCCCGGCAAGGAAAGCGACGTTCACCGCCGTGGCCCACAGCAGCGGGCTCGAGATCCAGCCGCGTTTCATTTCCACCAGCCGCTTCGCCTCCAGCTGCCACGCGTGGATCGTGCTCCCCACGACCGTCCGCGGCAGGAAGCGCCACAGGCTCTCGCCGAGGCGCGCGCTGGCGGGATCGTCGTGCGTTGCCGCCTTCACGTGGTGGCCCCGGTAGTGTTCCACCATGAACTGCGGGTAGTTCACGCACGTCATGAGGACCCAGCCCAGGAATCGGTCCACCTTGTTGCGGCTGTGGCCCAGTTCGTGCGCGAAGGTGATGCCTTGCGCGCCGGTGAGGAAGCCCGCGCCATACGCCACGCCGACGACGATGGCCCACTCGGCCCGAGCCGTCACCCAGATGCCGACCGCGAGCAACGCCACCTGCACCGGGACGTACAGCCGCAAGGTCCAGCGCAGGAAACCCACCGACCCACCCGCCGGCGGCGAGCGGTGCGCGCCGGGCCAGAAGCCGTCCACCAGCGCCACGGCGATCCAGATCACGAAGGCGCCGATGCCGGCGCGGTCCGGGTGCACGAGCATGTTGAACAGCAGCCCCAGGGGCAGCAGCAACCCCGCGAGGAAGCGCAGGTCCGACACCCGGAAAGTGGTCGCCATGCCGCGATTCTAGAATCGCCGCGATGCTCTCGCGACGCCACCTCCTCGCCCTTCCCGCTTGGCTCCTGGCGGGCTGCGCCACCAGTGTCTGGGACGACCCCGGCGCACCGCAGCTGCGCGTGCAGGACCTCGGCCTGAATCCCGGCAACGGCGGCGTGGCGATCGCGGCCGACGCCCTCGCGCCGGGCGACATCGTGCTGTCGGCCGCGCCGGGCATCGGCTCCATCGGCGTGCGGCTGGTGACGCTGTCGCCCGTCAGCCACGCCTCGCTGTACGTCGGCGACGGCGAAGTTGCCGAAGCCGTGACGCACGGCATCCAGCGCCGGCGCGTGGCCGCGTTGCTGGAAGAGGAGTCCACGGTGGTCGCCTTCCGCCACCCGGCCGTCCAGGCCGCGCACATCCACCGCATGCGCGAATTCGTGGGGCAGACCATTGGCCGCCCCTACGACCTGATGGGCGTGATGCTGCAAGCGCCTTTCACGGTGGACCGCCGCCTGTGCGAGGTGCCGCTGATGCCTGCGCCGCTTCGGGATGCCTGCCTGCAAGGCCTGGGCGCCGTGCACCTGGGCGTGCTGCGCAACGACCGCTTCTTCTGCTCGGCCTTCGTGCTGGAGGCCTACAGGCAAGCGGGCCTGCCCCTGACGGATGCAGACCCGCGTTTGCTCAGCCCGGCCGACCTGCTGCACATGCGCGAGGGCGATGTGCCCTCGGTGCGCGCGCACCAGTCGCTACGTTACGTCGGGCACCTGAAGTTCCAGCTGGCCGTTTCCTAGCTGCCCACGTGCATCGTGAACGTGGCGCCGTTGGACAGGCGGCAGTTGCCCGTGCCCAGCGTGGGCGAGTTCATCGTGTAGCGGCAGTTCAGGAAGCTGCCCATGTTGCCCGCGCCGTTCGCGATGCCCTCGCGGGGCGAGCCGGCCATGCGCGTGGCCTCGCCGCTGAAGCTCTCCGGCCCGATCTGCGTCGTGAAATGCCCGCGGCCGTTCATGTCGTTGGTGACGATGGCGCCGACCATGCCGTAGGGCGCGGCCATGTCGTTGGACGGGTACAGCCGCGCCGCGAAGGTCGCGGCGACGGGCGGCGGCAAGGGCGTGACCTGTGCGGCAACCGGCGTGGGCTGCACAGGCACCACGTAGCAGCCCGTGAGGGCGGCGGCGGCAAGGATACTGGCGGAAGCAAGAGCGATCTTCATGGAGATCCGGGTGGCCCGAGCACATGCTCGTGGCCGCGGAGTGTGGGCAGCCCGCGCCGCCGCGACCCCCACGGCATGCATCCGTAGCCCGGTGCGCCCTCGCCAGTAGCGTCCGGCGATACCGCCCGATAATCCGGGACATGAATCCCCTGCTGGACAAGCTGCAGCCCTACCCCTTCGAGCGGCTGCGCACCCTCCTCGCGGGCATCACGCCCCCCTCGAAGTACCGGCCCATCAGCCTGGGCATCGGCGAGCCGAAGCACCCGACGCCGCAGTTCATCAAGGACGCCCTGGTGGCGGGCCTGGACGGCGGGCTGGCCTACTACCCCATCACCGCCGGCGAGCCGCACCTGCGCGATTCGATCCGGCGCTGGCTGATGACGCGCTACGGCCTGGCGGTGGACGCCAACACGCAGATCCTGCCGGTGAACGGCACGCGCGAGGCGCTCTTCGCGTTCGCGCAGACCGTGCTCGATGCGAACGCCAAGCCGTACGTGGTGTTCGCCAACCCGTTCTACCAGATCTACGAAGGCGGGGCGCTGCTGGGCGGGGCGCAGCCGTACTACGCACCGTGCGACCCGGCCCGCAACTACGCGGTGGACTGGGATGCGGTGCCGCCCGAGGTCTGGGTCCGCACGCAGCTGCTGTACGTGTGCTCGCCCGGCAACCCCACGGGCGCCGTGATGCCGCTTCCCGAGTGGAAGAAACTCTTCGAGCTGTCGGACAAGTACGGCTTCGTCATCGCCTCGGACGAGTGCTACAGCGAGATCTACTTCGGCGACGAGCCGCCGCTGGGCGGGCTGCAGGCGGCGAACAAGCTGGGGCGCAGCGACTTCCGCCGGCTGGTGGCCTTCACCAGCCTGTCCAAGCGCAGCAACGTGCCGGGCATGCGCAGCGGCTTCGTCTGCGGCGACTCCGCCTTCATCAAGAAATTCCTGCTGTACCGCACCTACCACGGCAGCGCGATGAGCCCGGTGATCCAGCGCGCCAGCATCGCGGCCTGGGACGACGAGAAACACGTTGTCGAGAACCGCCGCATGTACCGCGAGAAGTTCGCCCGGGTCACGCCGATGCTGTCCGAAGTGCTCGACGTGAAGCTGCCCGACGCCAGCTTCTACCTCTGGGCAGGCGTCGAGGGCAGCGACACGGATTTCGCCCGGGAACTCTTCGCCCAATACAATGTGACGGTCCTGCCGGGCAGCTACATCGCCCGCGAAACGGGCGGCGCGAACCCCGGCGCCGGCCGCGTGCGCATGGCCCTCGTCGCCGACACGGCCGAGTGCGTGGAAGCCGCGCAACGCATCGTCCAATTCGTCCAGAACCGCCCATGACCCAGCAACTGCAACAGATCATCGACGCCGCGTGGGAAAACCGCGCGCAGCTTTCGGCTTCGTCCGCGCCCAAGGAAACCCTGGAGGCCGTCGAGCACGTGATTGCCGACCTGAACAAGGGCAAGTTGCGCGTCGCCACCCGCGAGGCCGTGGGCCAGTGGACGGTCCACCAGTGGATCAAGAAGGCGGTGCTGCTGTCCTTCCGCCTGCGGGACAACGAGGTGGTGCGCGCCGGCGACCTGGGCTTCTACGACAAGGTCCCCACCAAATTCGCCCACCTGACGCCCGAGGAGATGGGCAAGACGGGCGTGCGCGTGGTGCCGCCCGCCGTGGCGCGCCGCGGCAGTTACATCGCCAAGGGCGCCATCCTGATGCCCTCGTACGTGAACATCGGCGCCTATGTGGACGAAGGCACCATGGTCGACACCTGGGCCACGGTCGGCTCCTGCGCCCAGGTGGGCAAGAACGTGCACCTGTCGGGCGGCGTGGGCCTGGGCGGGGTGCTGGAGCCCCTGCAGGCCAATCCGACCATCATCGAGGACAACTGCTTCATCGGCGCCCGTTCGGAGGTGGTCGAGGGCGTGATCGTCGAGGAGAACTCGGTGATCTCCATGGGCGTGTACATCGGCCAGAGCACCAAGATCTACGACCGCGCCACCGGCACCGTGACTTATGGCCGCATTCCGGCGGGCTCGGTGGTGGTTTCGGGCAACCTGCCGAGCGCGGACGGAAAATACAGCCTGTACTGTGCGGTGATCGTCAAGCGCGTGGACGCCCAGACGCGGGCAAAAACCAGCTTGAACGATTTGCTGCGAGACTAGACACTGTTGGGGCAGCACTGAGGAGCAGTCATGAGCGGCACGATGGAGCGGATCCTTCGCCTGATGGGCGAAAAGAAGGCGTCGGACGTCTACCTGTCCGCGCATGCGCCTGCGCTGATCAAGATCAACGGCCAGTGCGTGCCGATCAACAACCAGCTGCTGCCGCCCGACGCGCCCAAGGCGCTGCTGGCCGAGGTGCTCCCCGCCAAGCGCATGGAGGAACTGGAAGACACCGGCGAGCTGAACATGGCCCACGCCATCGAGGGCGTCGGCAACTTCCGCTTCTCGGCGATGCGCCAGCGCGGCACGTATGCGGCCGTGATCCGCTACATCACCACCGACATCCCGCCGCTGGAAAGCCTGGCGGTGCCCATGATCCTGGGCGAGCTGATCATGGAAAAGCGCGGCCTGCTGCTGATGGTGGGCTCCACCGGCGCCGGCAAGAGCACCACGCTCGCCGCCATGATGGATTTCCGCAACGAGCGCGCCTCGGGCCACATCCTCACCATCGAGGACCCCGTCGAATTCCTGTTCAAGAACAAGAAGTCGGTGGTGAACCAGCGTGAGGTGGGCAGCGACACGCAATCGATGCAGACCGCGCTGAAGAACGCGCTGCGCCAGGCGCCCGATGTGATCCTGGTCGGCGAAATCCGCGACCGCGAGACCATGTCCGCGGCCATCGCGTATGCGCAGTCGGGCCACCTGTGCCTGGCCACCATGCACGCCAACAACAGCTACCAGGCGCTGAACCGCATCCTGTCCTTCTACCCGGTGGAAGTGCGCCCGACCATGCTGGGCGACCTGGCCGCGGCGCTGAAGGCCGTCGTGTCGCAGCGCCTGCTGCGCACCATCCACGGCGGCCGCGCGCCGGCGGTGGAGGTCATGCTGAACACCAAGCTCGTTTCCGAGCTGATCGAAAAGGGCGACTTCTCCGGCGTGAAGGAAGCGATGGAGAAGTCCATGGCCGAAGGCTCGCAGACCTTCGAGGCCGCCATCGCCAAGCTGATCATCGACGGCATCGTGGACAAGAAGGAAGGCATCGCCTACGCCGATTCGCCGACCAACCTGCAATGGCGCCTGCAGAACGACTTCGCCGCCAAGGACCTCGACCGGCCCGAGGAAGGCGCGTCCGAGGAGGACCTGCAGGACGAGCCGTCGTTCACCGAGATCTCGCTCGACGTGAAGCACTAAGTGTCGCGTGCGCTTCATCTCGCCGAACAGCTCATCTCGCGGCGCTCCGTCACGCCGGAAGACGGCGGCTGCCAGGAGATCCTCGCCGCGCGCCTGAAGCCGCTGGGTTTCGCCTGCGAAACCATCGCCAGCGGCCCCGACAACTTCCGCGTCACCAACCTGTGGGCGAAGCGGCCGGGCACCTCCGGCCGCACGCTCGTGTTCGCGGGCCACACCGACGTCGTGCCGACGGGCCCGCTGGAGCAATGGAGCTCCGACCCCTTCACGCCCTCGCACCGTGACGGCCTGCTCTTCGGCCGCGGCGCGGCGGACATGAAGACGTCGATCGCGGCCTTCACGGTCGCGGCCGAGGAGTTCCTGGCCGCGAACAAAGAGCCGGCGCTGGGCATCGCTTTCCTGATCACGAGCGACGAGGAAGGCCCGAGCGTCGACGGCACCCTCGTCGTCTGCGAGAAGCTGAAGCAGCGCGGCGAGCGGCTCGACTACTGCATCGTCGGCGAACCGACCTCGGTCGAGAAGCTGGGCGACATGATCAAGAACGGCCGGCGCGGCTCACTGTCGGCCAAGCTCACGGTCAAGGGCGTGCAAGGCCACATCGCCTACCCGCAACTGGCCAGCAACCCGATCCACCTCGCCCTGCCCGCGCTGGGCGAACTGGCGCGCACCGAGTGGGACATGGGCAACGAGTTCTTCCCGGCCACCAGCTGGCAGATGAGCAATATCCATGGCGGCACGGGCGCCACCAATGTGATCCCGGGCAGCGTCGTCATCGACTTCAACTTCCGCTACTCCAGCGAATGCACCGCCGAGGGCCTGCAAAAGCGCGTGCACGACGTGCTGGACCGCCACGAGCTCGACTACGAAATCGCGTGGGTCGTGGGCGGCCTGCCTTTCCTCACGAAGCCCGGCGAGCTGGTCGGCGCGATCCAGCAGGCGATCCGCGCCACCACCGGCGTGGAAACCGAGCTGTCCACCACCGGCGGCACCAGCGACGGCCGCTTCATCTCGCGCATCTGCCCGCAGGTGATCGAGTTCGGGCCGCTCAACGCCAGCATCCACAAGATCGACGAGCACGTGCGCGTGGCCGACATCGAGCCGCTCAAGGACATCTACCGCCGCACAATCGAGGCGCTCGACAAGCTCCGATGAAGTTGATCGACCTGGTGGAGGCGAGCGCCGCCCGGCTTGCCGGCGCGGGCGTGGCTTTCGGCCACGGCACGGCCAATGCCTTCGACGAAGCCGCGTGGCTGGTGCTGTGGCAACTGGGCCTTCCCATCGACAACCTCGACTCGGTTGCCGCGATGTCCGTGTCGCCGCAGCAGATCGACTCGGTGAACGAGCTCGTCACCGAGCGCATCAATTCGCGCAAGCCCGCCGCCTACCTCACGCGCGAGGCGTGGCTGCAAGGCGTGCCTTTCTACGTCGACGAGCGCGCCATCGTGCCGCGCAGCTTCATCGCGGAGCTGCTGGCCGAGGGCACCATCGACCCCTGGCTGTCGGACCAGACGCGGCGCGTGCTGGACCTGTGCACGGGCAACGGCAGCCTTGCCGTGCTGGCCGCCATGGCCTACCCCGACGTTCAGGTCGACGCGGCCGACATCTCGAAGGATGCGCTGGAGATCGCCCGCATCAACGTCGCCAAGCACGGCCTCGCGGACCGCATCCGCCTGGTCGAGTCCGACGGCCTCGCGCAATTGCAAGGGCCTTACGACCTCGTCCTGTGCAACCCGCCCTACGTCAACGCCCGCTCGATGGCCGCCCTGCCCGAGGAGTTCCGCGCCGAACCCGCGCTGGCCCTGGCCGGCGGCGCCGACGGCATGGACTTCGTGCGCGCGCTGCTGCGCGATGCGCCCACGCGGATGAGCAGCGGGGCGGTGCTGGTCCTGGAGATCGGCAACGAGCGCGGGCACTTCGAGCGCGCCTTCCCGCGCCTGCCCTGCGTGTGGCTCGAAACCAGCGCCGGCGCCGACCAGGTCCTGCTGCTCACGCGGCAGGACATGGCGCACGCGTAGTCCGCGTCCGACGCCCAATTCCGACACGACGATGCGCCCCGCGACTATGCGGCGGCGCTTCGCGCTTGGCCAAACTGGGCCGACCATGCCCAATCCCGCGCCCACCCCGACACTCGAGCGCCTCGCGCGCTGGAAGAAACTCGCCGGCCTCGCGTGGAAATACCACGACGCGCCGGCCCAGAACGACGAAGCGTCGCCCGCCGAACAGCTCGCCGACGACCTGGAGGCCATGGGGCCCGCCTACGTCAAGCTCGGGCAGGTGCTGGCCAGCCGCCCCGACCTGCTGCCCGCCGCCTACACCAAGGCGCTGGCGCGCCTGCAGGACGACGTGAAGCCGTTCTCCTTCGAGGAAGCCAGCGTCATCGTCGAATCGGAACTGGGCGTGCGCCTGTCGAAGGCGTTCGCGTCCTTCGACCCCGAGCCGCTGGCTGCCGCATCGCTGGGCCAGGTGCACGCCGCCACCTTGCGCGACGGCACGCCGGTCGTCGTCAAGGTCCAGCGCCCCGAAGTCGCCCGGCAGGTGGCCGAGGAATTCGAGGTGCTGGAGCAGGTCGCGGAATTCCTCGATGCGCACACGGAGGTCGGCCGGCGGCACCGCCTGCGCCGCGCGCTGGGCGAGTTCCGTTCCTCCATCCAGGAGGAGCTGGACTACGAACGCGAGGCCGAGAACCTCGTGGCGGTGGCGAAGAACCTGGCGGAGTTCGAGCGCATCTTCGTCCCGCAGCCCATCCCCGACTATTCCACCGGGCACGTCCTCACGATGGAGCGCGTGGTCGGCACCAAAATCACCAAGCTGTCGGGATTCGCCCGCCTGGACATCGACGGCACGGCGCTCATCGACGAGCTGTTCCACGCGTACCTGAAGCAGGTGCTCGTCGACGGCCTGTTCCATGCCGACCCGCACCCGGGCAACGTGTTCATCACCGAAGACGGGCGCCTCGCCCTCCTCGACCTGGGGATGGTCGGCCGCACCACGCCCGAGATGCAGGAGCACCTGCTCAAGATCCTGATCGCCGTCAGCGACGGCCGCAGCGAGCAGGCCTCGGACGTCATCGTCCAGATCAGCGAGCACGACGAGGAGGACGACACCGATGCCGCCGAGTTCCGGCGCCGCATGGGCGCGCTGGTCGCCGCGCAGCAGGGCCGCGGGCTGCAGCACGTCAACGTCGGCAATACGCTGATCGACGTCACCCGCCTGGCGGCCGACTGCGGCTTCTTCGTGCCGAGCGAACTGACCATGCTGGCCAAGACGCTGCTGCAGCTGGACGAGATCGGCAAGGTGCTGGACCCGGAATTCGACCCGAACGCAGCGGTGCGGCGCCACGCGGCCACGCTCACGTCCAAGCGCATGAAGCGCGAATCGACGGAAGGCAGCCTGCTCACCGCCGCGATGGAGCTCAAGAATTTCGCGGCGGGGCTGCCCAACCGGGTCAACCGCATCATGGACGCGGTGGTCAACCGCGAGCTGGAGATCAAGGTTCGCGCCACCGATGCCGGCGACGTGATCGAAGGCCTGCAGAAGATCGCCAACCGCGTGACGACGGGGCTGATCCTGGCCGCGCTGATCATCGGCGCGGCGCTGCTGATGCGCGTGCAGACGGACTTCGAGGTGCTCGGCTATCCCGGCTTCGCCATCCTGTGCTTCATCGGCGCGGCGCTGGGCGGGATCGTCCTGCTGGTGAAGATCTACCGCCAGGACCGCACTCCCACGCGAAAACCTCGAAAACCCCGGAAATAGCCTTGGGGGACAATACGGCACCCCGGCCCGAGGCCGGGGTCGTCGTTTCATGATCATCCTGAAGAACCTCACCCTTCGCCGCGCGGCGAAGGTCCTGCTCGACAGCGTCTCGCTCGTGGTGAACCCGGGCGAGCACGTCGGCCTGGTCGGGCGCAACGGCGCGGGCAAATCCAGCCTGTTCCGCCTGTTCGACGGCTCGCTGCACGAGGACGCGGGCGATTTCTCGCTGCCGCCGCAGTGGCGCATCGCGCAGGTCGAACAGAACATGCCGGAGACCGACGCATCCGCCACCGACTTCGTGCTGGGCGGCGACACACGGCTGATGGAGCTGCGCGCGGAACTCGAGCGCGCCGAGCACGGCGGCGACGGCATGGCCATCGCCCACGCCCACAGCGACCTGGCCGATGCCGGCGAGCACGACGCCGTGCCGCGCGCGCAATCGCTCATCCTGGGCCTGGGCTTCAAGGTGCACGAGCTCGATGCGCCCGTGAACAGCTTTTCCGGCGGCTGGCGCATGCGCCTGCAGCTGGCGCGGGCGCTGATGTGCCCGTCCGACCTGCTGCTGCTGGACGAGCCGACCAACCACCTGGACCTGGACGCGCTGGTCTGGCTGGAGGCGTGGCTGAAGCGCTATGCGGGCACCTTGATCGTCATCAGCCACGACCGCGAGTTCCTCGACGCCATCACCGACGTCACCGTGCACATCGAGCAGCTCAAGCTCAACCGCTACGGCGGCAACTACTCCAGCTTCGAAACGCTGCGCGCGCAGCAGCTCGCCCTGCAACAGTCTTCGTATTCGAAGCAGCAGGAGAAGATCGCCCACCTGCAGAAATTCATCGACCGCTTCCGCGCGAAAGCCACCAAGGCCAGGCAGGCGCAAAGCCGCATCAAGGCGCTGGAGCGCATGGAGAAGATCGCCCCGGTGCTGGCCGACGCGGAGTTCAGCTTCGAGTTCAAGGAGCCGGCGAACCTGCCCAACCCGATGCTGGCCATCCGCGACGGCGAGTTCGGCTATTGCGACAAGGTCATCCTGCGGGGCGTGGACAAGACGGTGATGGCCGGGCAGCGCATCGGCATCCTCGGCGCCAACGGCCAAGGCAAGTCGACGCTGGTGAAGTCGATCGCGCGCGACATCGCGGCGCTGGGCGGCACGATCACCGAAGGCAAGGGCCTGACCATCGGCTACTTCGCGCAGCAGGAGCTGGACGTGCTGCGGCCGCAGGACACGCCGCTGGAGCACATGACGCGGCTGGCGCGCTCGCTCGCTGGCAGCGGCTACCCGGCGCGCGAGCAGGAGCTGCGCAACTTCCTGGGCACCTTCAATTTCTCGGGCGAGATGGTCGCGCAGCCCGTCGGCACCATGAGCGGCGGCGAGAAGGCGCGCCTGGTGCTGGCCTCCATGGTCTGGCAGCGCCCCAACCTGCTGCTCCTGGACGAGCCGACCAACCACCTCGACCTGGCCACGCGCGAAGCCCTGTCGGTGGCGCTCAACGAGTTCGAAGGCACGGTGATGCTGGTCAGCCATGACCGGGCCCTGCTGCGCTCGGTGTGCGACGAGTTCTGGCTGGTGGCGCGCGGCGGCGTGCAGCCCTTCGACGGCGACCTGGACGAATACCAGCAGTACCTATTGGACGAAGCGAAGCGCCAGCGCGAACAGGCGAAGCAGGCCTCGGCGCCCCCGCCGACACCCGCACCGACGCGCCGCCCCGACCTCTCGCGTGCGAAGCCGCTCAAGAAAGAGCTGGAACAGGCCGAGAAACGCATGGCGCAGATCGGCGCCGAGAAGGAGCAACTGCAGGCGCTCCTGGGCGGGACCACGGCGCCGGCTGAGCTGGCCGACGCCGGGCGGAAATTGAAGGCCCTCGACGAAGAGTTGCATTCGATCGAGGAGCGCTGGCTCCACCTGCACGAGCAAATCGATAACATGGGCTGATGCCCACCGCACTGGACCTCGCGAAAGGCGACGCTGCCCTGCAGGACGCCGTGCGCCGCTGCCGCAAGCTGCTGAACCGCCGCGCGCTCGTCGCAGCGGCCGCGAGCGCCGTGCCCATCCCCGGGCTGGACTGGGCCGTCGATGCGGCGCTGATCTCGCGCGTGATCCCGGTGATCAACGAGGAATTCGGCCTGACGCCGCAGCAGATCGACGCCCTGCCCGACACCAAGCGCGAACAGGTGCAGAAGGCGATGGCCATGGTCGGCTCGGTGGTCATCGGCCGTCTCGTCACGCGCGACCTGGTCGTGCGCATGGCCAAGGTGGTGGGCAAGCGGCTGACGGTGCAGCAGGCGGCCAAGTACGTGCCCATCGCCGGGCAGGCGGTGTCGGCGGTCATGGGCTACACGGCCTTGCGCTACCTCGGCGAGGAGCACATCAAGGACTGCGTGCGGGTGGTGCGCCAGGCGCAGCTGGCGCTGCCGGCGCCGAAGGGTGTCAGGCGACCGAGCGCTCTTCGCTCGGGTCGGTCCTCGCAGCCTTCGCGAGCTGCGTGATCTCTTCCGGGTAGAACATCTGCGCGTCGGCGGACATGAACGCCTGCAGCACGCGCGCGCTGGCGCCATTGGCGCTGGGCAACTGCCCCACGCGCAGCCAGCGGCGCACCTGCCAGGCCGGGACGCGCGCCTGCGTGCGGGTCAGGCGGGTGGTGCGGCCCCCGGGTTCGGCAAGCTCGATGACGGCGTCCGAATCCCTCCAGGAACGTCTATCCACGAATGCTTCGCGAGGGTCGGTCTTCTTCACAGTCATGCGCGACATCATTCCATCACGGCGCAGTGGACACGAAGCAACGTCTTCCACTCTTGGTGTGAGGGCCGCTCGCACACCCGAGTAAGACGAACGGCCCCCCGACTACGTTTTTCATCCTTGGCGTCCTACACGGACGGCGCACGCGGCGCGGTGACGATCACGCTCTCTCGAGGGAGGCCTTCATGCTGGAGCTGGTTCGTTCGTCACCGCAGCCGCGCATCGCACGCTACGACCCCGCGTGGGACGACCTCGACGAAGCGCACGCCGCCGTCTGGGACGCCGTGCGCCACCTCTTTCCCGCGCACGCGATGGTCGACCAGGCCGACTACGGCTGCCTCGTGGTGTCGTGGCTGCTGCGCGAGGGCGCGCGCCGCGCGTCGCACTTTGCCGCACCGGTGGTGATCCGCATCGAGCCCGGCCTGCTGCTGGCGCTGTGGACCTGCGACGAGGAAAGCCGCCGCGACATCGCCTCGCTGCAAGCCGCCATCGTGGAGGAAGCGCTGGACAGCTACGACCCGCACTCGCGCGAGACGCGCTGCGGCGTCATCGTCCTTGGGGAGTGACTGCCCATCCGCTGCGAAACCGCTCGCCAGCGGCCCTTCGCACGCGCAATCGGAAAAGTCCTACAGCAGCGACGCGGGTTGCGGCCTACCGTTGACTTGAGGGTAACAACGAGATCGCTGCATGGACGCCGTGCTCAAAGCGCTGACCGCCTGGCGGGAAGCGAACGAAAAGGCCAAGCTTGCCGAGTCCGCGCTGGCCGAAGCCTTGCGGCTGGAGATGAGCGGCGGCCCGGTCGTGGACCTGTCCGTCCTGCATGAAGTGGCGCGCCTGCGCGCCATTGCGGACCACAAGCTCTCGGCTTCGATCCAGGCCATGACCGACGACCCGGACCCGAAGGAAGCGCGCTTGCAGTAGGGCGGGTGGTAGGACGTACAAGATTCGAACTTGTGACCAACGGATTAAAAGTCCGCTGCTCTACCAACTGAGCTAACGTCCCGAGCCTTTTTGCGTGTTGCATGCGTTGCGCATGCAGCAAAGCCGACGATTATAGCGTCGGGCCGGGGCGCTTCCTCGATGCCACGCGGTCCAGGACCCAGCCCGCCGCACACTGCCCGAAGGTCGCGGTGACGCTCACCACCGAGCCGTAGCCGTGGCAATTGAGCGATCCGTCGCTGCCTGCCTCGATGTCGCACGACGGATCCGGTGGCGCCACGGCCTCGCCGCTGAACACGCACGGAACGCCGATGGCCTTGCCTTCCCGGGGCGCGCCGTGGAACTTGCGCATGCGGTAGCGCAGCTGCGCCAGCAGCGGGTCGTGCGTGGTGTTCGCGAGGTCGTCCACGTCGACCTGGTGGGCCAGCCGCTTGCCGCCCGCCGCGCCGCACGAGATGAACAGCGTCTTGGTCTGGAGCGCCCACGCGGCCATGGCGACCTTGGCCTTGACCTCGTCGCACGCATCGATCACGGCCGTGACGCCCGGGGGCAGCAAGCGCGGCCAGTTGTCGGGCGAGGCGAAGTCGTCGACCTCGTGCACGATGCAGCCCGGGTTGATCTGCGCGATGCGCTCGCGCATCGCCGTCACCTTCGCCTGCCCCAGAGTCGCGTCGAGTGCGTGGACCTGGCGGTTGATGTTGGATTCGGCGACGTGGTCCAGGTCGATGAGGGTGATCTCGCCGACGGCGCTGCGGGCCAGCCCTTCCGCGGCCCACGAACCCACGCCGCCTATCCCGACCACCGCGACGTGCGCCGCGCGGATGGCGGCAGCGCCGTCGATGCCGTACAGGCGCTCGAGGCCGCCGAAACGGCGCTTGAGGTCCGCGGATTCGTCGAGGTGGGTCACACCTCGATTGTCAACGAAGCCGCGCCATCCTTTCCTTGGCGGCGCCGGCCGCCTCGGACTGCGGATAGGTCTTCACCAGCTGGTCCAGCGTGCGGCGCGCGCCGGCGGCGTCCTTGAGCTCGATCTGGCAGTTGGCGATGGACAGCAGCGACTCCGGCGCACGCGGGTGGTCCGGCGCGGTGGCCAGCAGCTCGCGGAAGTTCGTGATGGCGCCGCGGTAGTCGCGGTTGGCGTACTGCGAATTGCCCAGCCAGAACAGCGCCGTCGGGCGGAAGCCGCTTTGCGGGTAGCGCTTGATGAAATCAGCGAAAGCCACCTGCGCGGCAGCGAAGTCGCCCTTGCGGAACACGGCCAGCGCGGCCTCGAAGGTCTGCGACTCCTGCGGGTCGGCGATGAATTCCTTGCCGTCCACCGTGACCTTGGAAGGCTCGAAGCGGCGCATGCGCTCGTCCACGCCCGAGGCGAGGTCGCGCGTGCGGCGCTGCAGCTCGGCGAGGTCGCGCGTGAGCTGCTCGTTGGCGCCCGTCTGGCGCGCGATCTCCTGCTTCAGCGTCTCGATCTGCATCTGCAGCTGCAGCAGGCTGCCGCGCAGCTGGGCGTTCTCGGTGCGCAGCTCGTCGAGCTGGCGCTGCGCGTCGACCCGCTGCGCCTCGAAGCGCTGGCGCAGCTCCAGGATGGCGCGGCGGGCGTCGTCGTCCTCGAATAGCGCGGCCTGGGCGCCGCCCGCCGCCAGCAGCGCGAGCGCTGCGCAGGCAGCCGCGACGGCGGCACGGGGAGCGGGAAACCGGAACATGGGCGGTCCTTTAGCGGTAGACGATCTCGGCGCGGCGGTTCTTGGCCCACGCGTCTTCGCCGTTGCCGGGGTCGGCGGGCTTTTCCTTGCCGAAGCTCACGGCCTCGACCTGGTTGTCCTGCACGCCCAGCAGGCGCAGCGCGTTGCGCACGGCCTCGGAGCGGCGCTGGCCCAGCGCCAGGTTGTACTCGCGGCCACCGCGCTCGTCGGTGTGGCCTTCGATGAAGATGTGGCGCGCCGGGTTGGCGCGCAGGTAGCGGGCGTGGCCGTCCACGATGGACTGGTACTCCGGCTTGATCACGTAGCTGTCGAAATCGAAGTAGATCAGGCGCGCGACGTTCTGCGGGCCCTGGTTCTGACCGGCGTCCGAGCCGGTGGTGACGGGCTCGACGCGCGTGGCCGGCTGCTGCGCGCCGGTGTTCGGCGTGCCGCCCTTGTTGTCCACGGGCACGTCGTCGAGCTTCACGCTCGAGCAGCCCGCCAGGGCCAGCGCGGCGGCCAGTGCGGCGACTCGGATGTTGCTGCGGATCATTCGGGTTCTCCTTGTGCGATGCATTTGGGGCATTGTATTTGTGGGGGGAAGGGGGTCATTTCAGGAACGGGCCCCAGTCGGGCTCGCGCAGGTCGCCGCCCTGCCCGGCCAGCCGCGCCTTGATCTTGCCGTCCAGCGTGGTGGTCATCAGGGCTTCCTGGTTGCCCTGGCGCGTGGCGTACAGGATCAGGCGGCCGTTGGGCGCGAAGCTCGGGCTCTCGTCGGCGACGGTGTCGGTGATGGCGGTGGCCGTGCCGCTGCCGCCCAGCTCCATCACGTGCAGCTTGAACTGGCCGTTCACGCGCGAGATGAAGGCGAGGATGCGGCCGTCGGGGCTGATGGCCGGCGAGATGTTGTAGTTGCCGCTGAAGGTGACGCGCTCGGGGTTGCCGCCGCCGGCGGGCATGCGGTAGACCTGCGGCGCGCCGCCGCGGTCGCTCACGAAATAAATGGACCTGCCGTCGGGCGAATACACGGGCTCGGTGTCGATGCCCGACGATTGCGTCAGGCGCCGCGGCTCGCCGCCGTTGGCGTCGATGGTGTACAGCTGCGAGCCGCCGTCGCGGCTCAGGGTGACGGCGAGGGTCTTGCCGTCGGGCGACCACGCCGGCGCGCTGTTGGAGCCGCGGAAGTTGGCGATGAGGCGCCGCTTGCCGGATGACACGTCGTGCACGTACACGACGGGCTTGCGCGATTCGAACGACACGTAGGCCACGCGCTCGCCATCGGCCGACCAGGCCGGCGAGATGATGGGCTCGTTGCTGGCCAGGGCCGACTGCGCGTTCTCGCCGTCGGAATCGGCCACCCACAGGTTGTAGCGCGGCCCGGCCTTGGTGACGTAGGCAATGCGCGTGGCGAACACGCCCTTGTCGCCCGTGAGCTTCTCGTAGATGGCGTCGGCGATGCGGTGCGCGGCGCGGCGCAGGTCGCCCTGCGGCACGGCCTGCGCATGGCCGCCCAGGTCCTGCGCCTTCACCACGTCCCACAGGCGGAAGCGCACGTCGAAGCGGCCGTCGGCCAGGCGCGAGGCGCTGCCCACGGCCAGCGAATCGGCGGCCTTCTGGCGCCACGGGGACATGTCGGGGCGGCTGGATTCGTCGAGGTTGGGGCCGGAGCCGTCGATCACGCGGAACTGGCCGCTGCGCTCCAGGTCGGCCGCGATGATGGCCGAGAGCTTCGGCGGCGCCTGGTCCTGCCCGCGGAAGGGCGCGATGGCGATGGGCAGCTGGGTGAGCCCGACGCCCGTGACCTCCACGCGGAACTGCGCGAACGCGGGCGCCGCGGCCAGGCCGCCGAAGAGCGCCGCCACCTCGCGGCGGCGCCACATGCGCTTGTCATTCATGAGCATTGGTGTCATTTCCGGCGATTATGTTCAAACGCCCGTGGCGGCTTTTCGCCGACCGAGTATCCAGAGCTTGAGGTACTTGTAATAAGTCGTCTCAGCCACGGAGACCGCGAGGACGAAGCCCATGCGCCCGTCGAGCACGCCCAGGCGCAGCACATAGGTGCGGAAGAAAGCCCAGGCGCCGCGCACGATCGCCCCAGCGAGGGAGCTACGTTCGCCGCGCTCGAACAGGGCCTGTGCCGAAGCGCTCGAATAGCGATCGAGCTTGGCCAGCATCGTCTCCAGGTCCGGGTAGGTGGCATGCAACAAGTCGTTGCGAAGATGTCCCACCTCGCCGTCGACGATCACGCGTTCGTGCACGAGGTCGTCCGAAAAACGGCCCTTGCCGCGCCGGAACAGCCGCGTGACGCGGTCGGGGTACCAACCCGAATGCGCCATGTACTGGCCGCAGAAACTCGATTTGCGCGGCATGTCCCAGCCCGCGACGCTCGCCGCATCCTGGGCAATCGTGCGCAGGATCTCGTCGCGCAGCTGCGGCGTGACGCGCTCGTCGGCGTCGATGGACAGCACCCAGGGCTGAGTGGCCTGCGCCAGCGCGCGGTTCTTCTGCGGCCCGAACCCGGGCCAGTCGCTGGCCTGCGTGACGTGGGCGCCGAGCGAACGCGCAATGCCGGGCGTGCCGTCGCTGCTGCCGCTGTCCACCACGATGCATTCGGCGGCGAACGCCACCGACGCGAGGCAGTCCGCCACGTTGGCGGCTTCGTCGCGCGTGATCAGGACGACCGAGAGGGGTGCCCGCTCGCTGGATAATCCCGGCATGGCGGGGCATTATGAATGACTGACTACTCCATCACTTTCGCTTGCTACAACCAGGTCGACTACACGCGGCAGTGCGTGGACAGCCTGGTGCGGCACGGCAACGACCTGGCGCGCGTCGCGGTGGTCGACAACGCCTCCAGCGACGAGACCGCGGCCTACCTTGCGACGAAGCCTTTCGGCGCGCACGTGGCCAACAAGGCCAACCTGGGCTGCGGCGTGGCCTGGAACCAGGGCGTGCTGGCGCTGCAGACGGAATGGACGGTGGTGATGAACAACGACGTGATCGTCACCGCCGGCTGGCTCGAGGCGCTTGTCGACGCCGCGAAGCGCTTCGACGTGCCCGTGGTCTCGCCGGCCCTCGTCGAGGGTGCGCTGGACTATGACCTCGACACCTTCGCCGCCGACGCCTCGGCCAAGATGCGCGACGTGGCCCGCATCGGCGCGCGCCATGCCGTGTGCCTGTGCGTGCACCGCTCGGTGTGGGAGAAGGTCGGCTACTTCGCCGCCACGCCGGGCCTGTGGGGCTACGAGGACACCCTCTTCTTCCACCACCTGGACCGCGCCGGCATCCGCACCGCCATCGTCGGCGCGTCGTGGCTGCACCACTACGGCTCCATCACGGTGAGCGCGATGAAGCAGGAGCGCGGCCTGTCGGACAAGCAGGGCCTGGGCGCGCGCGACAACTACCGGCTGCTGGGCAAGTCGACGCTGCAGCGCAAGTGGGACAAGTTCCAGCGGCGGCGGCAGGAAGAGCGCTGGCGCGAGGAGGAACTCGCCCGCTACGGCATGACCTTGCACGGCGAGCGCAAGGGCGGCCAGTTCGTCTGGCGCTAGTCGTCGCGGCGGGCCAGCGCGGCGCCGCAGAAGATCGCCGCCATCACGGCGTACAGGCTCGCCATGTACTTCAGGTCCACCACCTCGGTGGTGAAGCTCGCGACGAACACGCAGGTGAAGAACGCCGTGCCCATCGCCGCGTTGCGCCGCGTAACGGCGGACGTGCTGCCGAGCGCGCGCAGGCAGACGACCAGCGGCACCAAGAGCAGCGCCACGGTGGCGAACAGGCCGCCGATGCCATGGCGCACGGCATCGCTGACGATCTGGTTGTGGAAGCCCGATTGCAGCGCGGCCTTCACCGCCACCGGCGAGGCGTAGCCCAGCGGCGGCAAGGTGTCGGGCGAGAGCAAGGGCGTCAGGCCGACGCCCAGCCAGGGGTGCTGGGCGAACACGTCCGCCGCGATGCGCAGGTAGGTGATGCGCAGCGACACCGGCGTGTCCGGCGGCACCGAATGCCACGGGTACTGCATGACCTCGCCCAGCGCCTCCAGCACGCGCGCATGGATGGTGGGCACGAACATGAACGCGGCCACCACCACCACGCACGCGCCCACCGCCGTCCACGCCAGCGACCAGCGCCGCGCGCGCGACCAATGCAGGTGCAGCCACAGCGCCGCCAGCAGCGGCACGGCCAGCCAGCCGGTGCGTGACTGCGAGCCGATGGAGAAGGACGCGCCCAGCGCCAGCGCGACGAAGGCAAGCCCCACGATCACCGGGTGGCTGCGGCGGTCCTCGCCGGGCCAGCCGAACATGGCCATGATCCCGAAGGTGAGCGACAGGTAGCCGAACACCAGCGGGTCGACGAAGCCCGTGGTCATGCGCTCGGCCGGCCAGCGCGCGGGCTGGCCCTGGACCAGGCGCGCGGCCAGCAGCAGCAGCAAGGCGACCGGCAGCATCCAGCGCAGCGAATGCGCGACATCCAGCCGCATGCGCAAGGCGAAGAGGAAGATGGGCACCGCCAATGCGAAGCGCAGCGGCGCATCGAGCTGGCCCGTGTAGCCGTCGGCGCGGAAGGCCGAACTGACGAACACCGCGACCAGCGGCGCGACCAGCACGATGCAGACGAGCCGCGCGGCGCGGCTGGACTCGACCGGCACCGGCGGCAGGTGCCCCCAGGCGAGCACGGCCAGGCACAACAGGCAGCCGACGAACAGCACGGCCGGCGACCAGCCGCGAACGGTCAGCACGAGGAGGCAGGCCGCGCACAGGAAGACCCCGAGCGCCGGGGCCAGCTTGCGGGCCCACGGTGCCGGCTTGATGCTGGGAAGCGGGATCTCGCCGGGGACCGTTTGCATGGGACAGGGGATAATACACAGCTGCATGTCATCGGCTTTCCCCATCGAGCGCGAAGCGACGCCAGGCCAAGCGGGCGCGGGCGCGCCGGCCGAACCCGCGAGCGTGTTCGCGCGGATCAGGCGCTTCTTCCCCTACGTGCACCACGTGCGTCGCTACTGGATCGTGGTGCTGCTCGCCACCGTGGTCGGCGCTTCGACCGAGCCCATCGTTCCCGGCCTGCTCAAGCCGCTGCTCGACAAGGGCTTCGTCGAGCGCTCGTTCAGCCTGTGGCTGATCCCCGCGGCGCTGCTCCTGGTCTTCGCGGTGCGCGGCACGGCCGGCTTCATCGCCGACATCGGCCTGGCCAAGATCGCCAACGAGGGCATGGTGAAACTGCGGCGCGCCCTCTTCTCGCGCATGCTCGACGTGCGGCTGGACGTGCTGCGCGGCGAATCGGCCAGCTCGCTCGCCAACAGCATCGTGCACGAGGTGCAGAACGCGATCACGCTGCTGGTCAACGCACTGACGGGCCTGGTCAAGGATGGCTTGGCGCTGGTCGCCCTCCTCGCCTACCTGCTGTGGATCAACTGGCAGCTGACGCTCATCGTCGGCTTCCTCGGGCCGGCCGTGGCATGGGTGATGCGCACGGCATCGCGCCGCCTGCACCGCCTGGCCAAGAGCAGCCAGGCCGCTACGGTGGAACTGGCCTACGCGGTGGAAGAGAACATGCTGGCCAACCGCCTCGTGCGCCTGCACGGCGCGCAGCATGCGCAGGAGTCGCGCTTCGACAAATTGAGCGTCTCGCTGCGGCGCCTGGCGATGAAGTCCGCGGTGGCCTCGGCCGCCATCACGCCGCTGATGCACATGGTGGCGGCGGCGGCGCTGTCGGGCGTGATCTGTGTTGCCCTGGTCCAGGGCGGCGAAACGATGACCGTCGGCACGTTCGCCTCGTTCGTCGCGGCGCTGATGATGCTCATCGCGCCGGTCAAGCGCCTGTCGGAGGCCACGGGCCCCGTCACGCGCGCGCTGGCGGTGCTGGAGCGCTCCTTCGACCTGGTGGAGAACACGCCGCCTGAATCCGGCGGCACGCATGACCCGGGCCGCGCCACCGGTCGCATCGAATTCCGCAACGCCGCGGTGCGCTACCCCGGCGGCAGCGGCGCGGCGCTGGAGGATTTCACTTTCGACGTCCAGCCGGGCACGACAATCGCGCTCGTCGGGCCTTCGGGCGCGGGCAAGACCACGCTGGTGAACCTGCTGCCGCGCTTCATCGAACCGACTTCGGGCGAGATCCTGCTCGACGGCCACGAGCTGCGCGACTGGAGCCTGCCCGCGCTGCGCCGGCAGGTCGCGATGGTGAGCCAGGACGTCGTGATGTTCAACGACACGCTGGCCGCGAACGTGGCGCTGGGTGACGAGATCGACCGCGGTCGGGTCGAGCAGGCGCTGAAGGCGGCCAACCTCACGGACCTCGTGGCGTCGCTGCCGCAAGGCATCGACACCAACGTCGGCCACAACGCGACGATTCTCTCGGGCGGGCAGCGCCAGCGCCTGGCCATCGCGCGCTCGCTGTACAAGGACGCGCCGGTGCTGATCCTCGACGAGGCCACCTCGGCGCTGGACAACGAATCCGAGCGGCTGGTGCAGGAGGCGCTGCGCCGCCTGATGGCCGGCCGCACCACGCTCATCATCGCGCACCGCCTGTCGACCATCGAGCACGCCGACCGCATCGCGGTGCTGGATCAGGGCCGCCTGGTCGAGACCGGCTCGCACGCGCAGCTGCTCGCGCGCGGCGGCCTGTACGCGCGCCTGCATGCGCTCGGCGTCGCGGGCGCGCACGTGGCCTGATGCGCTCCGTCCTCGTGGTGGTGACGCGCCAGATCGGCGACGTGCTGCTCACCACGCCCTTGATCCACGCTGCGAAACAGCTGTGGCCCGAAGCGGCCGTCGACGTGCTGGGCTTCCAGGGGACGCTGGGCATGTTGCGCGGCAATGCCGAGGTTCGGGAGATCATCGAGACGCCACCCCGCTTGGGGTTCGGCGGCACGCTGGCGCTGGCGCACCGGCTGTGGAAGCGCTACGACCTCGCGTTGGTGGCTGACGTCGGCGACCGGGCCCACATCATCGGCGCGATCGCCGGGCGCGTGCGGTCCGGCGTGCTGCCGGCCGACAACCCGAGCAACTGGTGGAAGAAGCGGCTCCTGGCGCACGCCGTCGAAGCCGCGGGTGACCTCGGCGAGGTGCACGTGGTGCAGGAGAAGTTGGCGCTGCTGGAGCCCTGGCGCAACGGAATGCGTTTCGAAGCGAAGCTCGTGCCGCCGCCCGGCAAGCCCTTGCCGCCCGAACTTGCGGGGCGGCTGCAGCCGCGCTACGTGGTCGTGCATGCGCCGTCGATGTGGCCGTACAAGCAATGGCCGCCCGCGCACTTTGCGGCGCTGGTGCGCCGTCTCCTCGAGGCCGGCCGGCAGGTGGTGCTGACTGGAGGGCCGTCGAAGGAGGATCGCGAGCTCGTCGCGTCGCTGGCCACCGGCGGCGCCATCGACGCGGGCGTACTTGACTTCGGCCAGCTCGCCAGCCTCTTGCAAGGCGCAGCACTCTACGTGGGCCCCGACACGTCGATCTCGCACCTGGCCGCCGCCTGCGGCACGCCGATGGTCGCGATCTTCGGGCCCACGAACCCGCAGCGCTGGGCGCCGTGGCCTGCCCAAACGGAATCGCCCGTCCGGTTCGTCCGCCGTGCGGACGCGCAGACGGTTGGAAGCGTCACGCTCCTGCAGGCCGACCTGCCGTGCGTGCCGTGCGGCAAGGCCGGCTGCGACGACCATCGCTTCAGCCGCACCGAGTGCCTGCCCGCGATCACGCCCGAGCGCGTGGCGAACGAGGCGCTTCGCATCCTCGCCGCTGCATGAAGCGCTACGCCCGCGTGCTCGTCGTCTGTCCCGGCAACGCGATGACCGCGGGGCCGGAAGCGCTGCACCAGCTCGTCGGCGAGATGAACCGGCTCGGGCAGCCCGCGGCGATCGTCTACCACCCCTTCGACAGGGAGTTCGAAACGCCGGCGCCCTACCGGCAGCACGGCGCGCCGGTTGCGCGCTACGCGCAGGAGGCCGGCACGCTCGTCGTCTTCCCCGAAATCTTCACGACGCTCGCCCTGCGCGCCGCACCGGCCGACGCAGCGATCTGGTGGATGTCGGTCAACAACTTCACCGGCGAGCGCTACGGCAACGCGTGGCGCGACCGCCTGCGCTACTGGAAGTACGTGGCCAAGGGGCGCGCGCCGCTGGGCGGCGTGAAGGCACTGACGCACTTGAGGCACTTCGCGCAGAGCGACTACGCGCGCGAGTTCCTGGCAGCGCAAGGCGTCACGGGCGAGCCGCTGCGCGACCCCATCCCGGTCTACACGGAGCCCGCTTACGTCGCGCGCCTGCCTTCCCTGCTTGCCGGCGCCAAGCGCGCCGACCGCATCCTCTTCAACCCGACGAAAGGTGCGCCCATCACGGCCCGCCTGATGGCCGCCTATCCCGAGTGGGAGTTCAAGCCCTTGCGCGGCCTGGACCGCACGCAATTGGCCGACGCCTTCCTCGGCGCCAAGCTGTACATCGACTTCGGCCACCACCCCGGCAAGGACCGCCTGCCGCGCGAAGCCGCCCTGCACGGCTGCTGCGTGATCACCGCGCGTCACGGCTCGGCCGCGAACGACGTCGACGTGCCGATCCCGGCGCGGTTCAAGCTGGATGTGAAGGCCCCGGACTTCGTCCAGCGCTTCGGCGCCGCCGCCGGCGAGGTCATGGCGAAGTTCGATGCGTGCTCGGCCGAACTCGCCCGCTACCGCAAGGTGATCGCCGAAGAGCCGGACACCTTCCGGCAGGACATCCGCCAGGCCTTCGCGCTGCCCTAGAGCAGCACGATGTCGTACTGCTCCTGCGCCATGGCGCTCTCGCTTTGCAGCGAGATCGGCTTGCCGATGAAGTCCGACAGCCCCGCCAGGTGCGCGCTTTCCTCGTCCAAAAACAGCTCCACCACCTTGGGGTTGGCGACGATGCGGTACTCGCGCGGGTCGAACTGGCGCGCCTCGCGCAGGATCTCGCGCAGGATGTCGTAGGCCACCGAGCGCGCGGTCTTCACCACGCCCTTGCCCTGGCACGACTCGCACGGCTCGCACAGCATGTGCGCCAGCGACTCGCGCGTGCGCTTGCGCGTCATCTCCACCAGGCCCAGGTTGGAGAAACCGCCCGACATGGTCTTCACGCGGTCGCGCACCAGCTGCTTGCGGAACTCGGCTAGCACGGCCTCGCGGTGGTCCTCGCGCTGCATGTCGATGAAGTCGACGATGATGATGCCGCCCAGGTTGCGCAGGCGCAGCTGGCGCGCGATGCCTTGCGCGGCCTCCAGGTTGGTCTTGAAGATCGTGTCGTCGAAGTTGCGCGCGCCGACGAAGCCGCCGGTGTTCACGTCGATCGTGGTCAGCGCCTCGGTCTGGTCGACGATCAGGTAGCCGCCCGACTTCAGGTCCACGCGCCGGCCCAGCGCCTTGGCGATCTCGTCGTCGATGGAGTACAGGTCGAAGATCGGCCGCTCGCCCTTGTACAGCTGCAGCTTCTGCGCCGCCTTGGGCATGAACTCGCTGCCGAAGGCCTGCAGCATCGCGTGCTGCTCGCGCGAGTCGATGCGGATGGTCTGCGTGTCCTCGGTGACCAGGTCGCGCAGCACGCGCTGCAGCAGGTTCAGGTCCTGGTGCAACAGCGACGGCGGCGGCACGCGCGTGGCCGAGTCCTTGATGCGCGTCCAGGTCTTGCGCAGGTAGGCGATGTCGTCGGCCAGCTCGCCGTCGGTGGCTTCCTCCGCGTTCGTGCGCAGGATGAAGCCGCCGCCTTCCTTGCCCACCAGCTGCTGCAGCCGGTTGCGCAGCGACTCGCGCTGCTCGGGCGGGATCTTCTGCGATACGCCCACGTGGTCGTCCTGCGGCAGGAACACCAGCAGCCGCCCCGCGATGCTCACCTGCGTGGACAGCCGCGCGCCCTTGGTGCCGATCGGGTCCTTGATCACCTGCACCATGATCGCCTGGCCCTCGAAGACCTGGCGCTCGATGGGCACGGGCGGCTGGTGGTTGCGCGCCATCGCCGGGGGCTCGCCGTCGGGCTGGCGGTGCCACACGTCGGCCACGTGCAGGAAGGCCGCGCGCTCCAGGCCGATGTCGATGAAGGCCGACTGCATGCCCGGCAGCACGCGCGCGACCTTGCCCAGGTAGATGTTCCCGACGAGGCCGCGCTCCAGCGTGCGCTCCACGTGCAGCTCCTGCACCGCGCCGGCTTCGATGATCGCCACGCGCGTCTCCTGCGGCGACCAGTTGATCAGGATGTCCTGCTGCATTGTTGTAGGAGTTGTGCGGTCTCGAACATCGGAAGCCCCATGATCCCTGAGTAGCTGCCGCTGATGGACGGAATATACGCCGCGGCCCCGCCCTGGATGGCATACGCGCCGGCCTTGCCCATGGGCTCACCGCTGGCGACGTAGGCGCGAATCTGCGCGGGCGTCAACTTCGCGAAGGTCACGCGCGATTCGTTGAGCGCCGCGACCCGCTTGCGGCCCGACTGCACCGCCACCGCCGTCAGCACCCGGTGCGTGGTGCCCGATAGCTCGCGCAACATGCGCGCCGCGTCCTTCGCATCGGCCGGCTTGCCGTAGATCGTGCGGCCCAGCGCCACGGTGGTGTCCGAGCACAGCACGGGCGCGGGCGGCAGGCCGCGCCGCTTCAGCCGCGCGATGGCCGCATCGAGCTTGAGGCCCGTCACGCGTTGCACGTAAGCCGCCGGCGCTTCGCCCTTCAGCGGCTCCTCGAGGCTTTCGGTGTCCTCGCCCGCATCGGGCAACAGCAGCTCGTGCTTGACCCCCAGCATCTCCAGCAGCTGGCGCCGCCGCGGCGACTGCGAGGCGAGGTAGATGAAGTCACTCACGGTGGTACGGATGCCCCGCGTTGATCGACCACGCGCGGTACAGCTGCTCGACCAGCAGCACGCGCACCATCGCGTGCGGCAAGGTGAGGTCCGACAGGCGGATGCGTTCGTGCGCCGTGCGCTTGAACTCGGGATCGAGCCCGTCGGGCCCACCGATGACCAGCGCGACGTCGCTGCCGCCCATCTGCCAGTCCTTGACGTGCTGCGCGAGCGCCATCGTGGTCAGGGCCGTGCCGCGCTCGTCGAGCACGGCCACGTGCGCGCCCTTGGGGATCGCCGCTTCGATGCGCTGCTTCTCCGCGGCGAAGATCGCTTCGAGCGACTTCGACGCACGGGCTTCCGTCTTCACCGCGCGCAGCTCGATGCGCAGCTCCGGCGGGAAGCGCTTGGCGTAGTCGTCCCATGCGGCCTGGGCCCAGTCGGGCACGCGCTGGCCGACGGCGACGACGACGAGCTTCATCCGCGCCGCTTGGGCGCGCCGGACTTTTTCGCGGGCGCCTTCTTGGCGGGCGCCTTCTTCGGTGCGCTCTTCGCGCCGGTCTTCGCAGTTGCCTTCTGCACGGTCTTCTTCGGCGCGGGTTTCTTCGCCGCGGCCGGGGTCGCCTTCGCGGACGACTTCTTCGGGGGCGCCTTCTTGGCGGGCGCACGATCCAGCGAGGGCATCGCGGGCTTGGGCGCGCCGAACTTCAGGCGCACCGGCTTCTCGCCCCAGATTTCCTCGAGGTGGTAGTACTGGCGGATCGCGGGCTGCATGATGTGCGCGACGGCGGCGCCGCAGTCCACGATGATCCACTCGCCGTTTTCCTCGCCCTCGATGCGCGGCTTGGGAAAGCCCGCTTCGCGCACCGAGTCGCGCACGCTCGCGGCGAGCGCCTTGGTCTGGCGGTTGGAGGTGCCCGAGGCGACGATCACCCGCTCGAACAACGGTGACAGGTGCTCCGTGTTGAAAACCGCGATGTCCTGCCCCTTGACGTCCTCCAGCCCATCGACGATGGCGCGCTGCAGGCGCTGGGTGTCCTTCTTGGCTGCGGTTTCCTGCTGGGTCATCAGTTTCCTTGGGTATACAGGTGGTGGGAGGCAATATAGCCTGCAACGCCGGGCGGGACCAGCGAGGAAATGTCCTCGCCGCGCGCGGCCTTGCGGCGGATGTCGGTGGCGCTTTCGGGCATGTCGGGCATGCCGAGCTCGACGATCGTCGCGCCGGGCACGGCCGGCAACGCACCCGCCGGGCCACGATGCGCGACGCACAAGGTGGCAATGCGCGCGATCTCGCCCCATTCGTGCCAGGTCGTGAAGGCCGCCGCCTGGTCCGCGCCCATCAGCAGGAACAGCTGCGACTCGCCGAACTCGCGGCGCAGCTCCCGCAGCGTATCGATCGTGTACGTGGGGCCGGCGCGCTTCACTTCACGGTCGTCGACCCGGGTCTTCGGAAGCTTGTCGAACGCCAGGCGCGCCATCGCCACCCGGTGTTCCGCCGCGCTGGGCTGATGCTTGCGGTGCCAGGCACTGCCCGTCGGGAAGATGCGCAGCTCGTCCAGGTTCAACTGCGCCACCGCCGCCTGCGCCAGCACGACGTGCGCGTTGTGCGGCGGGTCGAAAGCGCCGCCGTACATCCCGATCTTCACACCCAGTCCCTTCGCACGAGGAACTTCTCCAGCAGCTCGGCCTCGGGCGAGCCGGCCTGCGGCTGCGTGCCATAGCTCCAGCTCACCAGCGGCGGCATCGACAGCAGGATCGATTCCGTGCGGCCGCTCGATTGCAGGCCGAAGTGCGTGCCGCGGTCCCACACCAGGTTGAACTCGACGTAGCGCCCGCGCCGGTACAGCTGGAAATTGCGCTCGCGCTTGCCGAAGGGCGTGTCCTTGCGCCGCTGCAGGATGGGCATGTACGCATCGAGGAAGGCATCGCCCACGGCGCGGATGAGCGCGAAGCCGCCGTCGAAGCCGCCTTCGGAGTAGTCGTCGAAGAAGATACCGCCCACACCGCGCTGCTCGCCGCGGTGCTTCAGGAAGAAATACTCGTCGCACCACTGCTTGAAGCGCGGGTGCTTGTCGGGGCCGAACGGCTCGAGGGCCTGCTTGCAGGCGGCGTGGAAGTGCACCGCGTCTTCCTCGAAGCCGTAGTACGGCGTCAGGTCCATGCCGCCGCCGAACCAGTACACCGCGCCCTTGTCCTTGGGCTGCGCGCGCAGGCAGCGCACGTTCATGTGCACCGTGGGCGCATAGGGGTTGCGCGGGTGGAAAACGAGCGACACACCCATGGCCTCGAACGAAGAACCCGCGAGCTCGGGCCGGTGCTGCGTGGCCGAAGGCGGCAGCTTGGGCCCCGTGACGTGCGAGAAGCCGCAGCCCGCGCGCTCGAACACCGGGCCGCCTTCCAGGATCATGGTGATGCCGCTGCCCTGCAAGGGCTCGCCCGGCTCCTTGCGCCAGGCGTCCTCGACGAAGCGCGTGCCGTCGGCCTGCGTGCAGGCCGTGGCAATGCGCCGTTGCAGGTCCAACAGGTAATCGCGGACCGCGCCGGCCGACTCCATGGTCAATGCTTGATGGCGCGGTGACCGATGTCGTGGCGGTACTGCGCGCCGTCGAAATGGATGCCTTGCGCGATTTCGTAGGCGTGCGCTTGCGCGGCCTTCACCGTGTCGGCCAGCACCGTCACGCACAGTACGCGGCCGCCGCTGGTGACGATGTCGTCGCCCTTGCGCGTGGTGCCGGCGTGGAAGACGACGGCCTCGTCGGTCGGCTTCGGCAAGCCGGTGATCGCATCGCCCTTGCGCGGGCTCAGCGGGTAGCCCGCCGCCGCCATCACCACGCCCAGCGCCGTGCGGCGGTCCCACTGCAGTTCCATGTCGCCCAGCTGCTGGCCCGCGGCGGCATGGAGCACGTCGTACAGGTCGGACTTCAGCCGCATCATGATCGGCTGCGTCTCGGGGTCGCCCATGCGGCAGTTGAACTCCAGCGTCTTCGGGTGGCCGTCGCGGTCGATCATCAGGCCGGCGTAGAGGAAACCGGTGTACGGGATGCCGTCCTTCTCCATGCCCTTGATCGTCGGGATGATGATCTCGCGCATCGCACGGGCGTGGATGGCCGGTGTGACGATGGGCGCGGGCGAATAGGCGCCCATGCCGCCGGTGTTGGGGCCCAGGTCCCCGTCCTTCAGACGCTTGTGGTCCTGCGACGTCGCGAGCGGCACGACACTCTTGCCGTCGCACACGACGATGAAGCTCGCCTCCTCGCCCTGCAGGAACTCCTCGATGACGACGCGCGCGCCGCCTTCGTTGTGCGTCACGCCGAGCTTGTTGTCCAGCAGCATGAAGTCGATCGCTTCATGCGCTTCGGCCGTGGACATCGCGACCACCACGCCCTTGCCTGCGGCCAGGCCGTCGGCCTTGACCACGATCGGCGCGCCCTTGCGGTCCACGTACTCGTGCGCCTTCGCCGGGTCGGAGAAGGTTTCGTATTCCGCCGTCGGGATGCCGTGGCGCTTCATGAAGGCCTTGGAGAAGGCCTTGGAGCTCTCCAGCTGCGCAGCAGCCTGGGTGGGGCCGAACACGCGCAGGCCGTGCGCCTGGAATTCATCGACCACGCCGGCCGCCAGCGGCGCCTCGGGGCCGACGACCGTCAGCGCGATCTTGTTGGCGATGGCCCAGTCGCGCAGGGCCACGTTGCCTTCGATGGGCACGTTCTCCAGCCGCGGGTCCATCGAGGTGCCGCCGTTGCCGGGCGCCACGTACACGGCCTGCACCTTGGGTGATTGCGCGAGCTTCCAGGCCAGCGCGTGTTCGCGCCCGCCGCCGCCGATGACCAGGACTTTCATTCTTCGTCGATCTCGGCGTTGTGGTAGACCTCTTGCACGTCGTCGAGGTCCTCGAGCGCGTCCAGGAGCTTCTGCATCTTCTGCGCGTCCTCGCCCGTGAGGTCCACGGTGTTGTCGGCGCGCATGGTGACTTCGGCAATCTCGGGCTTCAGGCCCGCGCCTTCGAGCGCTTCCTTCACCTTCTCGAAGTCGCCGGGCGCCGTCAGCACCTCGATGGCGCCGTCCTCGCTGGCGATGACGTCCTCGGCGCCTGCGTCCAGCGCCACTTCCATCACCATGTCCTCGCTGGTGCCCGGGGCCAGGATCAACTGGCCGACGTTGCGGAACTGGAAGGACACCGAGCCTTCGGTGCCCAGGTTGCCGCCGTTCTTGGAGAACGCGTGCCGCACCTCGGCCACCGTGCGCACCTTGTTGTCGGTCATGGTGTCCACGATGATGGCCGCGCCGCCGATGCCGTAGCCCTCGTAGCGGATCTCCTCGTAGCTCACGCCTTCGAGGTTGCCGGTGGCCTTGTCGATGTTGCGCTTGATGGTGTCGGCCGGCATGTTCGCCGCCTTGGCCTTGTCAACCGCCAGCCTCAGCCGCGGGTTGGCCGACAGGTCGCCGCCGCCCTGCCGGGCCGCCACCATGATCTCGCGGATGCAGCGCGTCCAGATCTTGCCGCGCTTCTCATCCTGCCGGCCCTTGCGGTGCTGGATGTTGGCCCATTTGCTGTGTCCAGCCACGAATCGTCCTTTTGTCTGCTTGCGTTGCTATATTGGATCACCCGATTCTACTTTTCGAACCATGGCCGAACCCCTCCTCGTCGCAAAGAACGACAAGACCGAAAGCTTCCTGCTGCCGGCCCTGGCCAACCGCCATGGCCTGATCACCGGCGCCACCGGCACCGGCAAGACCGTGACGCTGCAGGCGCTGGCCGAGAAGTTCTCGCAGATCGGCGTTCCCGTCTTCCTCGCCGACATCAAGGGCGACCTGACCGGCATCAGCCAGGAGGGCAAGCTCGGCGGCAAGCTCGAGGCGGCGATCAAGGAGCGCAAGCTGCCCACGCCCGTGCCCTTCGCGGCGCCCACGACGCTGTGGGACGTGTTCGGCGAGCAAGGCCACCCGGTACGCGCCACGATCTCCGACATGGGCCCGCTGCTGCTGGGCCGCATGCTGGCGCTGAACGAGACGCAGGCGGGCGTGCTGAACCTGGTGTTCAAGATCGCCGACGACCAGGGCCTGCTGCTGCTGGACCTGAAGGACCTGCGCGCGATGCTGCAGTACGTCGGCGACAACGCGGGCGACTTCCGCACGCAGTACGGCAACATCAGCGCCGCCAGCATCGGCATCATCCAGCGCGGGCTGCTGCAGATCGAGACGCAGGGCGGCGAGAAGTTCTTCGGCGAGCCCATGCTGGACATCGAGGACTTCCTGCAGACCGACGAGAAGGGCCGCGGTGTCGTCAACATCCTCGCCGCCGACAAGCTCCTGAATTCGCCGCGGCTGTACGCAACCTTCCTGCTGTGGATGCTGTCGGAGCTGTTCGAGCGGCTGCCCGAGATCGGCGACCCCGACAAGCCCAAGCTGGTGTTCTTCTTCGACGAGGCGCACCTGCTCTTCGACGAAGCGCCCAAGGTGCTGGTCGAGCGCATCGAGCTCGTCGTGCGCCTGGTGCGCTCCAAGGGCGTCGGCGTGTACTTCGTGACGCAGAACCCCCTGGACATCCCCGATTCCGTGCTCGCGCAATTGGGCAACCGCGTGCAGCACGCCTTGCGCGCCTACACGCCGCGCGACCAGAAGGCCGTGAAAGCCACGGCCGAGACGATGCGGCAGAAGCCGGGGCTGGACATCGCCACCGCGATCACCGAGCTGGCGGTGGGCGAGGCGCTCATAAGCCTGCTCGACGAGAAGGGCCGGCCGAGCGTCACCGAGCGCGTCTACGTGATCCCGCCGGGCAGCCAGATCGGGCCGATCACGCCCGAGCAGCGCAAGGCGATCCTCGCGGGGTCGATCGTCGCGGGGACCTACGAGAAGGTCGTGGACCGCGAATCGGCGTTCGAGAAACTCAAGGGCCGCGCGCAGCAGGAACCATCGGCCACTTCCTCGGGCGGAAACGGACCCACTGCCACGTCGACAGGCCCCAGCATGGGCGGCCTGGGCGACATCCTCTTCGGCTCGACCGGCCCGCGCGGCGGGCGGCACGAAGGAATGATCGAAGCCGCGGCTAAGTCGGCGGTGCGAACCATCGGCAGCAGCGTCGGGCGCGAGATCGTGCGCGGGGTGCTGGGCAGCCTGCTCGGAGGCAAGCGGCGCTGATCGAGGCGGCCGGGAGCGCATAGCGCGACGGGGGACATTCGCGCAGAGGGGCTGGCCCGTCGCCGGCCGGCCCACCCCAACAGGGCGTCCTGAGCTAAAGTGATTTCATGTCCTCTACCGTCCCCGGCCCACGGCACATCCGCCTGACGTCGCACGCCGGCGGCTTCGGCGCGCTGCCCATCCATTGGGGTGCCGCGACGCCGCTGGAGCGCGGGCCCATCGTGGGCACGACGACGACGCGCGCGCACCGCAACGTCATCGGCACGCACAGCGGCTCCTACAGCGTCTACCGCGCGCTGGCTGTGGCGGCAGGCGCGTTGAAGCGCGACCACAAGGCCGACCTCACCAACACCGCGCCCACCGACGTGATCGGGCCCTATCCGCAATGGACCGAGCCCGGCCGCATCGTCAGCATGGACCCGTGGGGCGCGACGGTGTCCGAGGTGTTCGCGGATGCGCTGGCGGCGGGCTACGACATCCGCCCGACCATCGCCGTGACCAAGGCGCACGTGATCCTGCCGGAAGTGATCGAGGGCCTGCAGGCCGGGCGGCTGAAGGCCGACAACAAGTTCCTCACGTCCCAAGGCGCGGCGCTGGTGACGAAGGCCGCGATCGAGCCCGTGTGGTGGCTGCCCGGCGTGGCGCAGCGCTTCGGCTGCAGCGAATCGGACCTGCGGCGCGTGCTGTTCGAGGAAACCGGCGGGATGTACCCGGAACTCGTCACGCGCAGCGACCTCGAGGTGTTCCTGCCGCCCATCGGCGGGCAGACCATCTACATCTTCGGCAACCCGCGCGACCTGGCGAATCCGGACGTGGAACTCACGGCGCGCGTGCACGACGAGTGCAACGGCTCGGACGTGTTCGGCTCCGACATCTGCACCTGCCGCCCGTACCTCACGCACGCCATCGAGGAATGCATCCGCGGCGCCCAGCGCGGCGGCGTCGGCCTGATCGCGTATTCGCGCAAGGAAGGCCGCGCATTGGGCGAAGTGACGAAGTTCCTCGTCTACAACGCACGCAAGCGCCAAGTGGGGGGCGACACGGCCGACCAGTACTTCGCGCGCACCGAATGCGTGGCCGGTGTGCAGGACATGCGCTTCCAGGAACTGATGCCCGACGTGCTGCACTGGCTGGGCGTCAGGAAGATCCACCGGCTCGTGTCCATGAGCAACATGAAGTTCGACGCCATCACCAACAGCGGCATCGAGATCGGCGAGCGCGTGAACATCCCCGAAGGGCTGATTCCGGCGGACGCGCAGGTGGAGATCGACGCGAAGATCGCGGCCGGCTATTTCTCGCCGGGCTCGGTGCCGGACGCCGAGAAACTCAAGAAGACGAAGGGCCGGGGCCTATGAGCACGCACCTGGGTGACGAGCACGGCGCGGCCGAAGCGGCGGCCAGCGAGCTGAGGACCACCGCGGCGATCCGCGAGCGCGCCGCCCAGCTGTTGCGCCGCGCTCGCGACGGCGAATCGCGCTGGTTCATCGTGGACGACGGCTTTCGCGAGACGGCTGCCGACGAGATCATCCGCGCCACGCGCGAGCGCTACTCGCGCGGCGCCATCCCCATCCACAGCCGCTGGCGCCATTTCGAGGCCGGTGGCATCGACCGCCGCGCGGAGCTGCTCAAGCTGCTGGGCAACGTGCCGAATGCCGTGAAGGCGCATTGCCTGATCGACCTCACCATCCTGAGCGTGCTGCTCGATGCGGGCGCGGGCCCCGAGTGGAAGTACACCGAGGGCGGCAGCGGCAAGACCTTCACGCGCTCCGAAGGCCTGGCGCTCGCCAGCTACCACGCCTTTGTCGCCGGTCTGTTCTCGGGCGACAAGAACCATCCGCTGCAGGCCGACTCGGTGGGCCTGCGCGCGCTGCAGACCGACCACCTCGCGCGGGCGTTCCAGGTGACGGAGACGAACCCGCTGGTGGGGCTCGAAGACCGCGCGATCCTGCTGCGGCGCCTGGGCGAAGTGATGGCCGAGCGCCCCGAGACCTTCGGCGACGGCATGCAGCGCCCCTCGGGCATCTTCGACATGATGATCTCGCCGCTGGGCCCCGACGTGCCGCACACGGCCGACATCGGCGCGCACGACATCCTGTCGCAGCTGCTCATCTCGCTGCAGGACATCTGGCCCGCCAGCAACTACATCTCCAACGTGGCTTTGGGCGACTGCTGGCGCCACTCCGCCGTGCGCGGGCAAGGCCTGACCGACGGGTGGATGCCCTTCCACAAGCTGTCGCAGTGGATGACGTACTCGCTGCTGGAGCCCTTCGAGTGGAGCGGCGTGAAGGTGCACCACGTGGACCGCCTCACCGCCCTGCCGGAATACCGCAACGGCGGGCTCATGCTCGACTCGGGCCTGCTCGCGCTGCGCGACGAGAAGGCCGCCGGCGAAACCTGGCAGGTGGGCGACGAGATCGTCGTCGAGTGGCGGGCGCTGACCGTGGCGCTCATGGACGAAGTGGCCGACGCGGTGCGTAAGCGCATGGGCGTCGACGAGCGCCACATGCCGCTGGCGAAGGTGCTCGAGGGCGGCTCCTGGGCCGCCGGCCGCGCGCTGGCGCAGAAGCACCGCAACGGGCTGCCCCCGCTGCGCGTGGTTTCCGACGGCACGGTGTTTTAATCCGCCCATGAACAACGTCCACGTCCTCGATCACCCGCTGATCCAGCACAAGCTCACGCTGATGCGCAACAAGGAGGCGTCGACGAACAGCTTCCGGCGGCTGCTCAACGAGCTGGCGATGCTCATGACCTACGAGGTCACGCGCGACACGCCCACGCGCGAGATCGAGGTCGAAACGCCGCTGGAGAAGACGAAGCAGAAGGTCATCGACGGCAAGAAGCTGGTGTTCGTCTCCATCCTGCGTGCGGGCACGGGCATCCTGGACGGCATGCTCACCGTGGTGCCCGGCGCGCGCGTGGGCCACATCGGCCTGTACCGCGACCCCAAGACGCTGATGGCCGTCGAGTACTACTTCAAGATGCCGCAGGCCATGGAAGACCGCGACGTGATCGTGGTGGACCCGATGCTGGCCACCGGCAATTCCGCCATCGCGGCGGTGGAGCGCATCAAGGAGATGCGGCCGAAGTCCATCAAGTTCGTGTGCCTGCTCACGTGCCCCGAAGGCGTGAAGGCCCTGCAGGGCGCGCACCCCGACGTGCCGATCTACACCGCCGCCATCGACCGGCAGCTCAACGAGCACGGCTACATCCTGCCGGGCCTGGGCGACGCCGGCGACCGCATCTTCGGCACCAAGTAGCTAGCGCTGCTGCGCGTACACGCGCCGCACTTCCTCGCGCTTCATGCGCAGGTAGTCGTCGCGGTCGACCTCGTGCAGCTGGCGCGCGAAGCGCTCGGTCGCGTCGAACCACGCGGCGATGCTCTTCTCGGCGCGCTGCGCCGGCGGCAGCGCCAGCGAGCCCAGGTAGGCGTCGATGCACAGGTAGTAGCGCATGGTGTTGCGCTCGACGATGCCGCGCACCCCGCCCACATAGCCTTCGTCCTTGGGCGTGGGCGGGCGCTCGTGCGTGAAGCCCACCTTGTTGCGCCCGAAGGTGGCCAGGTACAGCTTCATCGCGACCGAGCTCGCGCCGCCGTAGCTGAGGGCGTAGCCCATGTGGATGAAGGTGTGCTTCGCGTCCAGCGGCACGCTCTCGACGAACAGGCGGTAGTCGCGCGTGTCGTAGGGCCCGTCCTCGGCATCCATCTGCACGGCGACGTAGTCCGCGCGGCGGGTGGCGCCGCGCCAATCGAAGGCCACCAGCTCGGCGTCCTCGGGCGGCTGCGGCTCCTTGCGGCCGACGCGGATCTCGATGCGCTGCCGCCCGTTCACGACCGTCTCGCGGCAGCCCTTGGTGTTCAGGTGCAGGATGAGGATCTCGCACCACTGCAGCGGGTCGGCCAGCGCGGCCGCCACGCTCTCGAACGGGTGGTCGAGCACCGCGAACACCTCGCCTTCGATGCGCCGCGGCGCCTCGTCCGAGCGCAGCAAGAGCGGCCCGCCGAATTCGCTGGCGGCCAGGTGCGGCGCGATCGCCGCGTGGTGCTGGCGCAGGCCGTTCGCCCCGAGGGCGCCGCCGGCTTGCGCCGCGAACGAAAGCAGCAAGGCTGCGAGGAACAGGATGGAACGCATGGAAGGCGCATCATGCCGCGTCCGGGCGGCGCGTGGGGCCGTCCCTTTAGACTCTCGCCCCGATGCACCGATTCGCGACGCCGGCCCTCATCCTTGCACTGGCGCTGTCGCCCGCCTTCGCCGCCCCGTTCACCCCCGCCGGCGACGCCGAGGTGGTCGAGCGCCTGCCCGCCACCACCAACGACCCATCCGTGCGCCGCGTCGAATCGCTGCGCAAGCAGCTGGCCGCGCGGCCCTTCGACGTGGACCTGCGGCTGGAGGTGGCGCGCCGCTACTTCGACCTGGCGATGGCGCAAGGCGACCCGCGCTACGTGGGTTACGCATCCGCGGCGATCGCCCCGCTGGAGAAAGCCGCGCCGGACAACGCCGCCTACTGGCTGGTGCGCGGCGTCCTGCAGCAATACAGCCATGACTTCAACGGGGCGCTCGCCAGCCTGAAGAGAGCCGGCGAGCTCGACCCGCAGTCGCCGGAGCCGCCCGCATGGCGCGCGGCCATCGACATGGTGCAGGCCAAGTACGCCGACGCGCTGGCCGAGTGCGCGAAGCTGGCAGCGGTGGCCCACCCGCTGCACGCGCAAGGCTGCACGGCTTACGCGCAGGCCAACACCGGCCAATTGCGCCCGGCCTACGACGCCCTCACGAAGGCACTCGCCGAATCGCGCGATGCGCCCGCCGGGCTCAAGCTGTGGGTCCGCACGCGCCTGGCCGAGATGGCGATCCGCCTGCAGCGCACCGACGAAGCGGAAAGGCATTTCAAGGAAGCGCTGGCGCTGGGCATCACCGACCAGTTCCTGCTGGGCGCCTATGCCGATTTCCTGCTCGCGCGCAAGCGCCCGCAGGAAGCCATCGCGCTGCTGAAGGACTGGGAGCGCTCCGACATCCTGCTGCTGCGCCTGGCGCTTGCCGGCAAGGCGGCCGACGACGCGCGCGCCAAGGGCTGGGCCAGCCAGTTGCGCGAGCGCTTCGACGACGCGGCGAAGCGTGGCGACACGTTGCACGAGCAGGAAGCGGCACGCTTCGAGCTGGACGTGCAGGGCAACGCGGCCAGGGCGCTCGAATTCGCCGTGCGCAACTACGCGACGCAGAAGGAAGCGCGCGACGCCGAGATGCTGATGCGGGCCGCGCTGGCCGCCAACCAGCCGAAGGCCGCCGATCCCGCGCTGGCATGGCTCCAGTCGAACGGCTACGAAGACCCGGCGCTGGTTGCCCTCGCCGCGCAATTGGCCGGGGCGAAGAAGTGATGCGCCTCCTCGCCTTCCTGGCGGCCTTGTTGCTGCCCCTGGCCGCGGCGGCCCACAAGCCGAGCGACAGCTACCTCACGCTGCGCGCCGACGCGAACCAGCACGAAGTCGCGGTGCGCTGGGATATCGCGCTGCGCGACCTGGACTACGTGCTGGAGCTGGACCGCGACGGCAACGGCCAGCTCACCTGGGGCGAGGTGCGCACGCGCGCTGACGAGATCACGCAGTACGCCACCGCCCGCCTTACGCTGGAGGCCGGCGACAAGGCGTGCGCCTGGCAAACCGCCGCGCCGCTGCAGCTCGACAAGCACAGCGACGGCACCTACGCCGTGCTGTCGCTCACGGCGAAGTGCGAGCCTTTCGCCAAGGGCCTGCGCTTGCACTACGCGCTGCTGTTCGACGTCGACCCCTCGCACCGCGGGCTCGTGCAGTGGGTGGCGCCGGGCGGCGCGTCGTCGCAGGCGCTCGTCTTCGGCACCGACAACGCGCAGCAACCGCTGGCCCTGCAGCCCGCCGGCGCATGGCAGACGCTGCGCCAGTACCTGGTGGACGGCACGTGGCACATCTGGATCGGCTACGACCACATCCTCTTCCTGCTGTCGCTGCTGTTGCCCGCGGTGCTGGTGCGCGTGGCCGGCGACTGGGAGCCGGCGCCCAGCCTGAAGCGCTCGCTCGTCGAGGTGCTCAAGGTCGTCACCGCGTTCACGGTGGCGCACTCGATCACGCTCAGCCTGGCGGCGCTGGAGGTGATCAGCCTGCCCTCGCGCATCGTCGAATCGACCATCGCGGCGTCGGTGGTGTTCGCGGCCCTCAACAACCTGCGCGGCACCATCGAGAAGAAGCGCTGGGTGATGGCTTTCGTGTTCGGCCTGATCCACGGCTTCGGCTTCGCGTCGGTGCTGGCCGACCTGGGGCTGCCCCAAGGCGCGCTGGCCCTCGCGCTGGTGGGTTTCAACCTGGGCGTGGAGGTCGGGCAGATCGCGATCGTCGCCGTGTTCGTGCCGATCGCCTTTGCCCTGCGGCGCACGGCCTTCTACCGCCACGGCGTACTCACCTTCGGCTCCATCGCTGTCGCGCTCATCGCCGCGTACTGGTTCGTGCAGCGCGCGTTCGACTTCCAGGGACCGTTCTAGCAGCGATAGACTGCGCCTTCGATGCGCCGCCTCCTCGCCCTCATCCTCGCGTTGCTGCTGGCCGGCTGCGCCGGCACGCCGCGCGACACGGCGCGCATCGCGGTCATTTCGGCCTTCGAGCCCGAGCTGGCGCTGCTGGCCTCGAAAGTGGTCGATGCGCGCCGGCAGACCATCAATGGCGTCGAGTTCATCACCGGCACGCTGCAAGGCAAGCCCGTGGTGCTGTTCCTGTCGGGCATCAGCATGGTCAACGCCGCCATGAACACGCAACTGGCGCTGGACCGCTTCCACGTGAGCCACATCGTCTTCAGCGGCATCGCGGGTGGCGTGAACCCCGAGCTGAAGGTGGGCGACGTCATCGTCGCGCAGCGCTGGACGCAGTACCTCGAGGTGCTGCTGGCGCGCGAGGTGGCGCCCGGCAAGTACCAGGCGCCGGCCTTCATCGACGACGCGAAGCTGCCCAACTTCGGGATGATCCACCCGCGGCCCGTGGGCGTGCGCTCGGCGGGCCGCAGCGGCGAGGAGAAGATCCAGTTCTTCGGCGCCGATGCGCAGCTGCTCGCGATCGCGCGGCGCGCCGCCGCCGACGTGAAGCTGGAGCGCTGCGACGCCGGCAGGCACTGCCTGGACCACCAGCCGCGGATCGTGATCGGCGGCAACGGCGTGTCGGGTGCGGCCTTCGTCGACAACGCGGCGTTCCGCGAATACACGTTCAAGGTCTTCGAGGCCAGCGTGCTCGACATGGAAACGGCCGCCGTCGCGCACGTGGCCTATTCCAACCGCGTGCCGTTCATCGCGTTCCGCTCGTTGAGCGACCTGGCCGGTGGCGGCGGCGGCGAGAACGAGATCGCGACCTTCTTCCAGATCGCCGCGGACAACTCGGCGCGGGTGCTGCTGGCGTTCCTGGCGGCCTGGAAATAGCGCGTCACCCCGGCGCAGGCCGGGGCCCAGTGCCTTTATGGCGCTCTCGAAAGACACTGGATCCCGGCCTTCGCCGGGACGACCGCTTTCCTTTGTCAGCGATCGGTTGTACGATATCTGACATGTACAAGGAGACGACATGCAAACCTTTGTCCGAATGGCCGCTGCTGCAACGCTGTTTCCGGGGTGCTGACCATGCAAGGTTGTGCGACATCCTCCACTGCCGCGGCCTACGTCTCCAATGCCGACAGCAAGGAGATCACCGTCCTGAAGCTCGATCGCGCGAAGGGCACGGTGCAAGTCACGCAGACGCTGGAAGTCGGCGGCACGGTGATGCCGATGGCGCTCAGCCCCGACAAGCGCTTCCTGTACGCGGCGCTGCGCAGCGAGCCTTTCAGCGTCGCGAGCTTCTCCATCGACCCGGCCACCGGCGCGCTCAAGCGCATCGGCACCGCGCCGCTGCCGGACAGCATGGCGAACATCATGACCGACCGCACCGGCCGCTGGCTGTTCGCGGCCTCCTACGGCGGCAACAAGATCAGCGTGAGCCCCATCGGCTCCGACGGCCTCGCGGGCGGCGCCGTCGCGGTGATCCCCACCGGCAAGAACGCGCACGCGGCCATCATCGACGCGTCCAACCGCAACCTGCTCGTCACCAACCTCGGCAGCGACCAGGTGCTGGTGTTCAAGTTCGACGCGGCCAGCGGCAAGCTCGCGCCCGCCGAGCCCGCGGCGTTCGCCACGCGCGCCGGCGCGGGGCCGCGCCACCTCGTGCTGCACCCGAACGGCAAGCACGCGTACCTGTTGCATGAACTCGATGCCACGGTGGACCTGCTCGGCTTCGACGCCGACCGCGGCAACCTGAAGCTGCTCAAGACCTGGCCGACGCTGCCGCAGGGCTCCACCGTGAAGCCCTGGGCTTCGGACATCCACGTCACGCCCGACGGCAAGTACCTGTACACCGCCGAGCGCAACACGCACACGATCGCGATGTGGAAGATCGACGCGGCCAACGGCGAGCTCACGCTGGTGGGCCATCAGCCCACCGAGAAGCAGCCGCGCGGCTTCCAGGTCGACTCCACAGGCACGTGGCTGCTGGCCGTGGGGCAGACGTCGCACCAGATGACGGCGTACAAGATCGACCCGGCCACCGGGAAGCTCTCGCAGGCCGCGCAGCTGCCCATGGGCAAGAACCCGAACTGGGTGGAGATCGTCGACCTCAAGTGATCACAATGGGGTCATGCTCGACCTCCTGATCACCAACTGCGCCCTGCCCGACGGGCGCACCGCCATGTCCGTCGCCGTCAGCGGCGGCAAAATCACCGACGTGGCTCCGGGGCTCTCGGCGCCGGCGAAGGAAACGGTGGACGCCAAGGGCTGGATGCTCGCGCCACCGTTCTGCGACGCGCACTTCCACATGGACACCACGCTCACGTACGGCCAGCCACGCGTGAACGAGAGCGGCACCCTGCTCGAAGGCATCGCGGTGTGGGCGGAGCTCAAGCCCTCGCTGCAGCAGGAGGACATCGTGCGCCGGGCGCTCGCCTATTGCGAGATGGCGATCGGCAAGGGCCTGCTCGCAATCCGCAGCCACGTGGACACGAGCGATGCGCGCCTGCTCGCCGTGGAGGCGCTGCTCGAAGTGAAGAAGCGCGTGGCCGGCGTGATCGACCTGCAACTCGTCGCCTTCCCGCAGGACGGCGTGCTGCGCTCGCCCGGCGGCGCCGACAACCTGAAGAAGGCGCTCGCCATGGGCGTGGACGTCGTCGGCGGCATTCCCCACTTCGAGCGCACGATGGCCCAGGGTGCGGAAAGCGTGAAGCTGCTGTGCGAGATCGCGGCCGCGCAAGGAAAGATGGTCGACATGCACTGCGACGAGTCGGACGACCCGCTCTCGCGCCACATCGAGACGCTGGCGTTCGAAACGCACCGCCTGGGCCTGCAAGGCCGCGTCACGGGCAGCCACTGCACGTCGATGCACTCGATGGACAACTACTACGTGAGCAAGCTGATCCCGCTCATCGCGGAGAGCGGCGTGTCGATCATCGCGAACCCGCTCGTCAACATCCACCTGCAGGGCCGACACGACACCTACCCCAAGCGGCGCGGCATGACGCGCGTGCCCGAGCTGATGGCCGCCGGCGTGACGGTGGGCATGGGCCACGACGACTGCATGGACCCGTGGTACCCGCTGGGCACCGCCGACATGCTGGAGGTGGCGCACTTGGGCCTGCACGTGGCGCAGATGACGAGCCAATCGGGCATCCGCGCGTGCTTCGACGCCGTGACGACGAACGCCGCGAAGATCATGCACCTGCAAGGCTACGGCATTGCGCCCGGCTGTGACGCGAGCTTCGTGCTGCTGCAGGCGACGGACGTCGTCGATGCCATCCGCCGCCGCGCGAACCGGGTGAAGGTCTACAAGCGCGGCAGGCTCGTGGCCGAGACGCCGCCGGCCCTCACGACTTTGCACTTGTAGCGCGCAGCGCCTATAACGACCGCAGCTTCCTGAGGAGGGGGCGTCCATGGTGCACACACGGTTGTACGCCGCGGCAGTCCTTTGCGCGCTCGTTTCCGCTTGCGGGGGAAGCGGCGGCCTTCCGCGGGCGCCGCAGCCCGAAGACTACGTCCCCAGCCCGCCCCCGCCACCCATGTCGGCAGCCCAGTGCCAGGCCATCCGCAACGCGTTCGACAAGAAGTTCGCCGGCTACATGGCGCATTGCAACAACTACGTGTTCACGAAGGACAACTACCGGAGCGCCCCACTGCCCCCGGCGCTGCTGCAGACGGATGCCTGGAAGACGCTGGTCCCCCAGCTGCCGGTCCTCTACCCCGACAGCCCCATGGAGATCGCCCTGACCATCGCCGGCTGGCGCCACGGCGCCTGCTTCGACTACGGCCCGGCGGTGGAGATCGACATGCGCTACACGACCTTCGTGATCTACCAGGGCCAGCGCATCACCGCGTTCGACATCCAGGTGCTGTACGTGGCGGGTCCGGGCGACCTGTCCCTCCTGGAGCCCTGGACCGATATGACCGGGGCGCACCTGTCGAACGTGCTGTATTCGGCGGTGGGGACACTCAACGAGCCACCCATCGTGGCGGACCTCGCGATCCGGACCCGGTCCACGAACGACTTCGCGCGGTGCGTCGCCGCTATTCCCCCGTGATCTTCTTCTCCCGCACGATCTTCCCCCACTGCTCCGACTCCTTCTTCATGAACTCCGCGAATTGCTCGCGCGTGGTCGGCATCGGCGTGACGCCGTGCTTGAGCAGCTGATCCTTGGTCGCGGGGTCGTTCAGCACCTTCACGATCTCCACGTTCCAGCGGTCGAGGATCTCCTTCGGCGTCTTGGCCGACGCGACGAAGGCGTACCAGTTGAGCGCCTCGAAGCCCGCGTAGCCCGATTCGGCGACGGTCGGCACGTTCGGCAGCTCGCGCATGCGCTGCAGCCCGGTCGTCGCGATCGGCGTGATCTTGCCCGCCTCGATCTGCGGCAATGCCGTCGGGGGCGCGGCGAAGTAGGACGTGAACCGGCCCGCGAGCAGGTCCGGCATGGCCGCGGAGCCGCCGCGGTACGGCACGTGCGTCATCTCCACGCCGGCCCTTTGCGCGAACAGCTCGCCCGTGAGGTGCGAGGCCGACCCCGGCCCGGTCGACGCGAAGGTCACGCCGCCCGGGTTCTTCTTCGCGGCCGCGACGAAATCGGCCAGCGTCTTGATGCCCGACGCCTGCGAGTTGACGACCAGGATGCTCGCGAACTGCACGCCGCCCGACAGCGGTGCGAGGTCCTTGAACGGGTCGTAGCCCACCTTGAGCATGTGCGGCGCGATCGTGAGCGGCCCGATGGAGCCGAAGAGGATCACGCTGCCGTCCGCGGGGCCTTGCGCGGTGAGCTGGTGCGCGATGTTGCCGCCCGCGCCGGGCTTGTTCTCCACCACCACCGACTGGCCGATGTTCTCGGTGAGCTTCTTCGCGATGAGGCGCGCCGATGAATCCGCGGCGCCGCCCGGGGCGAAGCCCACGTACATGGTGACGGGCTTGGCGGGCGGGAAGGTTTGCGCCAGCGCCGGGCCCGCCATCGCGGCGGCCGCCAGCGAGAGCAGGAGGGTTCTTCTCAACATCTTCGTCTCCTTGGTTTCGGATTCAGGTGCGGTAGCTCGCATCCAGCCGGTCCAGCTTGCGCAGCAGCGCCGGCCACTCCATCAGGCCGTAGGGGCGGCGCGTGCCGGGCTGGTACTGGTTCCAGGTCTGCTCCGCGACATCGGGCTGCACGCTTCTCAACGGGGTGTTGCACGACATCGCCGCGACCTGCGCGCGGCACGAGAGCTCCAGCCGGTGCGTCCAGTTGAAGGCCTCGCCCACCGTCCTGCCGACGACGAGCGCGCCGTGGTTGCGCAAGATCAGCGCCTCGCCCTGGCCCAGGTCGCGCAAGAGCGACGTCTTCTCGCGCTCGTCGAGCACCACGCCTTCGTAATCGTGGTAGCCGATCTTCAAGAAGCGCATGGACGTCTGCGTGATGGGCAGCAGGCCGCACTCCAGCGCCGACACGGCCATGGTCGCCCAAGTGTGCACGTGGATCACGCAGCGCACCTCGGGCCGCGCCTCGTGCACCGCGCTGTGGATCACGTAGCCCGCGCGGTTGATGCCGTAGTCGAGCGCGCCGAAGTCGGGCTTGGCCAGGATGTTGCCCGCCAGGTCCACCTTGATGAGCGACGACGCGGTGATCTCCTCGTACATCATCCCGTAGGGGTTGATGAGGAACGCGCCTTCTTCGCCCGGCACGCTCGAGGAGATGTGGTTGGCCATCATGTCCGACAGGCCGTACAGGTCCACCAGGCGGTAGCACGCGGCGAGGTCCACGCGCGCCTGCCATTCGGCGGGCGCGCAGCTGTCCTTCATCGACGCGATCTGGAGCATGGTCAATCCGCTGCAACGGCGACGGGGTTGCGCCGCCGCCTTTCCACCTGGTACTTCAACAACGCGGCCACGCGATAGGCCGCATGGGCGAACTTGCCATAAGGCAGCGTGAGGAACAAGGCCATCACGCAGCCGAGGTGGATGGCCAGCCATGTGGGCATGGCCGACGTGTCGCGCCAGCCCAGCAGCGCCAGGCCGGTGATGCTCGTGGCGAGCAGCAAGGCGATGAAGCCGACATCCATCGGGCGTTGCGACGGTTCCGTGTGCAGCGGGTGACGTCGAAAGTTCAACCAGAGCAGGCCCACGGGACCGATGACGAGTCCGATGCCGCCCAGCGTGCCGAGCACGACGGGCAGGCTCGCGAGCGGATACGGCGCATGCAGGCCCATTGCGTAGTGATAGACGGTGGCGACACACGTGGCTGCGAAACACAGCATGAAGCCGTAGAAGGTGAAGTGGTGGAACACGCGGCGGCGCAAGGTGAAGCGGTCGTCCTCGTCGTTGCAGCCTTCGCCGTGGCCGCCGTCGAGGTAGCGCAGGGTAAGTGCGTCGCGCGTGGCTTCGGCGGCGGCGCCGGGTTCGGAACCCTCGGGGCCGATCGCGCGCCAAAAACGTGTGACGCCAACGGCCAGTGCGAACAAGGCCCAGAGGAAGACCACGCCGAACATCGTGACGAGCGTGCCGTGCGGGAACACCGCGTAGAAGTTGCCGGCCAAAGACGCTGCGTCCCGTCCTTCGCCGGGACGACCCCAAGTGGCGAGCACGAGGAAGAAGGCGAGCCAAGCCGCGGTGGCCAGCGCCACGAACAGGCCGTTGCGGCGGTACAGGCCACCCAGCCCGCGCGGCCACGCGAATTCCTCGTACGTCTTCACGCGCAGCTGCGCCATCGCGCGCGGCACGTTCACCGCGAATTCGTGCGGCGGCGCGTACTGGCACGCATGCAGGCACGCGCCGCAGTTGTGGCACAGGTTGGCCAGGTAGTGCGCGTCGGCCCCATCGAACGACAGCCGCCGCGTCATCGCGGGGAACACCGCGCAGAAGCCTTCGCAGTAGCGGCAGGCATTGCAGATCTGCATCTGGCGGTCCACCTCCGCCTCAGCCGCGCGCACCAGCGCTTCAAGCTGCTGCACGCGCGGCCTCCGTTCCTGCGATGCGGCCGAAGGCCGTGCCGATCGTCATGCCCACGCCCGCCGTGTAGCCCTGGCCCAGCACGTTGCCGGCCATCATCTCGCCGGCGACGAACAGGTTGTCGCTGGGCGCGCCGCCGAAGTGCACCTGCGCCTTCTCGTTCGTCTTCAGGCCCAGGTAGGTGAACGTCACGCCCGGCCGCAGCCGGTAGCCCACGAAAGGCGGCGTGTCGATGGGGCGCGCCCAGTGCGACTTGGCGGGCACGAGGCCTTCGGTGCGGCAATCGTCCAGCACCGTGTGGTCGAACGTGCCCGGGCGGCACGCCGCGTTGAACGCGCGCATCGTCTGCATGAACGCCGCTTCGGGCAGGCCCAGCTTGCGCGCGAGTTCTTCCAGCGTTACGGCCTCCTCGCCCGGGAACACCGGCGGCATGAAGCGCCCCAGCGCCTTGCGGTCGATGATGCAGAAGCCCTCCTGCTGCGGCTGGAAAGCCACCAGCCGCCCCCACAGCGCATAGCGCTTGGGCCAGAAGTCCTCGCCCTCGTCGTGGAAGCGTTGGCCTTCGCGGTTGACCATCACACCCAGCGAAACCGCATCGACGCGCGTGACGATGCCGCCGTCGTACAGCGGCGCACGCGCATCGATGGCCACGCAGTGGGCCTGCGTCGGGTCGCCGACGATGTCGGCGCCCTGCTCGCGCATGTGCCGGATGAGCACGCCCTGGTTGAAGCGCGTGCCGCGGATGATGAAGTTCTCGGCGGGCCATTCGCCGCGTTCGTTCCGGCCCCACGCCTCGCGCAGCCACTCGCGGTTGGATTCGAAACCGCCCGCGGCCAGCACGCAGGCCTTCGCCTCGATGCGCTCGCCCTTGGCGACGGCGGCGACGAAGCGGCCGTCGCGGATTTCCAGCGTATCCACCGGCGTGCCGTAGCTCACGTCCACGCCCATGCGCGCGGCGCTGCGGTAGTACGCATTGACCAGCGCCTTGCCGCCGCCCATGAAGAACGCGTTGGTGCGCGAAAGGTGCAAGGTGCCCGGCAGCGCCGGCTGGAAGCGCACGCCATGCCGCCGCATCCAGGCGCGGCACGTCGCCGATTCGCGGATCGCCAGGCGCGCGAGCTTTTCGTTGGTGATCCCGCCGGTGACCTTCAGCAGGTCCTGCCAGAACTCCTCTTCGGGATAGGCGTCCACCAGCACGTCCTGCGGCGCGTCGTGCATGCAGCGCAGGTTGCGCGTGTGCGGCGAGTTGCCGCCGCGCCATTCGCGCGGCGCCGCCTCCAGCACCCGCACGCTCGCCCCGGCCTCGCGGGCCATCAGGGCAGCGCACAGGGCGGCGTTGCCGCCGCCGATGACGAGGACGTCGACCATCGCCGGCAAGCTTACCGGTGAAGCGGTAAGCATGCCAACGCGGCTGTCAGGTGGGCCGGCGCTTCTTGTGGGGCTTGAGCGGCCCGACGGAGCGGCGCAGCGCGCCGAGCACCAGCAGGCAAGCCACCGCGCCGCCGACGGCCATCGCGATCGACAGCAGGTTGATCGCCGATCCACCGGGCTGCGGAGCCAGGACCATCGCCGGCAGGAATTCGCCCCCGAGGAAGGCGCCGAAAACGCCGACGGCGACCGATTCGACCATGGTGACGAAGTTCTTGGGCTCGTTCATGCGGCTGGCCACCCAACCGAGGATCGCGCCCAGCGCGCACCACAAATAGGAACCCATGGACTGCTTTCACCATGGATGTCCATGGAGACCCATGGTGACAGGTATCCATGAGCCACGGCGAGTTTATTTGCCGCGCAGCAGTCGAGCTCCGGCCCCGGCGTTCCGGGGCGATGACGCCAAGGCGACAGGGGTTTCCACCCTTGGCGCGCGAGTCGCGCCCGCGACATAAACCAGCCCATGTCGGCAACGCTTCTCGAAGTCTCCGATGTCACGGTGCGGTTCGGGGGGATCACGGCGCTCGACCGTGTCTCCTTTTCCATCCAGCCGGGGCATATCACCGGCCTGATCGGGCCCAACGGTGCGGGCAAGACCACGCTCTTCAATTGCCTGTCGCGGCTGTACAGCTTCAGCGAGGGCAGCATCCGCTTCGAGGGCCGGCCGCTCACCGATTTCGCGGCGCACAAGATCGCGGCCCTGGGCATAGGTCGAACGTTCCAGAACCTCGCGCTCTTCCGCACCATGAGCGTGCTCGACAACGTGATGATCGGCGGGCACTGCCAGACCCGCAGCGGCTTCCTCGCCAACGCCCTGCGCCTGCCCTGGGTGATGCGCGAGCAGGCCGACCTGCACGGCCGCGCTGCCGAGGCCATCGGCCTGATGGACCTGGGCGACGTCGCGCACCGCCCGGTGTCGGACCTGCCGTTCGGCACGGCCAAGCGCGTCGAGCTGGCGCGCGCGCTGATGTCGCGGCCCAAGCTGCTGCTGCTCGACGAGCCGGCCGGCGGCCTGAACCACGAGGAGGTCGACGGCCTGCGCCTGCTGCTGCGGCGCATCCAGCAGGAGCTCAAGCTCACCATCCTGCTGGTGGAGCACCACATGAACCTGGTGATGCGCGTGTCCGACCAGGTGGTGGCGCTGGACTTCGGCCGCAAGATCGCCGACGGCACGCCGGCCGAGGTGCAGGCCAACCCCGACGTGATCAAGGCGTACCTGGGGGAAGAAGAGAAATGACGGCGCCCGTCCTCTCCGTGCGCAACCTGCACGCGCAGTACGGCCCGACCAAGGTGCTGCACGGCATCTCGTTCGACGTGCAGCAAGGCGGCATCACCACCATCCTCGGCGCCAACGGCGCGGGCAAGACGACCACCTTGCGCGCCGTGTGCGGCATGGTCAAGACGCAGGGCGAGGTGTCCTTCGCCGGCGAGCGCATCGACGGCAAGCCCACCGAGGACATCGTGCGCCGCGGCGTGGCGCACGTGCCCGACGGGCGTGGCACCTTCCTGAACCTGTCGACCGAAGAGAACCTGCGCATGGGCGCGTACACGCGCAAGGACAAGGCGCAGGTCGAGGCCGACTACGAGCGCATGTACGGCTACTTCCCGCGCCTGAAGGAGCGGCGCAAGCAGCAGGCCGGCACGCTGTCGGGCGGCGAGCAGCAGATGCTGGCCGTCTCGCGCGCGCTGATGCTGCGGCCCAAGTTGCTGCTGCTGGACGAGCCTTCGTTCGGCCTGGCCCCGCTGATCGTGCGCGAGCTTTTCGACATCCTCGGCGAGATCAACAAGGCCGAGGGCACCAGCGTGCTGCTGGTGGAGCAGAACGCGTCGCTCGCGCTGCGCCTGGCCGACCACGCCTACCTGCTCGAGACCGGCAACGTCGTCATCTCCGGCACCGCCGAATCCATCCGCAACGACGAGTCGGTGCGCCGCTCGTACCTGGGCTACTAGAACAAGAACATGGAACTGCTTTTGCACCAGATGGTCTCGGGCCTGGCCACGGGCAGCATCTACGCCAGCCTGGCGCTGGCGCTCGTGATGATCTACCAGGCCACGCACCTCGTGAATTTCGCGCAGGGCGAGATGGCGATGTTCGCCACCTACATCTGCTGGTCGCTGATCAGCGCCGGCATGCCTTACTGGGTGGCGTTCTTCCTCACGGTGGTGATCGCGTTCGCCGGCGGCGTGCTGATCCAGCGCGTGATCATGCGGCCGGTGCAGAACGCGCCGGTGCTGTCCGTCGTCATCGTGTTCATCGGCCTGCTGGTCATCTTCAACAGCGTCGCCGGCTGGATCTACAGCTACACCATCAAGCCCTTCCCCAGCCCCTTCCCCACGAGTTCGGTCCTGGACAACAGCTTCATCGGCCCGCACGAGATGGGCGCGATGTCGGTGACGCTCGTCGTGCTGGCGCTGGTGTTCGCCTTCTTCCGCTTCACGCCGCTGGGCCTGGCGATGCGCGCGGCGGCGCAGAACCCGGTGTCGAGCCGGCTCGTCGGCGTGCGCGTGAGCTGGATGCTGGCCCTCGGCTGGGGCCTGGCGGCGGCCATCGGCGCCATCGCGGGGATGATGGTCGCGCCCGTCGTGTACCTCGAGCCCAACATGATGGGCGGCATCTTGCTGTACGCCTTCGCGGGCGCGCTGCTGGGCGGCATCGACAACCCCTGGGGCGCGGTCGTCGGCGGCTTCATGGTGGGCGTGATCGAGAACGTGGTGGGCGTGTACCTCGGCACCGAGCTCAAATTGACGGTGGCGCTGGTGATCATCGTCGCCACCATGGTCCTCAAACCCAGCGGCCTCTTCGGCCGCGTCCACGTGGCGCGCGTATGAACCGCAACCAGGCCATCGGCGTCGCCATCGCCATCGCGCTCGCATGCGCCCTGCCCTTCGTGCTGGGCAACTACACCACCTTCCAGCTGACGATGGCGCTTTGCTACGCCATCGCGCTCATGGGCCTGAACATGCTCACGGGCTACAACGGGCAGATCTCCCTGGGCCACGGCGCCTTCTTCGCCATCGGCGCCTACACGGCGGCCATCCTGATGGACAAGGCCAACTGGGCGTACTGGGCGACCATCCCGGTTGCGGGGCTCGTGTGCCTGGTGGCGGGTTTCCTCTTCGGCCTCCCTGCGCTTCGCCTCGAGGGGCTGTACCTGGCGGTGGCCACGCTGGCGCTGGGCAACGCCGTGCCGCAGATCCTCAAGCACAAGGGCCTGGAGCACTGGACAGGCGGCTCCATGGGCGTGGTGATCATCAAGCCCGAAGCGCCCGAATGGACGGGCCTGAACCAGGACCAGTGGCTTTACTACTTCACGCTGCTGTGGGTGGTGCTGCTGTTCTTCGCCGCGTGGAACATCCTGCGCGGGCGCGTGGGCCGCGCGCTCGTCGCCATCCGCGACCACCCCATCGCCGCGCAGGCCATGGGCATCAACACCGCCATCTACAAGTCGCTCACCTTCGGCGTGTCGGCGCTGTACACCGGCGTGGCCGGCGCGCTCGCGGCCATTGCGGTGCAGTTCGCATCGCCCGACTCGTTCACCATCTTCCTGTCGCTCACGCTCCTGATCGGCATGGTGGTGGGCGGCCTCGCATCGATCTCGGGCGCGTTCTACGGCGCGCTCTTCATCCAGTTCACCCCCAACATCGCCGACCAGATCTCCAAGGCAGCACCCTGGGCGATCTACGGCGTCTTCCTCATCGGGTTCATGTACCTGATGCCTTCGGGCGTGGCCGGGCTGATCCGCGTCGTCCGCCACAAAGTGCAAGTGCCTCTCTCCAGAAAGGAAACAAGATGACCCTCAATCGACGCAAGACACTGGCGATCGGCGCGGCCGCCGTCGCAGCCCCCTACCTGAACACCGTGTACGCGCAGGCCAAGAAGGAGGTCAAGCTCGGGCAGACCATGCCTTACAGCGGGCCCGCATCGGCCTACGGCACCATCGGCAAGTTGCACCAGGCCTTCTTCAAGAAGGTCAACGCCGAGGGCGGCGTGAACGGCGCGATGGTCAACCTGATCTCGCTGGACGACGGCTACAGCCCGCCCAAGACGGTGGAACAGATCCGCCGCCTGGTCGAACAGGACAACGTCGACGCCCTGTTCCAGACGCTGGGCACGCCCAGCAACTCGGCCATCCACAAGTACGTCAACGCCAAGAAGATCCCGCACCTGTTCGTGGCGACCGGCGCGACCAAGTGGAACGACGCCAAGAACTACCCGTGGACCTTCGGCTTCAACCTGAGCTACCAGACCGAAGGCGAGATCTACGCCAAGTACATCCTGAAGAACCGGCCCAACGCCAAGATCGCGATCCTTTACCAGAACGACGACTACGGCAAGGACGTTCTCGCCGGCGTGGAAAACGTGCTCAAGGGCGACAAGGCCAAGATGATCGTCGCGCGCGCCACCTACGAAGTGACGGACCCGACGGTGGATTCGCAGATCCTCACGCTCAAGGCCAGCGGCGCCGACACGTTCATCAACATCACCACGCCGAAGTTTGCCGCGCAGGCCATCCGCCGCGTGTACGACTCGGGCTGGAAGCCGCCGCTGAACATCGTGAACAACGTGGGCGCCTCGGTGGGCAGCGTGCTCACGCCCGCGGGCCTGGACAAGAGCGTGGACGTGATCACGGTGCAGTACTACAAGGACGAATCCGACCCGACGTGGAAGGACGACCCCGCCATGCTCGAGTGGCGCGCCTTCATGGGCAAGCACTACACCGAGGGCAACGTGCTCGACGCGAGCAACGTCTATGCGTACATCACCGCCAACCTGATGCTGCAGACGCTGAAGCAGTGCAACGGCAACTACAGCAAGGACAACATCAAGAAGGCGGCCGAGAGCATCAAGAACTGGAAGCACGGCCTGCTGTTGCCCGGCATCTCCGTGAACACCAGCGCCACCGACCACGCGCCCATCGACCAGGCGCAGCTGTCCAAGTTCGACGGCAAGAAGTGGGTGCTGTTCGGCGAGGTGCTCGGGGGCGGCGCGGGCTAGATATTTTCAGCTGATCCTTAAGAAGGGGCCCGCGCGGCCCCTTTTCCTTGGGCGTCAGGAAGAGGGCTGCATAGCGTTAATGCTTTCCTACTTACGCTGAATGCAGGAGAAGGCGGTACTAATGCACAGAGCACGTTAGCTCCTGACGCACATCGCAAGACGACCCATTACATTAACTCTCATAACGAATCACCAGGGAGATCCAGCCGCGCGGACATGCACGGCCCATCGATCTAATTCGATGACAACAAGAAGACAGTCGTGAAGCAGTCCGACGCTTCATACGTGTCGACACTGCGTCCAGCAGTCACCCAACGCCGGGCGGCCCTCACCGTCGCCGCGGTGTCCGTGCTTTTCTTTGCCGCCGCCGCGCCCTTCGCGAAGCAGCCCCTGCCGCAGGTCCCCGGTTTCCTGCCGGTGTACCAGTCGGCGCTGGTCATCTTCGACCTGATCACGAGCGTGCTGCTTTTGGGGCAGTACCGCATGCTGCGCAGCCGCGCCCTGCTGCTGCTGGCCGCGGGCTACATCTTCAGCGGCGCGATGGCCGTCGCGCACCTCCTGAGCTTCCCCGGCCTGTTCGGCCCCGCCGGCCTGATCGGCGGCGGCACGCAAAGCACCGCGTGGATCTACTTCCTGTGGCATGGGGGCTTTCCGCTGTTCGTCATCGGCTACGCGCTGTCGAAGACGCAGGACCAGCGCCTGCCCACGCGCCGCTCCACCGCCGGCACCGGCGCCGTCGTGGCCATCGGCGCCGGCGCGGCAGCGGCCATGGTGCTGGCCGCCACCGCGACGCACGACCTGCTGCCGCCCATCATGGCCGGCAACTGGGACGCGCCCGGCAAATGGATCGTCGCGGTCATCACGTGGGCGATCGGCCTGGCGGCGCTGGCGACGATCTGGCTGCGCAAGCCGCACACGGTGCTGGACATCTGGCTGATGGTGGCCATGTGCGTGTGGACGGCCGACACGGCGCTGGCTGCGGTGCTAAATGGCGCCCGCTTCGACCTGGGCTGGTACTCGGGCCGCATCTACGGGCTGCTCGCCAACGGTTTCGTGCTGGTGGTGCTGCTGCTGGAAAACGGCACCTTGTACGCGCGCCTGGCCGAAGTGAACCGGGTGCTGGCCATGAAAAACGGCCAGCTGGCCGACGCGAGCCGGCTGAAGTCGGAGTTCGTCGCCAACATGTCGCACGAGTTGCGCACGCCGCTCAACGCCATCATCGGCTTCTCGGAGGTGCTCAAGGACGGCGTGGTCGGCGAGATGAAGGCCGAACAGCGCGAGTACGTCACCGACATCCATTCCAGCGGCCAGCACCTGCTGTCGCTCATCAACGACATCCTGGACCTGTCGAAGATCGAGGCCGGCCGCATGACGCTGGACCTGGAGCCGGTGGAGGTCAAGCCGCTCTTCGAGCAGAGCCTGGCCATCGTGCGCGAGCGCGCGATGGCGCGGCGCGTGCGCCTGGAGCTGGACGTGAACCTGGGCCGCGAGTCGCTGCTGCTCGATGCGCGCAAGACCAAGCAGATCCTCTACAACCTGCTGTCCAACGCCGTGAAGTTCTCGCAGCCGGGCGGGCGCGTGCTGATGCGCGTGCGGCGCGTGGAGGCACGCGACGTGAAGGGCTGGGGCGCGCGCGGCGCCACGCAGGTGCGCATGCCGCTGCCGCAGGTCTCCAGCGAGCATTTCGTCGAGATCCTGGTGCAGGACGAAGGCATAGGCATCGCGCCCGACGACGCCGACCGGCTGTTCACGATGTTTTCGCAGGTGGATTCGTCGCTGTCGAAGGAAGTGGAAGGCACGGGCCTGGGCCTGGCGCTGGTCGACCAGCTGTCGCGCCTGGCGGGCGGCACCGTGGCGCTTTCCAGCACGCCCGGCGAAGGCACGGGCTTCTACGTGTGGCTGCCCTGGCGCGATGCGGACGCACCGCCCGAGCCGGCCGGGTCCACGTTGACCTCCGGCAGCCACCCGGACCACCAGCCCATCGTGCTGGTGATCGAGGACAACGACCATGCCGCCGAATTGATCCGCCTGCAGCTGGAGCCCGAGGGCTTCCGCGTGGCGCGCGTGTCCACCGCGCGCGCGGCGCTGGCATGGATCGCCGACGGCATGCCCGAGCTGATCATCCTGGACCTGCTGCTGCCCGACATGGACGGCTGGGACCTGCTGGTGCAGCTGAAGCACTTCGACAACCCCGCCGCCCTGGTGCCGGTGGTCATCGTCTCCATCGTGGCCGACGCGCCGCGCGGCATGGCGCTGGGCGCCGCGGCGGTGCTGCAGAAGCCCTACTCGCGCGACGAGATGCTCGCCGCCCTGAACCATGCCGGTTTCATCACCAGCCTGCCGCGCGCGCGCAGCATCCTGGTGGACCAGGTGCACAAAGCGCTCGAGTCGAGCGAGGGAGTGGCGTCGTGAGCACACCGATCCTCGTCGTGGAAGACACGCCGGCCAACATGAAGTTCGTCACCATGCTGCTGCGCAGCGCAGGCCACCAGGTGCTGCAGGCACGCACGGGCGAGGAAGGCATCGCGCTGGCCCGCGAGCACGGGCCGCAGCTGGTCCTGATGGACATGAACCTGCCCGGCATGGACGGCCTGCAGGCCACGCGCATCCTGAAGGCCGACGTGCGCACGCGCGGCATCCCCGTGGTGGCCGTCACCGCGCTCGCGATGGCGGGCGATCGCGAGCGCATCCTGGCCGCCGGCTGCGACGGCTACGTCGCCAAGCCGATCCGCTACAAGGACTTCCTGCAGGAAGTCGAGCGCTTCGCACCCGCGCCGCTGCGCGCCGCCGAATGAGCAACGGCCTGCCCGTCATCTACGCGGTCGACGACAAGGAAACGAACCTTCGGCTGCTGCGGGCCTACCTGCAGGGAGAGCCGTACTCGGTGGTCACCTTCACCAACGCCAAGGAGGCGCTGGAGACCATCGAGGCCGCGCCGCCCGACCTGGTCCTGCTGGACCTGATGATGCCGGTGATCGACGGCTTTGCCGCGCTGGAGGTGCTGCGCGAGTCGGCGCCGCAGGTGCCGGTGCTGGTGGTGACGGCCACCGACGACCGCGACGCGCGCCTGCGCGGCCTGGCCGCGGGCGCGCGCGACTTCCTGACCAAGCCGCTGGACCGCTCGGAGCTCCTGATCCGCGTGCGCAACCTGGTGGCGCTGAAGCAATCCACCGACGCGCTGGAGCAGGCGATGTCGGACCTGCGCCTGGCCAACCGCGACCTGCAGTCCTTCGCCGGCACGCTGGCGCACGACCTGCAGCAGCCCATCACCACCATCAACTCGTTCGCGCAGGTGATGCAAAGCCAGGCGGGCGGCCTGACGCCGGCGAGCGCGGGGCACCTGGCGAAGATCATCGCGGCGTGCGATGCGGCGCGCGGCATGATCAAGGCGCTGCTGGAGTTCGCGCGCCTGGGCCAGGCGCAGGTGCGCAAGGAAGACGTGGACCTGAACCACGTGCTGGCCGATGCGCGCGAGATCGTCACCAACGGCGGCGACTCGCCCGCCGTCGAGTGGAAGATCGGCACCCTGCCGGTGGTGCAAGGCGACCCGTCGCTGCTCAAGCTGGCCTTCGTCAACCTCCTGTCCAACGCCGTGAAGTACTCGCGCAAGCAGGCCACGCCGCAGGTGAGCGTGACGGCCATCCTGCTGGCGCACAACGGCCATGCGATCCAGGTGCACGACAACGGCGTGGGCTTCGACATGGCGCACGCCGGCAAGCTGTTCAACCCCTTCGAGCGGCTGCACACGGTCAGCGAGTTCGAAGGCACGGGCATGGGCCTGGCCAACGTGCGCCGGATCATGGAAAAGCACGGCGGCACGGTGAAGGCCGAATCGCAGGTGGGCCACGGGGCCACCTTCACGCTGGTGCTTCGCTGAATTGCTACAGTCGTCCCATGCAGGACGACTGGACCGCCGGCTACGTGGCCGACATCGGCTACACGTACGGCTATTACACCGAGCTGAACCCCGTGGCGGCGCGCTTTGCGCTGCTGGCGGCGGGCTACGCGACGCCCGAGGTCGAAAACGCGTGCGAGCTGGGCTTCGGCCAGGGCGTCAGCATCAACATGCACGCGGCGGCTTCGAAGACGCGCTGGTGGGGGAACGACTTCCTGCCGCAGCAGGCGGCCTTCGCGCAAGGCCTGGCCACGGCCGCCGGGTCGAACGCCACGATCTCCGCCGAATCCTTCGACGCCTTCTGCCACCGCGCCGACCTGCCCGACATGGACTTCATCGGCCTGCACGGCGTGTGGACCTGGGTGAACGACGCCAACCGCACCACCATCGTCGACTTCATCCGCCGCAAGCTCAAGCCGGGCGGCATCGTCTACGCCAGCTACAACACGCAGCCGGGCTGGGCCAACGTGATCCCGGTGCGCGAGCTGTTCATCGCCTACGCCGACGCCGTGGGCGGCCCGAACCAGAGCACCGCCACGCGCATCGACACCGCGGTGGACTTCACCGAGAAGCTGCTGGCGACGAACCCGCGCTTCCTGATGGGCAACCAGCAGGCGCAGCAGCAGATTCGCCACATCGTCGCGCAGGACAAGAATTACCTGGCCCACGAGTACTTCAACCGAGACTGGGAACCGATGTCGTTCGCGAAGTTCTCCGACTGGCTGGAGCCCGCGGGCCTGGCCTTCGCCTGCCCGGGCCACCTGCTGGAACACGTGGACGCGCTGTACATGAGCACCGAGCAGATGGAGCTGGTGCAGTCCGTGCCCAGCGCGCGCGTGCGCCAGTCGGTGCGCGACTTCGTGCTGAACGCCAACTTCCGCCGCGACTACTGGGTGCGCGGCGGCAAGCGCATGGACCCCGAGGCGCAGCGCAAGGCGCTGGAGGCGCAGCACGTGGTGCTGGTGCAGCCCGCGCAGAACGTGGTGCTGAAGGTGGGCGACGCGCGGCTGTCGGATGCGATCTACAAGCCCATCCTGGAGGCGCTGGCGGACCACAAACCCAAGGCCATCGGCGAGCTGGCGCGCGCGATGGAGCCGCGCGGCGTGCCTTTCGGGCAGCTGATGCAGGCGCTGGTGGTGCTGGTGGGCAAGCACGACGTGCTGGCCGCGCAGGCGCCCGAAGACGCGTCGCCCGAAACGGCGACGCGCCTGAACCGGCACGTCATGGGCATGGCGCGCAAGGGCGCGCAGGTGCAATACCTGGCCAGCCCCGTGACCGGCGGCGGCCTCTTCGTGCCGCACACGGACTTGCTGCTGCTCTCCGACAAATCCTTCGCCGGCCCGCGAGCAGCCGCCTACCGCGCCCTCGGCCTCGCCTGACTGTCACCCCGGCGCAGGCCGGGGTCCAGTGTCTTGCTAGGGTTTGCCCAGCCTCTCGCAGGCTTTGGCATACCAAACCTCCAGCCCCTCCAGCAAATCGCTCTGGCTGAACGAGCAACTCTCCCCATCGAACAGGGCGCTCGACTCCATGCGATCCGCCAGGTGGGCGAGGACCTCTGAGAATTTCGGCGGCAATGCGGCGGGCAGGATAAGCCCCCTCAAGCGCCGTGCGAGCGTGCCCATGTCGAGCTCACCCGCCCGCGCGGCCTGTAGGTCGCGCTGCAGCGTTTCGAACTTCATGGGCGGCGATGGTGCATGAAAAAAGGCGCCCGGCGCGGCGCGCGCGCTTGGGGAATTCCCGGTTGCCGAGCCGCGCGGCACGACAATTGCGACTCACCTCAAACAACCGGGGGCTCGCATGTTCATTGGCCATTTCGGCGTGGGTTTCGCCGCGAAGCAGATCGCACCGCGCGTGTCGCTGGGCACCGCCTTCCTGGCGGCGCAGTGGCTGGACCTGCTGTGGCCCACCTTGCTCCTGCTGGGGTGGGAGACGGTGCGCATCGCGCCCGGCGCCACCGCGGTGACCCCGCTCGTCTTCGAGAGCTATCCCATCTCGCACAGCCTGGTCGCCGTCATCTGCTGGGGCATGGTGCTGGGCGCGATCCACTCGATCTGGCGCAAGGACGCGAGGGGCGCGCTCGTCGTCGGCGCCCTCGTGGTCAGCCACTGGCTGCTGGATGCCATCGTGCACGTGCCCGACCTGCCGCTCACCCCCGGCGGCACCGAGCGCATCGGGCTGGGCATGTGGGAATCGCGAGCCGCGACGATCGCCACCGAGGTGCCGATCTTCGTGCTGGGCGTGTGGATCTACGTGCGGGCGGTGTGGGCCACGCTGGACAAGGTGGGCCGGTTCGCACTGGCCGGACTGGCGGCCTTCCTCGCGCTCATCTACGTGGGCAACCTCTTCGGCGCACCGCCGCCGAGCGTGACGGCGATCGCCTGGGTGGGGCAGGCGCAGTGGCTGCTGGTGGCCTGGGCTTACTGGGTGGATTCGCGGAATCGACCGGCGTAGGATGCGCGCACCCCCCATCAGGAGCCCGCCATGACCGTCACGTCCCGCCGTTCCGTCCTTCGCACCGCCGCCCTCCTCCCGCTGGCGCTGGCCGTGCCCGCGTTCGCGCAAGCACAGGCCAAGAAGCACCGCCTGCTGATCGCCGTGAGCGACAACGACCCCGGCAAGTGGAACATGGTGATGAACAACGTGAAGAACGCCCAGGAGGACGTGGGCGGCGTCGACAAGATCGACATCGAGGTGGTCGCCTACGGCCCCGGCATTAACATGCTCAGGAGCGAGACGCCCGTCGCAGGGCACATCAACGACCTGCTGAAGACGGGCGTGAAGGTGGTGGGCTGCGAGAACACCATGAAGAACCTGAAGCTGGAAAAGAGCCAGATGATGTCGACCATCGGCTACGTGCCGGCGGCCGTGACGGAGATCATGCGGAAGCAGGAAGAAGGCTGGGCGTACGTGCGGCCGTGAGGAGCACCCTGCGGTATTGCATCATTCGAGGCTCCGAATCTTTTGGACATGGTTCGCAATTTCAGCCGACTCTCCTTCTTTGTATTCGGCCAACGCTGCCTGCCTTGCCGCCGCCGCCTCCGCCGTCTTCCCAAGAGCTCGCAGGCTCAGTATTTTCATGTAGATACTAAACAATACATCTTTCCGCAATGCAGGGACGCCCGAGTAACGTTCAGCAATCGCATCGTAAGCTCGAATTTCGTCGTCGCTCCGACTCAAGGCCTGCAACGAAAATGCCTTTTGCAAAAGGGCATTTGAAACTGTCTGCTGAATAGTGAGTACGTCTTCTTTTCCAAAGCGAGATTCAACCTCTTCGAATACGCGAATAGCATCATCATGCTTCGACATCTGGGCCAGAGTGAACCCTTTATAGAACATGGCCTTGGCTGTCATCTCTCGCATCTCCGGACGATTACTTCCACCGAACTGCGCTAAGAATCTTTCATACGCAGAGACTTCCTTTTCCGGCTCTTTGGTCTGCCCATACGTGAGCGCCTCAAAATACATTGCTCTTGCGAATGCGAGCTCGATTTCCGCATCGGCTTCGCCTTTGAACTTTTCTTGAATCTGTTTGTAAATCTCGATTTCTTTAAACCTGTTGCCTAACTTTCCGACGGCTCCAGCCTTACGAAGCATGGCATTCGCTATCAGCCTCCTTTGCGCGATGTCTTGCACGGAACCATGCTTGGTCAACGCCTTGTCGTACAAGTCAATTGCTTGAGCCAAATCGCCGAGCTTGCCCAATGTTCCAGCCTTGAATACGAGCGCCTTGAGGACGACGTCGTTGATTTCGGAGTTTTCTGTTGAGTCAGGAGCTAAATCTATGATTTCGCTGTACGCGGTGACTTCTGCATCTCTATTTCCGGCGCGGAACTGGTTCAAAGCCTTGGCCAGAAGTGCTTGCAAAACAATCAGGCGAATTTCCGTTTCTGCGTCCGTTCTAAAACGCCGGATCAAGGCTTCCAGAGTGCTTGCCTCTTCCTCGTTTCGCTGCAGCTTTCTCAGGGCACTCGCTTTGGATATATAAGATCTTGCGATGACTATCGCCCTATCAGTGGCAATGTCTGGCGTATCGCGCGCGATGAGTTCCTCGAGGTAAACGAGTCCTTGTTCTATGCTATCTGTTTGAATTAGCGTAATAGCACACATGAACTTGACCCGCATCAGTTGAACCTGGACGTGGTCTGATTCATCGCCACGAAAATCTCGATCGATCGCTTGGTACATTGCGATCTCTTCCTTGCGATTTCCGCGATTCCCAGCTTGGAATGCCGCTTCGATTCGGGCGCCAAGCTCCAACGCCACTCCTTGCCGTAGCGGTGCCTCGGGCAACTCGTCGAGATTTGTGCGTGCGGGTGCTTTTGCTTGCTGAGCGGCAGCCGTAAGCGGCTCCGAAGAGGCATTTTGTAGAGGCGCTTTGCCTTCCTCCACTTTAGCTGCTTGCCTATCCTTCGCATTCTGGAATGCTTGACGCGCCGCTTCTGCCTCAGTTTCGACTCTCTCTCGTGACTCTTTGATCTGTCGGCTGCTCTCTTCTGCTTGGGCCACCAAGGTGGCGATCTGCTCCTTCAGCTTGGATTCGTTCTTTTCGAACCAATCCTTTGCCTCGCGCTTTGCCTTCTCCGTTGCGCTGATGTACGTGATAAAACTCGCAAGAAAAACCAAGATCGTGGCCCCGATTGCGAGTACTGCGATCAAGTTGGCCACCCATGCTGTGTGAGTCCCCTGCATAGTTGCCAATGTCGCGAAATCCGCTAGTCGCTTGTCCACGTTTTCCGCCGTGGTTTGCAACGCTCGTTTTTGTTCGCCAAGCTCCTGTTGGAGCTGCTGCACTCGTTGGTCTACTTTGTCTAGTTCCCGGGAATCAGTACGTGCCGCAGACGTGGCAAAGCATATCGTGGCCAATCCAATGAGCATGGCGATTCTGATCATCCTCCCCCCTTTGCCCCCTCTATTTCCGGGACGAATGTTATGCGCCCCACTCCTGATGGGCAACACCTCACTCCGCCGTTATCCCATTCCTCCGAATCAACTCCCCATACTTCGCCAACTGCCCTTTCGTGGCGATACCTAGTTCCTCCGGGCTCGTCCCCCGCGGCGTAAGCCCCTGCGCATCCAGCTTCGCCTTCACCTCCGGGTCCTCCAGCGCCTTCTTCACCTCCTGCGCCAGCCGCGCCGTGATCTCCTTCGGCGTCCCCGCCGGCGCCATCAAGGCAAACCACGAGTTGAACTCGAACCCCGGCAACCCCGACTCGCCCACCGTCGGCACGTCGGGGAACTGCGCCATGCGCCGCGGCGTCGTCACGCCGATCAGCCGCACCTTGCCCGCCTGGATCAGCGACTTCACGGTGCTGATGCCCTGCATGGCCGTCAGCACCTCGCCCGCGCCCACGCCCACCGCCGCCTGCGTGGCGCCCTTGTAGGGCACGTGCTGCATCTGGATGCCGGCCTGGCTGGCGAGAAGCGCCATCGCGATGTGCTGCGGGCTGCCGTTGCCGCCCGAGCCGTAGTTGATCTTGCCCGGCTCCTTCTTCGCGGCCGCGATCAGGTCGGCGGCCGTCTTCTCGGGGGCCTGCGCGTTCACCACCAGGCCCCACTCCACCGTGGCCACCAGCGAGATGGGCTCGAAGTCCTTCGTGATGTCCCACGGCATCTTCGGCGTCATGTTGGGCACCATGGTCATGATGCTGTCGTTGAAGCCGCCCAGCGTGTAGCCGTCGGGCGCGGCCTTGGCCACGTTGCCCGCGCCGATCAGGCCCGCGGCGCCGGGCTGGTTCTCGATGACGATGCCCACGCCCATGTTGCGCGCCATCTTCTCGGTGACGATGCGGGCGGCGTTGTCGACGGCGGAGCCGGCGGCCAGGGGGACGATGACCTTGATGGGTTTGGTGGGGTAGGCGGATTGCGCGTGGGCCGAGAGGGCCAAGGCCGTGGTGACGAGGAAGGTGGCGATCTTCATGGGGGGACTCCGGAAAGACACTGGGTCCCGGCCTGCGCCGGGACGACAAGCACTAGGTGCGTGGGAGGGGTTGTACACCCAGGCCGCGGGCGAAATCGTCGAGTTGCGTGAGGAGAGCCGTGGGGAGAGAGATGCCCTCGCGCTCGTGCCGCAAGCGCTTCTCGTGGCTCTGCTCGCCCGGCAGCCAGATGCGGTCCACGCCCGGCATGCGGGCGCTGCCGCGCATCTCGCGGATCAGCTGGTCCACCTTGCGCTTGAAGGCCTCGCCTTCGCCGAACGCGTCGGGGTCGATCACGCAGATCGCCTGGCCAGTGTTGGTGTGCGTCACGTCGTCGGCGTTGAAGTCGATGGTCTCGCTGCCCATGGCCGCGCCGTTCAGCGTGCCGGCCAGGATGCCCACCACCAGCGCCAGGCCGTAGCCCTTGTAGTCGCCGATGGGCAGCAGGAAGCCCTCGCCCGCGCGCTTGGGGTCCGTCAGCGGCTGGCCGTTGCGGTCGATCATCCAGCCCACCGGCATCTGCTCGCCCCGCTGCGCCTTGGCCTTCACCTTGCCGTAGGCCGCAACGGTGGTGGCCATGTCCAGCACGATGGGCGGCTCGTCGCCCGCGGGGATGGCGCAGGCGATCGGGTTGGTCGACAGCAGCATGTCGGTGCCGCCCCACGGCGGCAGGTGGTTGGCGTTGCCCACCGCGAAGTACAGGCCGATCATCCCGTGCTCCAGCGCCATGCGCGCATACAGCGACGCGGGCCCGGCATGGTTGGAATGCTGCGCGCCTACCCAGGCCACGCCGCAGTTCTTCGCCTTCTCGATCGCGACCTGCGCGGCGCGCGACATCACCAGGTGGCCCATGCCGTTGTCGCCGTCGATGAGGGCCATTGCGGCCTTCTCCTTCGCGATACGGATTTTCGGGTGCAGGTTCATGCCGCCGGCGCGGATGCGGCGCGCGTAAGGCATCAGGCGGATGACGCCGTGCCCGTCGGAGCCCTGGGCTTCGGCGTCAGCCATCAGGCGCCCGCAGGTGGCGGCTTCGTCGGGCGGCAGGCCCAGGCGCTCGAGGCAGGCGGTGATGAAGCCGCGCAATTGCGCGACGCTGGTGCGGGGGCTGCTCATCCTCGATTCTGGGTCGCGCCGCGAGGTATCCGCAATTCGCGGTATCCGGGGCAGAAGAAGGTATTCCCCAATTGGGGGGAAATGCGTGGCGATGTGCCAACTAATGCACGACGCCATGGTGGAACTGCGCGGCAAATCAGCCTACTATGAATTTTCGGATGAACAGGGAGGCTGAAGCCACGGGCGCATAAGCCCGGGCATCGGCCGCAACGGTCGATGAACGGGAGCTTCGTTTCCACGCTGCAGCCCGCGTCCTCGCATCGCAAGGCCGCGCTGCTTGCCGTGCTCGTGTCGCTGGTGGTGTTTGCCGCCGCCGCGCCTTTCGCCAGGCTGCCGCTGGCGCAGGTGCCCGCGTTCCTTCCCATCTACCAGTCGGCGCTGGTCATCTTCGACATGATCACCGCGGTGCTGCTGCTCGGGCAGTTCCGCATCCTGCGCAACCGCGGCCTCATCCTGCTGGCGGCCGGCTACATCTTCAACGCGCTGATGGCCACGTCGCACACCTTGAGCTTCCCGGGCCTGTTCGGCCCGCAGGGCGTGATCGGCGGCGGCGGGCAGACGACGGCGTGGATCTACTACTTCTGGCACGCGGGCTTCCCGCTGTTCGTCATCGGCTACGCCATGCTCAAGCCCAACGGCCAGCAGCACACGCTGGGTGGCAGCGTGCGCCTGGCGGTGTACGCCGCGGCCGTGTCGGCCATCGCGCTCGCTGCGGCGATGGTGCTGGTGGCCACGGCCTTGCACGACATCCTGCCGCCCATCATGGCCGGCAACACCGACGCGCCGGGCAAGATCGTCGTCGCGGTCATCACCTGGGTGCTGGGCCTCCTGGCGCTGGCCGCCATCTGGCGCCGCCCGCCGCACACGGTGCTGGACCTGTGGCTGATGGTGGTGCTGTGCGTGTGGTCGGCCGAGACGGCGCTGGCCTCGGTGCTCAATGGCGGCCGCTTCGACCTGGGCTGGTATTCGGGCCGCATCTACGGGCTGCTCGCCAACGGCTTCGTGCTGGCGGTGCTGCTACTTGAGAACGGCTCGCTCTATGCGCGCCTGGCCGAAAGCAACAAGCTGCTGGCCGAGAAGTCCGAGGCGCTGGAAGTGACGATGTCCGACCTGGAGCTGGCCAACCGCGACCTGCAGGCCTTTGCCGGCAGCCTGGCGCACGACCTGCAGCAGCCGCTGACGACCATCGCCGCGTTCTCGCAGGTGATGCAGCGCAACGCCGACCGCATGCCCGCGGCCGACGTCGTGAACCTCGGCAAGATCACCGCCGCCGCCGCGACGGCCAAGCGCATGATCCGCGCGCTGCTGGAGTTCGCGCGCCTGGGGCAATCGCAGGTGAGCATGGCGCGGGTGGACCTGAACCAGGTGGTGGGCGAGGCGCGCAGCGCCGTGATGGCCACCGAGTCGCGCTACATCGAGTGGCGCATCGCCCCGCTGCCCGCGGTGCACGGCGACGCGTCGCTGCTGCTGCTGGCGTTCATCAACCTGCTGTCCAACGCGGTGAAGTACACGCGCCACCAGCGCGACACGGTGATCTCGATCGACGCCGTGCCGCACCCGCCCGACCGCTACGACGTGCGCGTGCGCGACAACGGCGTGGGCTTCGACATGACGCACGCGGTGCGGCTCTTCCGCCCCTTCGAGCGGCTGCACACGGCGGCGGAGTTCGAGGGCACGGGCATGGGCCTGGCCAACGTGCGCCGCATCATGGAAAAGCACGGCGGCAGCGTGCGCGCGCGCTCGCAGCTGGGCGCGGGCGCCGAGTTCACGCTGCGCCTGCCATCCGCCGACGAAGCGCCGCCACCGCGCAAGCAGGGCTCGTCAGGATCGGGCAGCTTGTCCGGGCCTGGGCCGCTGGCTGCGCACCCGACATAGAGAACTGCGCCAGCATCACGGCGTCGCGGTCCGCCAGCTGAGCGACGGCATCGGCGATCTTGCGGTGGTGTTCGTCGGCGCGGCCGGCGGCCAGGTCGTCCATCGCGCCGGGCACATGCACGGTTTGCAGGTCGATGGCCTGCTTGCGTTCGCGCGCCATCTGTTCGATCTCGGGGGCCATCGAATCTATCGAAGGCGCGAAGGTGGCTACCAGCGCCAACCTTCGGCCCATCCCCAGCGCCTGCTCGAACATCGCTTCATTGGGCTTGAGCGTGGGGATGCCCACCGCCCTGCCCGCCTCGTCGATGGCCGGGCCGAAAGCGGAGCAGGTGAAGAGGATCGCGTCGGCGCCCGTGCCCTTGGCGTAGGTGGCCAGCGTGACGAAGCGCTGCGTCATCGCCGGCGTGAGCTCGCCGTCGCGCTGCCGGTCGCGCGACAGTGAATCGTCCAGCAGATGCATACGTTCGGCTTCGGGCCACAGCTGCGCGAAAGCGGCGTTGATCGGCTCGATGGACAGCGGCGTGGCGTGGATCAGGGCAATGCGGAGCATGTTGGCGATTTTGGAGCCACAAAAAGCTTGCGACCGGGATCGCTAATGGCTAGATTGCGAGACATTAGAACGAACCGCTTGCAGCGCAGTATTTTTGTCTGGCACCCCCAGATTGGAGGAGGGATGGAGGCCATCGTCCGGGGACTTGCGCATGTGAAAAAAGCGACCGGCATCGCTACCGCTGCGTCTTGGATTTTGCTTGGCCTTGCGTACCTAGCCGCCCTTGCCTTCGGCACATTTGGCACCTTCAGCCTAGGCCTCTATACGAGCCTTTACGAAAAATCCAGCGGGTTGCTGGGCGAAGGATTCGGCTTGTTCATGTTCTTCGCAATGATCTTCTTTTATCCCATCGGGGACGAGAAGACACCGCTTTTCGAGAAACTCATGGGCGCGTTCATGAAAAGCATGGGCGTCCTCATCGGACTGGCCATAGCCTTGCTTCTCGTGGGCGTCTTGCTTCAGTTCGCTTTCGAGTTGATGCTCGCCTTCGCCCGCTGGCTGCATCACGAGGGAATTCCTGCGTGGAAAGAGATCTGCAAGTACATCTCGGTCGGCTGGTTCGTCCTGATGGCACTTTGTTTGGCCGGGCTGCTTGCACTAAGACGAAATGAGCAAGCTCTCAAGGTGATTCTCGAATTGATACTGGAGAGCGTTCAGGAAGTTTTTGAGTTTTTTATCGAATTGGTAGTGCATTCGCGCAAGGGTCCTGGCGGCTAGCCCGCCAACGCCTCTCGGCGGAGGGCGTTCATCGCGGCACAATGCGCCAGTTGTGCGCAAAGCCATTCCCCTTCTCGTCATCCTCACGCTCGTCTGGGGCACCAACTGGCCGCTCTTCCCCATCGCGATGCGCGAAGTGTCGGTGTGGACGTTCCGCAGCGTTTCGTTGATGGGCGCCGGTGCCGCACTGCTGTTGCTGGCGCGCGTGCGCGGTGTTCCGCTGGGCATTCCCCGCGAACATTGGCCGACGCTGCTGCAGGCATCGCTGGCCTACCTGGTGGTGTGGAACATCGCCAGCGGCTATGCGGCCATCCTCATCCCTTCGGGCCAGGCCGCGATCCTCGGCTTCACCATGCCTTTCTGGGGGGCGTTGATCGGCTGGATGGCGTTCGGCCAGCGGCCCACGCCGCGCGTGCTGCTCGCGCTCGTGATCGGTTTTGCGGGCG